>NZ_JAGINT010000002.1:1203045-1503806 GCF_017876295.1 Kribbella aluminosa | reverse complement strand
CTTCCGTCGGCGTCCTCGCCCTCAGCGCCTGTGGCAGCGACCCGACGCCGTCCGGCTCCTCGAGCCCGGGCGCCTCGTCGTCGTCCACCGGTGCCGACTGCCCGAAGGGCACCCTGAACGCCGAGGGTTCCTCGGCGCAGAAGAACGCCATCGACGAGGTCATCAGCAAGTACAACGAGAAGTGCGCCGACGTCACGGTGAACTACAACCCGACCGGTTCCGGCGCGGGTATCAAGCAGTTCAACGCGAACCAGGTGGACTTCGCCGGCTCCGACTCGGCCCTCAAGCCGGACGAGATGACCGCCGCCACCAAGCGCTGCGCGGGCAACCCGGCCGTCGACCTGCCGATGGTCATCGGCCCGATCGCGATCGCCTACAACGTCGACGGCGTCTCCAAGCTGACCCTCGACGGCCCGACCGCCGCGAAGATCTTCCAGGGCGCCATCAAGACCTGGAACGACCCGGCGATCGCCAAGCTGAACGCCGGCGTCACGCTGCCGTCGGCGCCGATCTCGGTGTTCTTCCGGTCCGACGATTCCGGCACCACCGAGAACTTCACGAAGTACCTGAAGGCGTCCGGTGGCGGTGCGTGGAAGGGTGAGCCGGCCAAGAAGTGGACCGGCACGGGCTCCGGCAAGGAGAAGTCGGCCGGTGTCGCCGAGGGCGTGAAGAGCACCAAGAACTCGATCTCGTACGTCGAGTGGTCGTACGCCGTCGACAACAAGCTGGGCATCGCGCTGATCGACAACGGCTCCGGCACCCCGGTCGAGCTGTCCGCCGACTCCGCCGGCAAGGCGCTGGCCGCCGCGAAGCCGGCCGGCACCGGTTCCGACCTGGCCATGAAGCTGGACTACGCGACCAAGGCCCCGGGTGCGTACCCGATCATCCTGGTCACCTACGAGATCGCCTGCACCAAGGGCCTCCCGGCCGAGAAGACCGCGCTGGTGAAGAGCTTCCTGAGCTACTTCATCAGCAAGGACGGCCAGTCCTCGCTGACCAGCCTGAACTACGCGCCGCTCCCGGCCGAGATCCAGACCAAGGTCGACGCCGCGATCCAGGCGATCAGCTGATCGCGAAGCAGTACTGATGCGAGCCCCGGCCGGTCCGAGTCATCGGAGGCGGCCGGGGCTCGTGCCACTGAAGACCAGACGTCACCCGTCACGATTCAGGCGCTTGGAGCACCATCGATGAGTAGTCCAGACGGCACGGCACCGCCCGACCGGCCGGACGGCACGGCCGCGGACCAGGTGGCCGCGGATCCGGCCCCGACAGCACAGCAGTCCACCGAGGTACTGACCGAGTCCGGCGTCGAGGCCACGGACGGTACGCCGGCCGCCGCCAAGGCCGGCGACGATCGCGAACTGGCCCTCGGCCCGGTCGGTCACCTGGGCGACCGGTTGTTCGGCGGGCTCGCCCGCGGCTCCGGCGGCCTGGTGATCCTGATCGTCGCGTTCGTCGGCATCTTCCTGCTGGCGCTGGCGATCCCGGCGCTCGCCGACGACAAGAGCAGCTTCCTGTTCTCCCGGGTCTGGAGCCCGGGCGGCAGCCACCCGCAGTTCGGTATCGCCGCACTCTTCTACACCACCGTGATCAGCTCGCTGATCGGGATGCTGATCGCCGTACCGGTCGCGATCGGCGTCGCACTGTTCGTCACGTACTACGCGCCGAAACGCCTGGCCGCTCCGGTGGCGCACGCGGTCGACCTGCTGGCCGCCGTACCGTCGATCGTCTACGGCCTGTGGGGCGCGCTGTTCTTCGCGCCGATCCTGCTCCCGGTGATCAACGGACTGTCCGACGGGCTCGGCTGGATCCCGGTGTTCAAGAAGCCGATCGGCGACAACGTCGGCGTGGTCTTCACTGTGTCGGTGGTGCTGGCGATCATGATCCTGCCGGTGGTCACCGCGATCAGCCGGGAGATCTTCGCGCAGACGCCGATCGCGCACCGCGAGGGTGCACTGGCGCTCGGCGCCACCAAGTGGGAGATGATCCGGATGGCGGTCCTGCCGTACGGGCGCTCCGGTGTGGTCAGCGCCTCGATGCTCGGCCTCGGCCGCGCGCTCGGTGAGACCGTCGCGGTGATGATCATCCTGACGGTGCCGAACGGCAACGACCCGTGGGACCCGTCGATCTTCGCCGGCGGTGAGACGTTCGCGTCGAAGATCGCCAACAACGCCGCCGAGTTCGACTCGCCGGAGAAGACCGGCGCGTACATCGCGGCCGGCCTGGTGCTGTTCGTGGTCACGTTCCTGGTCAACTCCGCGGCCCGGATCATCGTCGACCGCAGTACGCCGGGTGCCAAGAAGCGGCCGCGCCGCAACCGCCGCGCCGAAGGAGCAACGGCATGACCACGATCGCAGAGAACAAGCCTGCGTACGATGGGCAGGCGCTGGACCTGACCGGGCGGTCCGGGGCCCGCGCGTTCAAGAACACGCTGGCCACCGTGCTGATCGTGCTGGCGTTCGTGATCGCGCTGATCCCACTGGCCTGGATCCTGATCACGGTGATCGGCAAGGGCTACCACCTGCTGCTGAACGCCGACTGGTGGAGCCAGTCGCAGCGCGGCATCACCGTGCGCCGGGCCGGCGGCGGTGCGTACCACGCGATCATGGGCACGCTGATCATGGCCCTGATCACCGCGGTGATCGCGGTCCCGATCGCGATCCTCGGCGCGATCTACCTGGTCGAGTACGGCAAGGGCACCAGGGTCGCCAAGGTGGTCAGCTTCATGATCGACATCCTCACCGGCGTCCCGTCGATCGTCGCGGCGCTGTTCGTGTACGCCGTCTGGATCACCGTCTTCGGCTTCAACCGGGTCGGTTTCGCGGTGTCGCTGTCGCTGGTGCTGCTGATGCTCCCGGTCGTGCTGCGGTCCACCGAGGAGATGCTGAAACTGGTGCCCGACGAGTTGCGGGAGGCCTCGTACGCGCTCGGCGTACCGAAGTGGAAGACGATCCTGAAGATCGTCGTGCCGACGGCGTTCGGCGGCATCGTCACCGGCGTGATGCTCGGTCTGGCCCGGGTGATGGGTGAGACCGCGCCGCTGCTGATCCTGGTCGGCTACTCGAAGAACATCAACCTGAACCCGTTCAACGGCTTCATGGGCGCACTGCCGACGATGATCAACCAGGACCGTACCGAGCTGGCCCTGCCGCACGCCGCGGACCGGGTCTGGGCGGCGGCACTGACGCTGATCCTGCTGGTGCTCGTCCTCAACCTGCTGGCCCGGCTGATCGCCCGGTTCAGCGCCGTCAAGTCGAAATAGCGAGAGGTTCCGATCCGATATGGCTAAGCGCATCGAGGTCAGTGGCCTCAACGTCTTCTACGGCGACTTCAAGGCCGTCGAGGACGTGTCGATGACGATCGAGCCCCGCTCGGTCACCGCGTTCATCGGCCCGTCCGGCTGCGGCAAGTCCACCTTCCTGCGGACCTTGAACCGGATGCACGAGGTGATCCCCGGCGCCCGCGTCGAGGGCAAGGTGACGCTGGACCAGCAGGACCTGTACGGCAACGGCATCGACCCGGTCGCGGTCCGCCGCGTGGTCGGCATGGTGTTCCAGCGCCCGAACCCGTTCCCGACGATGTCGATCTTCGACAACGTCGCGTCCGGCCTGAAGCTGAACGGCATGAAGGACAAGAAGAAACTCACCCAGGTGGTCGAGGAGTCCCTCAAGGGCGCCAACCTCTGGAACGAGGTCAAGGACCGGCTCGACAAGCCCGGCGCCGGCCTGTCCGGCGGTCAGCAGCAGCGGCTCTGCATCGCCCGGGCGATCGCGGTCGAGCCCGAGGTGATCCTGATGGACGAGCCGTGCTCGGCCCTGGACCCGATCTCGACGCTGGCGATCGAGGACCTGATCGAGAAGCTGAAGGACAAGTTCACGGTCGTCATCGTCACGCACAACATGCAGCAGGCGGCCCGGGTCTCCGACCAGACCGCGTTCTTCAACCTGGCGGCGACCGGCAAGCCGGGGCGGCTGATCGAGATGGCCCCGACCAAGCAGATCTTCTCCAACCCCACCGAGAAGGCCACCGAGGACTACATCACCGGCCGCTTCGGCTGATCCACCCGTCACCCGCCGAACGGTCGCCGCGACGCCCTGTCGCGGCGGCCGTCGCGGTTTCCGGGCACGGTGTGGGGGCATGACTGCGAACCTGTGGGAAAGATAGGCTGCGCTGATTCCACGACGTTCTCAGAAGGGAACCGCGGTGAGCACACCGACGCCACCTCCCGGCGACGACCAGAACAACCCGAACGGACCGGAGGGCTATCCTGGGCAGCAGCCGGGTCAGTACGGGCAGCCTGGCCAGCCAGGTCAACCGGGCTACGGCCAGCAGCCTGGTTACGGTCAGCAGGAGCCTGGCGGCTACGGTCAGCAGCAGCCCGGTGGATACGGCCAGCAGCAGCCCGGTCCGTACGGCCAGCAGCAGCCTGGTGGATACGGCCAGCAGCAGCCCGGTCCGTACGGCCAGCAGCAGCCTGGTGGATACGGGCAGCAGCAGCCTGGTGGGTATGGGCAGCAGCCCGGCGGCTACGGTCAGTACCCCGGTGGGAACGCCGGCTACGGCGCCACCGCACCGCCGAGCAACGCGCCGAAGATCATGTCGATCATCGGCATCGTCTGCTGGTTCTGCTGTTCCCCGGCCGCGATCATCCTCGGCGTCATCGCGCAGGGTAAGTTCCGCGAGCAGGGTCAGTCCGACACGCTGGCGCGGGTCGCCTGGATCGGCGGCATCGTCGCGCTGGTGATCGGCATCATCAGCACGATCGTCCGGCTGCAGAACCAGTAGGCAGTGCGGCGGGCGGCAGTTGTCGCCCGCCCGGCCGTCAGAACAGGTTGCGCGCGACGCCGTACACGATCAGCAGCGCGACGATGCTGTAGACCGTCCAGTCGGCAGCGCGACGGCTCAGCTGCAGCCGCGGCAGCCGGACCAGGCGCAGCGATTCGAGCGCCCAGGCAAGCACTTGGTAGCCGACGGCAACTCCGATCAGCGGGCCGAGCACGAACACCACGGGGTTGAAGTGCCAGGCGCCGCCGAAGTCGCCGCGGAGCATGGCCGCGGCCATCCGCGTCGACCCGCAGAGCGGGCAGTTCAGGCCGGTGGTCGCGTGCAGGATGCACGGGATGCCGATCCGCTGGCCGGACAGCTGGTAGACACCGGCGAGCAGGAAGCCGCCGACGCCGACAGCGGTCAGGCCCCACACCCGGCGGTCCAGCGGCTGGACCGGGCCGGTAGGCCGGAGTACGACGCTCTGCGAGAGGCTCACCGCACAAAGGTATCTCTCAATTCCTGGGATCCGTCGGCGGATCTGATCCGTCCGACGATTAGCCTGCAACTCACTCCTCAATGCACCATCGCCAGAAGGGATCGTCGTGAGCACTCCGACGCCACCGCCGGGTTACGGCCCGCAAGACCCACAACAGCCCGGTCAGCCGGGACAGCCTGGGCAGCCCGGACAGCCGGGGCAGTACGGGCAGCAGCCCGGGTACGGGCAGCAGCCGCCTGGGTATGGGCAGCAGCCGGGTTACGGCCAGCAGCCTGGGCAGTACGGTCAACAGCCCGGGTATGGGCAGCAGCCGGGTTACGGGCAGCAGCCCGGGTACCCGCAGCAGCCGGGACAGTACGGGCAGCAGCCCGGCTTCCCCGGACAGCCTGGGCAGTACGGGCAGGCCGGTTACGGGTACGGCGGTGCGCCGTCAGGTGAGCTGGCGAGCTGGCCGCTGCGTGTCGGCGGCTACCTGATCGACGGTTTCATCGTCGGCGTGCCGAGCGGTATCGGCAACGCCCTGAACGGCAACGGCAGCAGCTCGAGCACCGGCCTGACCATCGTCAGCCTGATCCTCACGCTGATCGGTCTCGGTCTGTTCGTCTACAACCGCTGGATCCAGCAGGGCAGGACCGGCCAGACCTGGGGCAAGAAGATCGTCAACATCAAGCTGGTCGGCGCCGACACCGGTCAGCCGCTCGGCATCGGCAGGACGATCCTGCGCGACATCACCCACATCCTCGACGCCCTGCCGTGTTACCTGGGCTTCCTGTGGCCGCTGTGGGACGAGAAAAAGCAGACGTTCGCGGACAAGATCAACAACTCGTACGTCGTCAAGGTCTGACCGCACCGATAGCCTCCGGACGCCGTGGCCGGCAACTGGCCACGGCGTCCGACGCTTTCCGAAAAGAACGGAACCCCTCGGATGAGCACACCGGGCTACGGCCAACGACCCGAAGACCGCCCACAGTACGGGCAGCAACCCTACGGTCAGCCTTACGGACAACAGCCTTACGGTCAGCCTGGGTACGGGTACGGCTATGGCCCGCCGGTGCCGCCGTTGGCGGACTGGCTGCCGCGGGTCGGCGCGTCGTTGATCGATGGTCTGATCACCGGTGTGCCGATCCTGATCGGGTACGGTGTGATGATCGGGGCGGCCATCAGTCAGTCGGCCAACGACTCGTCGAACGATGCGCCACCCGCGTTCGCCCTCATCCTGCTCCTGGTCGGTATGCTCGCCAGCCTCGGACTGGGCCTGTGGAACCGGGTCTTCCGTCAAGGCAGGACCGGTCAGAGCGTAGGCAAGAGCGTCCTGCACCTCCGCCTGGTCGACTCCAGAACCGGCCAGCCCATCGGAGCAGGCCGGGCATTCCTCCGCGAATTCCTGAGCGGCGTCTTCAACAACGCCTGCTTCTTCGACTCGCTCTGGCCGCTGTGGGACGACCAGAAGCAGACCTGGCACGACAAGGTCGTCAACACGTATGTGGTGCGGACCTGAGGTCAGTGGGAGCGCAGGAGGCCCGCGCAGGTTACTGCCCACAGGACGCTGGTGAACGTGCCGATGATGAAGCGTTCTGCGACGGCTTGGGGAGTGACAGAGGCCGGCTGGTCAGGGCTGCGTAGTTCCGGGTACCTGGCCAGGCCCTTGATTGCCAGCACGATCGCGATGCCCTCCGGCCAGCCTGACACCAGCGAGGCGTAGACGGCCAGCCGTTCGAGCGCACCGATCAGGGCGCCGCCACGCAAGACCTCTCCGGCTTTCTGCGTCGACTGGGCATGTGTACTCCGCCTGTCCGCCAAAGCCAGCACAGACGTCGTCAGCGGACCTCCCCCGGTGACAGCGAGCGCTCCGGCGACCAGGAGCAGCACGTCCCACCAGTGCTCGGCCCAGCCGGCCACACCGTTGCCAACCAGCAGCAGTACGCCGACAGCGGCCAGACAGGCGAGCATGACGCCGCTGACGGCGATCTCGAGGTTGGAGCCCGACTTGGGGATCCACGCCAGTACTGCAAGAACAAGCGCGGCCGCGGTCAGCGAGAGGACCAGGGCCGTCACGCAGCGACCCCGTGCTCGAGGAGATCCGCCGCAAGCGCCCGGCCGCGCTGTTCCTCGGCGAAGCCGGCCGCCTGGGCCCGTTGGGTCACTGCCGACTGGCTGATGCCGAGTTTCACGCCGATCTCCCGTCTGGTGAGTCCTTCGGCCAGCAGGTCCGCCACGGCCCAGCCGCGCTCGCTACGGCGTCGCAGTACGGACGCCATCAGCCACAGCACCGTCTCCACCTGCTCTGCTTTGTGTGGATCCGCTCCGGCCACGTTCACGTGGTGCGGGCTGGACTTGGCGCGCGTCACCGCCTCCCTGGCGAACACGAACGCGTCGCCGCTGCCAGCCCTGGTACTGCGTGGCAGTGGCTCGGTGACCTCGCCGATGCCGAGGCCGACGTACCAGCCGTCCGACCGGAGCAGCTCCACGATCACGTCGACGGTCGCACGGGCCTCCGACAGCACGCCCTGCACCTCGTCGCCGGCGGTCCGCTCGAACTTGCGCAACAGCCCGGTCCGCCGCGGCCGGCGGTTCAGGGCGGTCAGTAGCTCGGGTACGAGATCACTCGTGCTTCGGCTGCCGCGCTGATCTACGGTGAGAACGAAGACCATCGCCCGTACCTCCTTCCGAACGGCTTAAGGCTACAGTCTTATTCACGTAGAGTGAAGGCTAAAACCTGAATCGGTTCAGCCGATCACTCCCCGTGTCCGGCCCGGGAGGACGGCACCCCGGGCCGGAACGGCGTACTCAGTCCGCGACTGGCAGGTACAGCTTCTGATCGGTGGACCGGAAGGCCTCGGACCTCTCGGCGAAGCCGGCCTCGATCGCCTCGGTCGAGGTCAGCCCGCGTTCTTCGGCGTACTTGCGGATGTCGGCGGTGATCCGCATCGAGCAGAACTTCGGGCCGCACATCGAGCAGAAGTGCGCGGTCTTCGCGGGCTCCGCGGGCAACGTCTCGTCGTGGAAGGACCGCGCGGTGTCCGGATCCAGCGAGAGGTTGAACTGGTCCTCCCAGCGGAACTCGAACCTCGCCTTGGACAACGTGTCGTCCCAGGCCTGCGCACCGGGATGCCCCTTCGCCAGATCGGCCGCGTGGGCAGCGATCTTGTACGTGATCACGCCGGTCTTCACGTCGTCGCGGTCCGGCAGCCCGAGATGCTCCTTCGGCGTGACGTAGCAGAGCATCGCCGTACCCAGCCAGCCGATCTGCGCCGCCCCGATCGCCGACGTGATGTGGTCGTAGGCCGGCGCCACATCAGTTGCCAACGGCCCCAATGTGTAGAACGGCGCCTCGCCGCAGAGCTCCTCCTCGAGCCGCACGTTCTCCGCGATCTTGTGCATCGGAACGTGCCCCGGCCCCTCGATCATCACCTGTACGTCGTGCTCCCAGGCGATCCGGGTCAGCTCCCCCAGCGTCCGCAGCTCGGCGAACTGCGCCTCGTCGTTGGCGTCCGCGATGCACCCGGGCCGCAGCCCGTCGCCGAGCGAGAACGTCACGTCGTACTCCCGCAGAATGGAGCACAGCTCGGCGAAATGCGTGTACAGGAAGGACTCCTGGTGATGCGCGAGGCACCACGCAGCCATGATCGACCCGCCCCGCGACACGATGCCGGTGATCCGCCGCGCGGTCAGCGGCACGTAGCGCAGCAGTACCCCGGCGTGCACGGTCATGTAGTCCACGCCCTGCTCGCACTGCTCGATCACAGTGTCGCGATACACCTCCCAGGACAGCGCCGCCGGGTCGCCCTTCACCTTCTCCAGCGCCTGGTAGAGCGGCACCGTACCGATCGGCACCGGCGAGTTCCGCAGGATCCACTCCCGGGTCTCGTGGATGTTCTTCCCGGTGGACAGGTCCATCACCGTGTCCGCGCCCCACCTGGTCGCCCAGACGAGTTTCTCGACCTCGTCCTCGATCGAGCTGCTGACCGCCGAGTTGCCGATGTTCGCGTTCACCTTCACCAGGAACTTCTTCCCGATGATCATCGGCTCGCTCTCCGGGTGGCACCTGTTCGCCGGGATCACCGCCCGGCCGCGCGCCACCTCCGCCCGGACGAACTCCGGATCGAGCCCTTCCCGCACGGCGACGTACCGCATCTCCTCGGTGATCGTCCCGGCGCGCGCATGCCCGAGCTGGGTCAGCCCGGTGCGTGCGGCGATCCAGTCCCGCCGCAGCGCGGGCAGGCCGGCCTGTACGTCGATGTGCGCGGCCGCGTCGGTGTACGGGCCGGACGTGTCGTACAGGTCGAAGTACTCGCCGTTGGTGAGGTTGACGCGACGCCCCGGCACGCCGAGCTCGCCGCGATAGATCTTCTCCGACCCCGAGATCGGGCCGGTGCTGACAGTGACCATGGTGCTGCTCCCTACGCCGGAATTACCCGGACAGGTTCGGCGGTCGGCGGCGCCGGCCAGGTCAGATTCCTGGTCCAGCCGCCCTCTCAGCCCACTACGGTGCGAGCTCCCGCGGTCTGTAGTTGTCAGCGCCCACCGTATAGGTCCTGTCTGGTGATCCAGCGACGGCCTGTACGAAGCCTGTAGCGTCGGCTCATGCGAGACCTCGTCTACCCGCCCGTCATCGGCTTCGCCAAGACCGCCTTCATGGCCCTGGACCTGAAGATCCGCCGGACCGGGACCGAGCACGTCCCGCACACCGGCGGCGCGCTGATCGCGATCAACCACATCAGCTACGTCGACTTCATCCTCGGCGGGTACGGCGCAGTGCCGGCCAGGCGGCTGGTCCGCTTCATGGCCAAGGAGGTGCTCTTCCGGAACCGGTACTCCGGCCCGCTGATGCGCGGCATGCACCACATCCCGGTGGACCGGGAGGCGGGCGCCACGTCGTACCGGACGGCCGTCGACTTTCTCCGGGCCGGTGAGCTGGTCGGGGTGTTCCCGGAGGCCACGATCAGCCGGTCGTTCGAGCTGAAGGAGTTCAAGTCCGGCACGGTCCGGATGGCGGCGGAGGCCGGCGTACCGGTGCTGCCGATGATCCTGTGGGGCACCCAGCGGATGTTCACGAAGGACCACGCGCGGGACTTCACCCGGCACCGCCCGATCTCGATCAGCATCGGCGCGCCGATCAGCGTGACGCCGGACGACGAGCCGGCGGAGGCGACCGCCCGGCTGCGCTCGACGATGAGCGGGATGCTGGACGAGAGCATCCGCGGGTACCCGGAGCAGCCGCCCGGGGCCTGGTGGCTGCCGGCCGCGTACGGCGGTAGCGCGCCGACACCGGAGGAGGCCGAGCGGCTGGACCGCGAGGAGCTGGCCCAGCGGGCCGAACGACGGAGGAGCTCTTGACCCTCGGGGCGGATCGAGGGTACGAAAGCATTCGTTGACCTAACAGGCATCTGGGGGGGTTCCTGTTCGGCGGGCGGCGGCTGCGGCCCGCGTACTCGAGCAGGCGGGGGCAGGCAAGTGTTCGATTCACCGGAGGAGCTGCATCTCTTCGAGCCCGGTGCGCTGACGCCCGCGCCGCACGTGGCCGAACACATCCCGGACGCCGGTGCGTACTTCGTGGGCTGGGCGACCCGGGATCTGTCCGCCGACCACGCCCGCGAGATCGAGTCCGCGGTGAACGGCCGTCGCAACCAGAACGGCTGGTTCCCGCTGGAGACGCTGGACAGCATCGGCAGCAAGGGCTTCTGGCGGGGCCCGCTGACCTATCTGGCGCGGATGACGGCCGACGACCCGCAGATCGTGCAGGAGTGGGCCACCGGCGGGCTCCAGGGCGAACAGAGCAGCCGTATCGAGGCGACCGTCGACCACCTGCTCCACCAGCAGGGACACGCGGCCGCGGCCACCTGGGCGGTCGCTGTACGCCCGCGCACGTTCTTGGACGCAGAGCTGCTCGGCAGCCGCCTGCTGGCCGCATGGGAGTACAACCTTGGCTCCATCCGCGCTAGGGACGTGACCAAGGCTGTACGTCGCTGGAACCGGTAAGAGCTAGGCCATGCCCTCGGTCAGTGGAACTGCGGGATGATCAGGTACAGCCCGTAGAGCACAGCGGCCAGGCAGGCCGCGAAACACAGCGCAGCGACGCCCGTGTCCACGAAGGACGGCTGCCGTTTCTCGTCGATCGCTACCGCACGCCGCGACATCGCGGTGATTCCGAACGCGAAGAGCACCGCCAGGCCGACGCCGAAGGTCAGGCTGACCAGTGCGACCTCACTGAGGGCACCCCAGTTGATGTGCATCGCCGTACTCCTCTCAGGCCGCTGCGGGCGTGGTCGCGGCGGAGGTCGAGCTCGGGTACTCGTTGACGTTCTCCGGCGTCACCGGGCGGCGCCGGGAGGCCACGTAGATGGCGCCACCGGCAGCGATCGCGAGGACCGCGATGATCACCACACCGGCGTTGCCGGAGTCCGCCACCTCACCGGACAGCGCACCGACGATCGCGGCGGCCGGCAGCGTCAGCAGCCACGCCACGGCCATCCGGCCGGCGACCGTCCAGCGCACCTCGGCCAGCTTCTTGCCCAGACCGGCGCCGAGGATGCTGCCGGAGCAGACCTGCGTGGTCGACAGCGGGAAGCCCAGGTGCGAGGAGATCAGCAGCACCGAGGTGGAGCTGGTCTCGGCGGCGAAACCCTGCGGGGACTCGATCTCGGTCAGGCCCTTGCCCATCGTCCGGATGATCCGCCAGCCGCCGAGGTAAGTGCCGAGCGCGATCGCCGTACCGGCCGCCAGGATCACCCAGATCGGCGGCTTGGCGCCGGAGTGCAGGCTGCCGGAGATGATCAGCACCAGCGTGATGACGCCCATCGTCTTCTGCGCGTCACCGGTACCGTGCGCGAGCGAGACCAGCGACGCGGACGCGATCTGGCCGGCGCGGAACCCGTCCTCGACCGACTTCTTCCGGGCGCGAGCGGTGATCTTGTACGCCAGGAAGGTCCCGAGCAGCGCCACCACACCGGCCACGATCGGGGCCGCCACGGCCGGGATGATGATCTTCTGTACGACGGTGCCGAAATGTACGGCGCTGCTCCCGGAGGCGATCCAGGTGGCGCCGATCAGGCCGCCGAAGAGCGCGTGCGACGAGGAGCTCGGCAGGCCGACGTACCAGGTCAGCAGGTTCCACAGGATGGCGCCGACCAGGCCGCCGAAGATCACCGGCACGGTCACCTTGGCGTCGTCGACGATGCCGCTCGAGATCGTCTTGGCCACCTCGGTGGAGATGAACGCGCCGACCAGGTTCAGCACCGCGGAGACCGCGACCGCGATCTTGGGCTTCAGTGCGCCGGTGGCGATCGAGGTCGCCATCGCATTTGCTGTGTCGTGGAACCCGTTGGTGAAGTCGAACACCAACGCGGTGACGATCACCACGACGACCAGGAACGACAGGTCCATTCGCGATCACTTCCCCTAGGCGGACGATCAGCAACCTGGATCGACCGTAGGCTCGATGAGTGAATTCTGAATGAACCGGTCCGGGGAACCTACTCCAAGATCAGATGGACCAGGCCGTAGACGAGGGCGGCGACGACGCCGGCCGCCGGGATGGTCAGGACCCAGGCGGTGACGATGCCCTTGGCCACACCCCAGCGGACCGCGGACAGGCGCTTGGTGGCGCCCGCGCCCATCACCGCGGAGGTGATCGTGTGGGTGGTCGAGACCGGGGCGTGCAGGCCGATCGCCATCACGTACAGCACCACGGCGGAGACCGCCTCGGAGGCGAACCCGCGGGCCGGGTCGAGGTGGATGATCCGGCGGCCGAGCGTCCGCATGATCCGCCAGCCACCGGAGTACGTCCCGAGCGAGATCGCCGTCGCGGCGGAGATCTTCACCCAGAGCGGAATACCGTCGCTCTGCTGGGCATGGCCGGTGGTGACCAGCGCCAGGAAGATGACGCCCATCGTCTTCTGGGCGTCCTGCAGACCGTGGCCGAGCGCCATCGCGGCGGCCGACAGCGACTGCGCCATCCGGAAGCCGCGCGTGGTCCTGCCCGGATTGCTGCGCCGGAACAGCCAGAGGATCGCGACCATCAGCAGGAACGCACCGGTGAACCCGACCGCGGGCGACAGCACCATCGGAATCACGACCTTGTCGACGATTCCGGACCACAGGACCGTGCTGGTAGAGGCCAGACCGGCGCCCACGAGCCCGCCGATCAGCGCGTGCGTCGACGAGCTGGGCAGGCCGAAGTACCAGGTGATCAGGTTCCAGGTAATGGCACCGATGAGGGCCGCGATCACGATCACCAGACCGTGCTTGCCGCTCGGCGTGGCGATGATGCCCTTGCCGATGGTCTCGGCGACCTCGGTACCGGCCAGTGCGCCGAGGAAGTTGCAGGCCGCCGCCATCGCCAGCGCCACTCGGGGCGTCAGCGCCCGGGTGGAGACCGAGGTCGCGATCGCGTTGGCGGCGTCGTGGAAGCCGTTGGTGTAGTCGAACGCGAGCGCGATGACGACGACGGCGATGACGAGCGTGAACTCCACGCTCAGCTCTCCTTGACGGCGATCTGCTCGACCGTGTTGGCGACGTGCTCGAAGGCGTCGAGCGCCTCCTCCAGCAGGTCGACGACGGTCTTCACCTTCATCACCGTCAGCGCGTCGAACTCGCCGCTGAACAGCTTCGCGATGATCCGGCGGTGCACCGCGTCACCGGTGTTCTCCAGCCGGTTGATCTCGATCCAGTACTCCGCCAGGTCCTTCATGGTGCGCAACTTGGGCATGTTCTCCGCCGTCAGCTGGGCGGCCCGCTGCAGCACCTCGATCTGCTCAGCGACTTCCTCCGGCAGCTTCTCCAGGTTGAACAGGTGGACGGCGTCGACGGCCTCCTCCATGAAGTCCATGACGTCGTCGAGGTCCGAGGCCAGCCGGTAGATGTCCTCGCGGTCGAACGGCGTGACGAAGGTCGAGTTGACCCGCCGGATGATCGAGTGCGTGGTCTCGTCGGCGGCGTGTTCCGCGTCCTTCATCTGGGCGGCGATCTGGTGGCTGGCGGACAGCCCGGTACCCGCCGTACTGCCGAGCAGCTCCGCCAGGATCCGGGATCCTTCCACGAGGTGGTTGGCGGACTCGGTGAAAAGGTCGTAGAACGTCGGGTCGTTCGGACGCAGACGTAACGGCACTTCAAGCTCCGGGTGAACGAGGGACAAACCGTGAACATGCTAGGGGGAACCGACCGGTGACGTGGCATCCGCCCGGCTCAACGTATCGCGTCGTCATGAACTGGCCTTTCACGGCGCACACGATGGGTAACCGATCGGTTTCATCTCGTGATCACGGCGTACAGGTCGAAGAGCCCGACGACGAGCACCAGACCGGCCGCGACCCGCAGCACGTGGTCGTGCCCGAGAGCGTGCACAGCGCCGCCCTTGGACCGCCGGTAGACGGCGCCGACCGCGGTCCAGCAGCCCAGCGACAGCACGAGAACGACGATTCCGAGACCGGTCCGGACCTGTGACGACCCATGGCCGGAGACGAGCAACAGCGTGCCGTTGGCAATCAGCCCGAGGGCCGTACGGCGCCACGCGAGCAGCGTCCGCTCCGGCTGCCTTCCTGGATCCGGTGTGCTCATTGCCACACTTATCGCCAGAGGGAGAACAGCAGCCCGATCAGGCCGACCGTCGCGATCGTTGCCCCCAGCATCAGCGGCAGCCGGCTGGCCGGCAGCGCACCGCCACGACGGATCGCGGTCAGGTTCAGCTGCCAGCGCCGGAACGCCCCGGCGGTGGTGACGATTCCGGTGAGGACCAGCACGATCCCGATGATCCGGGCCGGCCAGCGGTCCGGCCCGAGGTCGAGGAACTGCACCGCGGAGAGACCGCCGGCGTAGCAGGCGAGCGACGTACGCAGGTACGCCAGATAAGTGCGCTCGTTCGCGAGGGTGAACCGGTAGTCGGGCTCTTGTTCCTCGCTCATCCGCAACTCACGAGGCCGTAGTCCTGTTTGAGTGTCAGCACACGCCGCACGCTACTCGTCAGCTTCGCGGCGAAGAGCTCGTCCTGCTCGGCCTTGGCGACCAGGGCGTTCACCATGGTCGCGGTCAGCCCGGACTCGGCGTTGATCACGATGTCGCCGCCGGCCGCCACGAAGCGGGTCGCCCGGTCGCCCGCCGGTACCGCCTTCACCTCCGCGGCGGAGCCGACGTCGTCGGTGATCACCACGCCCTGCCAGCCGAGGTCGCCGCGCACCATGCCCTGGATGACGGTCGGCGAGAACACGGCCCGGTTCTCCGGGTCGATCTTGCTGTACGTCACGGTCGAGATCATCACCATCGACGTACCGGCCTTGATCCCGTCCGCGAACGGCTGCAGGTCGGCGCCGCCGCGGACCGTGACGTTGTCGACGACGCCGACCGCGAAGTCGGTGTTGCCGCGGACCCGGCCGAGGCCCGGGAAGTGCTTGACCGAGGTCGCGATCCCGGCGTTGCGCATGCCCTGGACGAACGCCGTGACGCCCTGACCCGCCTGCTGCGGCGTGTCGCCGTACTCACGGTCGAGCTGGCCGACCGGCGCGTTCTGGGACTTGGCCGACGCGGGTACGACGTCGGCGACCGGTGCGAGGTCGACGTTCACGCCGGCCTGTTTCAGCTGGCTGCCCCACTCCTCAGCCTGTGCGGTGAGCTTCGAGGCCGACCAGGTGCCCTGGACCGTCGCGGCGGGGATGCGGTCGAATCCAGGGCCTCTGAGCCGCTGGATCTTGCCGCCCTCCTGGTCCGCCGCGATGAACGGGCGGACACCTTCGACGGTGGCCGCCGAGTTCACTGCCGCTGTCGCCGTACGGGTGCTGGACAGGCTTCCCCCGTTGCCGACCAGGAACACGCCGCCGGACTTCTGCTGCCGTACGACGGCACGCTGGGCGGGGGTCATACCGGTGCCGTTGATGCCGGTCATGATGAGCTGGCCGGCTTGCTCGCGGAGGGTGAGCGCCTGCACCTTCTGGTCGACACAGCTCGGCGCCTCGGTCGGGCTCGCTGATTCCGCCGGCGTCGCCGAGGTGGGGGTACTGGCTGGGCTGCTCGGTTCTTCAATTGTGGGGACTGTTGCCGGGACGGTCGACGACGGGACAGTGCTCGGTCCTGCTGTCGGTTGGGCCCCCTTGCCGCAGCCGGTGACGACGAGTGCGATCAGCGCGATCAGCGCGACCGGGCGTCTCATCTCAGTTTCGCTCCCACGCCGCGCGGTCCACGGTGTCGCCCGAGTGCCGGGCAAGCGTCGCGCAGACGTCGTACAACTGCTCGACCTGCTGAGGGGTGAGCGCGTCGAAAATCGACGTACGGACCTCCTCGACATGCCCGGGGGCCGTGTCGACCAGCTTCTGGCGGCCGAGCTCGGTCAGGATCGCGACCTGGCCGCGGCGGTCGGACTCGATCCCCTCGCGCCGCACCCAGCCGTTCTGCTCGAGCCGGCTGACCGCGTGCGAGAGCCGGCTGCGGGACCCGAGCGTGGCGACCGCGAGTTCACTCATCCGGAGCCGGTTGCCCGGCGCCTCGGACAGCCGGACGAGGATCTCGTAGTACGTGTGCGGAATGCCTGCGTCGCGCTGCAACTGCTGCTCGATCCGGCTGCTCACTACGCGCTGCGCTGCGATGTACGCACGCCACGCCTGCGCTTCCGTCTGGTTCAGCCACCGGGGTTCCGCCATCCCCGCAGCGTACTTGTTCACCGCTCCGGATCCGCAGTACGGCGACCGCACAAATCAGCATTCCGACGACGGCGAGTACACCGATCGTCTCGTGAAAGATCAGGAACGCGAACAGCATCGTGGTCGGCGGAACCAGATAGAGCAGTGAGCTGATCCTTGTAGCGCCGGAGAGCTTGAGGTTCACGAGGTACAGACCCCATCCGCCACCGGTCGCAAGCAGCACCAGCCAGAGGACCGCGCCGTAGAAGCCGGGCTCGCTCGGCACGGTCAGTCGATGGGTCGACGCGGCCAGTGCAGTGAAGAGGACAGCCGACGTGAGGCTTTGGATGGCGAGGGCGTCGAGTGAGCTCGTGCTTGGTCGCCTCCGACGGTCGAGGCAGGTGCCGGCGACCAGACCGAGAAGGCCGCCGATCGGTACCAGGAACAGCAGCGGCGAACCGTGGCCCGCGCTGAGGTCGTCGGCGACGACCAAGCCGACGCCCACAAGACCTACGACCAGGCCGAGCCATTGGCGACGGCTGACCCGTTCGCCGAGCAGCAGGCCGGCGACGGTCGCGATCAGGATCGGCTGCAGCGAACCGATCAGCGCGGTGACGCCGGCGGTGATGCCGTGGTCGATCCCGGTGAAGATCAGGCCGAGGTAGACGAACTGGGTCAGGAACGCCATCCACACCTGGGTCGCCAGGTCGCGCCGGGAGATCCGCGGCCGCCGGACGGCCAGGATCACGACGGCGATCGCCCCTGCGACCAGGAACCGCCAGGCGAGCAGGTCGAACGCGTTCGTGTACTGCGTTCCCCACCGCGCGCCGATGAAGCCGCAGCTCCAGAACACGACGAAACCGGCGCCGGCGGCCAAGCTCAGTACTTTCATGCCGAGACGGTAACCATACCGGTAGGTATACTGTCAGTGTGCTGGATCAGCAGATGAGACTGCTTGCCGACCGCCGGGTGCCCGCGACACCGCGACTGACCCCTGCGGGCGAGCGGATCCTGGCGGCCGCCTCGACCCTTTTCTACGAGCACGGGATCCGGGCCGTCGGCGTCGACGCGATCGCCGCGGCCGCGGACGTGACCAAGAAGACGCTCTACGACCGGTTCGGCTCGAAGGATCGGCTGATCGCGGCGTACTTGGAGGAACGGGACCGGACCTGGCACCGGTTCCTCGACGACCAGCTGGCCGAGCGGAATCCGACGACGCCCGAGGCGATGATCCTGGCGCTGTTCGCGGCGTTGACGGACTGGCTGGACGGGTCCCGGAACGGGTGCGGGTTCATCAACGCGAGCGTCGAGCTGGCCGCGCCGGACCACCCGGCGATGCCGGTGATCGTCGGCCAGAAGCAATGGCTCCGTGCTGAGTTCGAGGCGCAGGCCCGGGCGGCCGGTTTCGCGGATCCTGGCGAGCTGGCCGACCGGCTGCTGCTGCTCCACGAAGGAGCGCTCGTCAGCTATCGGGTCGCGGCGATGACCTCGGCGCCGGAGGTCGCGGCCCGGGCAGCCGCCGATCTGCTCGCCGGCTGGCCGCGCTAGCTACTGCTCCTCCGGCTCGGTCACGGCCGGCCCGATCGGCCCGGGGAACCTACCGTCGTGCCGACGACCTCCGCGTCGGCCCGGTCCTTCAGCGGTCACTTTCGCGCGAGGCGATGATCGCGGCCCGCCTCGCGAGCCGGTGATTGCGGCGGATCTCCGCCTCCCGGAGCCGCCGCCTGTCCTCGTCCGTGACCGGCTGTACCTGCGGCACCTCGCGCGGCTGTCCGTCCTCGTCGACCGCGACGAACACCAGGTACGCCGACGCGACGTGCACCTGCGGGCCGACCGCGTCCCAGCGATCGGCGGTGATCCGGACGCCGACCTCCATCGAACTGCGGCCGGTCCAGTTCACCTGCGCGCTGAAGTGCACGACGTCGCCGACCCGGACCGGGACCAGGAACACCATCTCGTCCATCGACGCCGTGACCGCCGCCCCGCCGGAGTGCCGCGCGGCGACCACGCCCGCGGCCGAGTCGACCAGCGTCATGATCACGCCGCCGTGCACGGTGCCGAGCAGGTTGGTCTCGTTCTGCGCGGTGATGTGCGACAGCGACAGCCGCGTCTCCGAGGTCGGCCGCGACAACGGGCTGCTGGACATGCACACGCTCCTTCGAACTTCCTGCCGGGATGGCCGCAGCGTATCCGGACGGTTGTCCACAGGTTCGGATCGGCGGTTCCGGGCGGGCCCGATCCTCGTACCTTCTCTGCCGACTTCCCCCGCAGCTCCGCCGATCTGGAGGCCAGCGATGCCCGTCGACACCACAGAACATGCCCACGGCAACAACTACTGCCTCGACCACCCGGGCCTCCCCGACCCGGCGCTGCCGCCGCTGACCCGGCGGCAGGCCGATCGGATGGTGCAGCTCGCGCTGACTGCGGCCGCCGGCCTCGGCCTGTCACTCACCTATCGCGGCGACGCGGCGCTGGTGCCGGCGGACAGGTCTGTCGACGAACCGGTACTCGGGCTCAACAATCTCGCCCGCGCCGTCGGCCACCACGAGGAGGACCGCTGGCCGGAGATCGTCGCGGAACATCTCGATGCCATCGTCAAGCAGTTCCGCGCGGGTGCACCGCTGCCGCCGGACGACCCCGAGCACGAGCTGATCCAGCGGATCGTGGCCCGCGACTCGTTGCCGGCCAAGTGGACCGCGGACCGGCCCGACTTCCTGCCCGGACTGATCGCCGTGCCGTCCACGGACGACGGCGGCATCATCACGATGTTCCTGGAGCCGGCCGACCTGGGAGTCAGCCGGCCGGACGCCGACCGGTTCGGCCTCGCCAACCTTCGTCGGCTCCAGGACGAGGTCACGTACGTCGACGACCAGGACATCCGGATCGCCTTCGTCAGCGGGCAGGGGTATGCCGCCTCCCGCGCGCTCGTCCTCGACACCGTGCTCCGCGAGAGCCTGCAGGTGCAGGCCGCGCCGTACGGCGTGCTCGCCGCTCTGCCTGCCCGCGACACCCTGATCCTGCACGTCATCGAGGACCTCGGCGTGATCCCGGCGCTGGGTCTGATGCTGAATCTCGCCGCCCGCTGCTACGCCCGAGATCCAAGCCCGCTGTCACCGGAGGTCTACCTGGTAACACCCGACCTGGCCTGGCACCCCGCCACGACCGCACCATCCGACGAGCCACCACTACGCCTGTCCACCGAGCTCGAGGCACTCGCAGCCCGCCTCGCCACCCGCGAAGAGACCCACTAACACCCACGGTCCCCACCAGCAGCCCTTCCCTACCAGCAGCCGTCCCAACCAGCTGCGCTTCCCACCAGCGGCTGTTCTGACCAGCAGCTGTTCTCAACTACGAGGAGGTGTGAAATGACCAGGCCAGTCGGCGTAGCGGATCCGGGAGATCTCACGGACCTCGCCGAGCGTGCTCCACTCGTCCTTGCCGAGCCGGGCGAGCGGGCGGAGCCGACGGACGTCCGGATGGTTGCCGTCCAGCACGGCGGCGTCGATCGCGAGGTGCCGGACCTGACCGATGACCAGCGTGCAGTCGCCGATCGGCAGCGTGGTGTGCAGCGTGCACTCGAGCGCGACCGGCGACTCCGCGACCCGCGGTACGGCGACCGTCCGGGACGGCTCGGCGGTGACGCCGATCGCCTCGAACTCCGACACCTCCGGCGGGAAGTTCGTCCCGGAGGCGTTCACCTGCTCGTAGAGCGGTTCGGCGGCGAAGTTGACCACGAACTCGCCGGTCGCCTCGACGTTGTTCAGGCTGTCCTTGCGGCCGACCGAGGTGAACTGCACCATCGGCGGCTGCACGGAGGCGACCGTGAAGAACGAGTGCGGCGCCAGGTTCAGCACTCCGTCGGCCGAGCGGCTCGACACCCACGCGATCGGCCGCGGGACGACCACGGAGTTCAGCAGTGCATAGAACTCCCGGCGCCCGGCGCTCTCCGGATCCACATCGACACGCACGCCCGCAGTACATCAAACTCGGTGGATGCCGCCGTACCCACCTCTCGGGACCGGGACGGCGGTCCGCGCGGACGACGGAGATGTGGATTGAGCCAGCAGGACGACTTCCTCGACCAGGTAGCTGCGGTCGCACGGCGGCACAGGGTCGACCCCGGAGAGGTGCGGGAGGTCGCCGGTGGTGTGGCCAACCGGGGCTTCGTGCTCGGCGAGGGGCTGTTCCTGCGGGTCAGCCGGCCCGGGTACGAGGACGACCTCCACAAGGAGACCCACGTCGTCCCGGCCGCGCGGTCCGTCGGCGTACTGACCCCGGCCATCATCGAGTACGACGCCGCCCGCCGGCTGATCGATGCGCCGTACGTCGTGATGCAGCGCGTCCACGGCACCGAGCCCACCGACGTCCCAGCCGGTCTCGCCGAACAGCTCGCGTTACTCCACCACCTCGAGCAGCCCGGTCCTGCCACGCTGCCGAGCGACCTGTCGGATGTGCCGGAGGACGGCTGGGGCGATCCGTGGCGGACGATCGACGACCTCGCCGACCGGGGCTACATCGATCCCGGAACAGGTACCTGGCTGACCGGCTGGTTCACCCGCCTGGCCGAGCGCGTCGACGCGGGCGGCCCGAAGGTGCTGATCCACGGAGACGTTGCCGCCCACAACCTTCTGGCCGGCGCCGGCAATGATCTCCGCGCCCTCATCGACTGGGGCGACGCCGCCTGGGCCCCGGCCGCCATGGACTTCGCCAAGCTCCCCCTGCCCGAGGTCGCCGCTCTCCTCCCCGCCTATCTGCATCACGCACACTCCCGGGACTCCGAGCACGACCTGGCCGCCGCGGTCCTCTGGTTCCACCTCTCCTGGGCCCTCGCCAAACTGCCCGCCGCACCCTGGCCCAACCAACGCCACTGGACCGCCCCCACGACGAGCCGCCTCCTCGGCCTCCTGCACTTCTTCACCACCACCCCGCCCGCCCCGTGGGCCGATCTCGTCTGAGAATCAAGAAGGTGGGGTTCTTGGTGTCAGTGATGGGGTTTCTGCTGAAAAACAAGGGGGTTTGAACTCGTTGATCCATGGGGCAGACTGGGGCTTCGTGACTGACTATGTGGCGGCTGCGGGCCGGTACGACGACCAGATGAGCTACCGGCGGACGGGCCGGAGCGGGCTGCGGCTTCCGGCGATTTCGCTGGGGTTGTGGCACAACTTCGGTGACGACAAGCCGTTCGCGACGCAGCGGGACATCCTGCGGCGGGCGTTCGACCTCGGCGTCACACACTTCGACCTGGCGAACAACTACGGTCCGCCGTACGGCTCGGCCGAGACGAACTTCGGGACGCACTTCGCGCGGGACTTCAAGCAGTACCGGGACGAGCTGATCATCTCGACCAAGGCCGGGTACGACATGTGGCCGGGGCCGTACGGTCAGGGCGGCGGGTCGCGGAAGTACCTGCTCGCGTCGCTGGACCAGTCGCTGAGCCGGATGGGTCTCGACTACGTCGACATCTTCTACTCGCACCGGTTCGACCCGGACACACCGCTCGAGGAGACGATGGGCGCGCTGGACGCGGCGGTCCGGTCCGGCAAGGCGCTGTACGCCGGGATCTCGTCGTACTCCGCCGACCGGACCCGGGAGGCCGCGCGGATCCTGGAGGAGCTCGGTACGCCGTTGCTCATCCACCAGCCGTCGTACTCGATGCTGAACCGGTGGATCGAGGAGGACCTACTGGACGCGGTGGGTGAGCTCGGTGTCGGCGTGATCGCGTTCTCGCCGCTGGCCCAGGGCGTGCTGACGAACCGGTACCTGGACGGCATCCCGACCGACTCGCGGGCGGCGCAGGGCAAGTCGCTGAACCCGGATTCGCTGACCGAGGACACGCTGAAGCACGTCCGCGCGCTGGCCGAGATCGCGAAGGAGCGCGGCCAGTCCGTCGCCCAGCTCGCACTCGCCTGGACGCTGCGCGACGACCGCGTCACCAGCGCGCTCATCGGCGCATCCAGCGTGGCACAACTCGAGGACAACCTGGCCACGGTCCGCAACCTCGGCTTCTCCGCCGAGGAACTGGAGGCCATCGACGCCGACGCCGTAGAAGCCGGCATCAACCTCTGGAAGAAGAGCTCCGACGCCTGATCTCTCCCCCTCCCCCCGAACGCCCGCCGCCCCCGCGCCGGGCGTTCGTCGTCTCCCCCTACCGAACAGCCGAGAGCTACCGAGCGCGAGACCAGGGGCGAGCCTCGGACCGAGCGCCCATGGCGAGCCTCGGAGCGGATATCGGGTGCGGACGCCGAGGGCAGGCGTCCGATTGCAGGCATCCGGAGGCTGGCGTCGGATCGGATGTCCAGGGCACACGTCCAGGGCGCACGTCCAGGGCGCACGTCCAGGGCGCACGTCCAGGGCGCACGTCCAGGGCGCACGTCCAGGGCGCACGTCCAGGGCGCACGTCCAGGGCGTTCGGGTGGGTGGGGTGGGGGTTACGGAGGGGTTAGGGGTGGTTGCGGTTTGGGGCGGATGGGCACACGCTGGGGAGTGACATCTGGAGGTGGTTGTCGTGACCGCTTCGACGCTCGAAATGGCCCTGACCTACGAACACGCGCGGATTCGGGAGCTGGCCGAGCCGGCTCATCATCCGGATGCGGCGCATCCTGAGCACCGGCATCAGACGGACTGGTTCTACGCGATCGCGGCGCAGCATCTGGCGGCGGCCGAGGACGTGCTGATACCGCACATCCGGAGGCTCCCGGACGGGGGCCGGGCTGGTCAGCAGGTACGTCGGGAACGCGAAGGAACTGGAGCGCTCGCTGCGGTACCTGAAGGGACGGCAGTACGGCGACAGCCGGTTCCTGCATCTCCAGCACCACGACCTGTGGCAGCAGATCGACCGGTTGCTCGACGAGCACGAGGCGATGGAGGCGACGTACAGCCGGCAGATCACCGAGGAGCTCGCCGACCCGGACGTGAACGCGCTGACCGAGAACCTGCTGGAGGCCGAGGAGGTCGCGCCGACCAGGGCGCACCCCGCCTCCCCGCACACCGGGATGGCCGGCCGGATCGCGCACCGGATGTGGCGGATGGCCGACAATGCCTGGGACAGCGCGGAGGGCCGTGTCGTTCCGATCAAGTACCACGCCCACCCGAAGCGCGACTCCGCCCTCTCGCACTACCTGTACGGCACCCCAATGCCCCACGAGGAGCAGCCGCAGCAGCCCCCAGCCACCGCCACCGAAACCGAGCCGCAGTAGTAGACCCACCCCTACCCCCACGGATGCCTCCACCGGAACCCGAGCCGCAGCAGAAGACCCGCGCCCCACGGATGCCTCGCCGGAACCGAACCGCGGCAGATGACCCGAGCCGCAGTAGAAGATCCGGCCCTCGCGGGTGGCTCCGGTGGAACCGAGGCGCTGTGGAAGGTCCTGCACCCCGTGGATGCCTCCGGCGGGACCGGGTCGCGGTATACGACGGCCCCGTGGATGCCTCTGGCGGGGATGAGGTGCGGTGGGAGGCTCGGATTCGGGGGATGGCTTCGGCGGGTGGGCCGGCTCTCACTGCGCCTGGTCGTGGGAGCCGGCCCGGGGCCCGGCGTCGCTGCGCCTTGATGTGCGGTGCCGGGGCCCTGCGTCCTCCCCCGCTGCGCCTGGTGTGCGGGGGAGGACGGTTCGTGGGGTCATCGCAGGCCGTCGATCGCCTTCTTCGCGCCGGGGTGCAACGGCACCGGGTCGGTCTTGTCGGCGTTGTCCAGCGTGATGCCCTTCGCGGCCGCGTTCACCGTGACCAGCGCATCCATGTTGTCGTAGAGCGTCTTCGTCAGCTGCTCGGCGAGCTGGTCCTTCATGTCCTTGCGGACCAGCAGGACGTTCGGTACGACGATCGTGGCGACGTCGGCCGGCTGCTTGTAGGTCGCCGCCGGGATCGGTGCCGCCGAGTACACCTCGCCGTACTTCTCCTGCATTTTGGGCAGCAGATCCGTGATAGGCAAGAGTTTCACGCCGTTTCCCATGCTGGTGACCAGGTCGGTGATGCCGCCGGTCGGCAGCCCGCCGGACCAGACCAGTGCGTCGATCGACCCGGACTTCATCGCGTCCACTACCGGATCCCGACACGGTGCCGAGCAGGAATCCTGCCAGCGTGACGGTCCGGCCCGGCGCCGTACGACTGCGCTTGAACGCCGCGAACGACAGGTTGATGAAGAACTTGCCCGCGCCCGAGTAGTCGAGCACCGCGCCGTAGATGGTGAAGAGCACGATGTACGACGCGGCCACGCTCAACGGGGTCCCGTAGAAGCCCGCCGTACCCATCGTGAGCTGGGCGATGATCGCGTCGAAGTTGAAGCCTTGGTGCGCGAGCGCCCACGTGTACGGCAAGTACCCGCCGTAGTAGGCGTACGCAATGAAGACCAGGCTGAACACCGGCAAGACCCAGCCCGTCGTACGACGACAGGCCTCGAGTAGAAGCACCAGCAAGAGGGCACCTGCCACCACGTCCAACGTAGTGGGAGCCTGACGACGCTCCAGGTACCCGTCGAAGCCCAGGAGCGGTAGACACAACAGCCAACGCAACCAGCGCCAGGGCCCAGTCCAAGATCCCAGGGTCGTCATGCGTGCCCCTACGACCCGGAATGCCCCGGTAACACAGCAAGGTCATCGGCAGGACCGCTGCGAGAAAGATCACCAGGTAGAACTGCGTGCCTTGTGGTAACGGGAAGAAGACCTGTGCAAGCACGCCGACGCTGACGATCGCACACCAGACGGAAAGCACCAGGTCCAACGCGGGGCGTAGCCGCCGTGCTGGGCGCTCCTGCTCGTACTCGGCCAGCTCCTCGTCGGACGGCGCGGCGGCCCTTTCCCCGTCATCAATACCGACAGTCATCGACCGACTCCCTCTTGTGCCCGGAAGGCTAATGTTGCCGACCACTGCATGGAGTCACGTGATTACGTCTTTACCAAGATCTGACACATGAGGCCGTGACCTGGCCTACGATCACCGCATGAGTGGCGCGGTCCGGATTCTGCTGGTCGAGGACGATCTCGATATCGCCAATGCCCTGATACCCGCCTTGCGGCGTTACGGCCTGATGGTGACGCACGTGCGGACGGCGGCGGACGCCCTGGCGGCGGACCCCGGCGACCTGGTCCTGCTGGACCTCGGGTTGCCGGACGGGGACGGCATCAACGTGTGCCGGCAGATCCGTACCGTGTCCGATGTCCCCGTGATCGCGGTGACCGCGCGTGGTGAGGCCGCCGACCGGGTCCGCGGGTTGCGCAGCGGCGCCGACGACTACGTGGTGAAACCGTTTGCCATTTCCGAGCTACTGGCCCGCATCGATGCTGTACTTCGCCGTACCGGTCTCTTGCAGCCCCGCCCCCGGGTGACTGTCGGCGACCTGACCGTGGACATCGAGGCCCGCACGGTCCAGGTGGCGGACAAACCCATCAGTCTGACCCGCAAGGAGTTCGACGTGCTCGCAGTACTGGCCGCGCACCACGGCCGGGTGGTCCCCCGGGAACAGGTCGCGCTGTACGCGTGGCAGTCGGTGTTCGAGGCGTCCTCACGGACGATGGACGTGCACGTCGCCAGCCTGCGAGCCAAGCTCGGCCGGCCCGAACTGGTGCAGACCATCCGCGGCGTCGGCTACCGCCTGGGTTCGGACTGACCGTTGCGCCGTCGACTACTGCAGTCCCTCGTCCCGATGGTCGTCGCGCTGGCCATCGTCGCCGTCATCCCGCTGGCGAACTTCATCGCCACGAGTACGTCGCGCACCCTCTTCCTGTCCCGGAGCAACGACGCGGACTGGTTCGCCGCGATGGCGGAAGGCCCGTTGCAGACCGGCGACATCGCGAACCTGCGAGAGCTCGCGGTCCGCTACCAGGAGCTCTACAACACCCCCGTCTTCGTCGTCGACGTCGACTCCCGCGTGATCGCCACGTCGGTGTCCGGCGTGGACGTGAAGGAGGACGACATCGCGACGGCCCTGCACAGCACGCTCGCGGGCCGGCTGCCACCGGAGCCGCCGGCGCTGTGGCCGTGGCGTTCCGGCGAGATGATCGTCTCCCGTCCGGTCGTCAACAACGGCTCCGTGCTCGGTGCCGCCGTACTGCGGGTTCCGACCGCCAAGGCCCGTGACCAGGTGCAGAGCGGGCTGCTGCTGCTCCTCGGCGGGCTGCTGATCAGCATCGGCGCGATCATCGTCGGCATCGTCCGGCCGATCACCCGCTGGGTGCTGCGGCCGCTGCAGGACCTCGACAACGCGACCCACCAGATCACCCGCGGCGCGCTCGACACGCGAGTGTCCACCGACGGCCGTGCACCAGAACTGAGACGACTGGGTGACAGCTTCAACTCGATGGCGCTGAGCCTGCACCAGGCCCGGCAGCGCGAGCGCGAGTTCGTCGCGGACGCGTCGCACCAGCTGCGGACACCGTTGACATCGGCCCGGATCCACATCGAGGGCCTGTCCCGGCTGTCGCCGACCGCGCGGTTCGCGCTCAGCGACATCGACCGGCTCGGCCGGATCGTCCAGCGGCTGTCCCGGCTGGCCGGCTCGGACCGCCCGTCGGCCGATGCCGACGGCAACGACGCGCCGCTGGACCTGGCGCAGGCGGTCAAGGAACGGCTGGTCGGCTGGAAGGCCGTGTACGCCGCCGACGACATGGAGCTGGTGGTCGGCGAGATGGTCCCGGGCGGGGTCGCGCCGGAGCTCGAGGTCGACGACATCCTCGACGTACTGCTCGACAACGCCTCCAAGTACGGCTCCCCGCCGGTGGAGGTGTCGGTCACCCGGGACGGCACCGAAGTCGTGATGTCGGTCCGCGACCACGGTCTCGGCCTCGGCTCCCGGGACCTGAAGAAGGTCGGCGAGCGGTTCTGGCGCAGCGCCCACCACCGGGAGATGCCGGGCACCGGGCTCGGCCTGGCGATCGTCCGCTCCGAGGCGGCTCGGGTCGGCGGCCGGGTGGTCGCCCGCCCGCCGATCGGCGGCGGCCTGGTGATCGAGGTCCGGGTCCCGCTGCTCGAGGACTACGACACCTGACCCGTAGGCGCTCGGCGGGTCAGATGTGGTTCTGGCGGTACCAGCGTTCGGCGGCCTGGTGGAGCGGGACCGGCATGGTCGCGATCGCGGACCGCGGGTCCAGCGCACCGGCCTCAGGGTTGCCGGTGGGCGTCGGGCTGGCTCCGGGCGTCGCAGGGGTGTCCCCGGGGATCAGAACACCCCTGACCAGGTCGTTCTGCCGCCGGAACAGGGTGTTGACCGTCCACCAGGCCCACGAGTCCGACAGGTCCGTCCTGGCGACCAGGTAGTTCGGGATCGCGAGCGTCGGCACCGAGCTGGCCAGCCCGTACTGCGACGGCGGGATCGGCGCGACCAGGAACCCGCCGAACTCCTTGAGCGCGATCGCCTCCGCGACGCCGCCGATGTCCAGCAGCCGGAACCCGATGGTCTTCTGCAGTTGGGCGATCGGATCGGTCGGGACGCCGCCGCTCCAGATGAACGCGTCGATCGAACCGCGGAGCGCAGTGCCCCTGGGCTGCACCGCGAGCGCCATCTCCTCGAGCTTCAGGTTCCGCCGGATCACGTCGACCTTGGCCGGGTCCAGGGTCGGGTTGGCCTTGATCACGTCGGCCTTGGCCCGGTCCAGGATCAGGTCCGCGACGATCTCCGTCCCGGAGCCCTTCGGGCCGACGCCGACGACCATTCGCCGCGTCGGGGCGTCCTTGCTCGGGAACAGGTCGGCGAGGCCCGTCGCCTTCGAGGCCATCGGTACGACGACGTGGACGTAGTTGTCGTACACCCGGGCCAGCGCGCTGAAGCGCAACCGCCCGGAGGCGAACGCGTCGGTTCCCTCGTACGCCGCCAGCGCGGTGTCCGACGTACAGAATCCCAGGTCGGCCTTGCGGCTGGCGACCTTGACCAGGTTGTCCACGGACCCGTCGCTCACCTGCGGCGTCAGCTCCACACCGGTGACCTCGCCGACCAGCTTGCAGAGCGCCGCACCGAAGACGTTGTAGACGCCGCCGGCGTTACCGGTCGCGAAGACGGCCTTCTCCGACGGTGCAGGCTCGTCCGCGCGGCCGCGGGAGCAGCCCGGCAGCAGCAGCCCGGACGCGGCGGCGGCGCCGAAACCGAGCAGGCTGCGGCGGGTCAGGCCGGTCGGCCGGGCAGGGGTGAGCAGGCGGGGGCGATCCATGCAGACAACCTAGACAACAATCAGGCCGAGCGGGTAGCCGTGCCGGTGCCCGCAACCCAACCGCTACCGGGAGTTTCGTGGCGAAACTGCGTCTGGACGCGCGCGGGGTTGGTGTGACAGCGTTGTCATCCGTGCGGCCGTCGCGGCCGTGTGAGGATCCTTTCCCGGAGGCTGATTTCGTGCACGACGACCGTCAACTCATCGAGGAGCGGCTCAGGCGCGCCCTGCGGGAGCGGCTCCGCCCCGCGATCTACGGCGCGGCCGTCCCGCTGGACATCGAGGTGTGGCACGCACCCGGTGAGCCCGTGTCCCCCGCCGAGGCGCTGGCACAGACCTACGAGAAGGCCGAGATCGGCCTGCCGTGGGGACCCGCGTGGGGCACCGCCTGGTTCAAGTTCAGCGGCCAGGTGCCGGCCGAGTGGGCCGGCCGCGAGATCGAGGCGGTCATCGACCTCGGCTTCAGCGGCGGCCCCGGGTTCTCCGCGGAGGGCCTGGTGCACACCACCTCCGGCAAGCCGCTCAAGGGCCTGCACCCGCGGCAGACGTACGCCCCGCTGTCGATCCTCGGCCCGGACGGTACGGCGGCCTCCGCCGGCGACACCGTCGAGTTCTACGTCGAGGCCGCCGCGAACCCGGAGATCCCGCTGGACAACGCCGACGCGAAGACCGACATCGGCGCCGGGCTCGGCGACCACCCGATCTACCAGCTGACCCGCGCCGACCTGGCGATCTTCAACGCCGAGGTGTGGGACCTGATCCTCGACCTCGAGGCGCTCGACGGCCTGCAGCGGGAGCTGTCGATCCAGGAGCCGCGCCGCAAGGAGATCCTGCGCGCGCTCAGCCGTTCGCTGGACGCGCTGGACTACGAGGACGTCGCCGGTACCGCCGCGGACGCCCGCGCCCAGCTGACCGACGTACTGAGCCGGCCCGCGCACGCCAGCGCGCACCAGCTGTCCGCGGTCGGGCACGCGCACATCGACTCCGCCTGGCTCTGGCCGCTCCGGGAGACCCGCCGCAAGGTGGCCCGGACCGTGTCCAACGTTGCCACTCTCGCCGAGGAGTACCCAGAGCTGGTCTTCGCGTTCTCGCAGGCACAGCAGCACGCCTGGGTGAAGGAGAACTACCCGGAGGTCTGGGAGCGGCTGAAGAAGGCCGTTGCCGAGGGCACCATCGTTCCGGTGGGCGGGATGTGGGTCGAGTCCGACACCAACCTGCCCGGCAGCGAGGCGCTGGCCCGGCAGTTCGTGCACGGCAAGCGGTTCTTCCTGGACGAGTACGGGATCGACACCCAGGAGGTCTGGCTGCCGGACTCGTTCGGCTACACCGCGGCGCTGCCGCAGCTGGTGAAGCTGTCCGGCTCGAAGTGGTTCCTGACCCAGAAGATCTCCTGGAACAAGGAGAACAAGTTCCCGCACCACACCTTCTGGTGGGAGGGCCTGGACGGGACCCGGGTGTTCACCCACTTCCCGCCGATCGACACGTACAACTCCGACCTGTCCGGTCGCGAGCTCGCGCACGCCCAGCGGAACTTCGCCGAGAACGGTGCGGCGACCCGGTCGCTGGTGCCGTTCGGGTACGGCGACGGCGGTGGCGGGCCCACCCGGGAGTTCGTCGCGACCGCGCGCCGGGTCAAGGACCTGGAGTCCTCGCCGAAGGTGACGATCGAGTCCCCGACCGACTTCTTCAGCGCCGCCGAGGACGAGTACTCCGAGCACGCGCCGGTCTGGTCCGGCGAGCTGTACCTGGAGATCCACCGGGCGACGTACACCTCACAGGCGAAGACCAAGCAGGGCAACCGGCGTACCGAGCACCTGCTCCGCGAGGCCGAGCTGTGGAGCGCCGCGGCCGTCGTCGCGGGCAAGCTCGACACCTACCCGTACGAGGACCTGGACCGGCTGTGGAAGGTCGCGCTGCTGCACCAGTTCCACGACATCCTGCCGGGCTCGTCGATCTCGTGGGTGCACCGCGAGGCCGAGGCGACGTACGCGCGGGTCGCCGAGGAGCTGAACGCGATCATCGCCACGGCGCAGCAGGCGCTGGCCGGCTCCGGTGACGAGCAGATCGTGTTCAACGCCGCGCCGCACGGCCGTAACGGGGTCGCCGGCCTCGGTGCGGGTGTCGCGGCGGTCGAGGGCCAGGACGTCACGGTCGAGAACGGTGTCGTCGACAACGGCCTGATCCGGGTCACCATCGACGAGCGCGGCCTGATCACCTCGCTGTACGACGTCGAGGCCGGGCGCGAGGTCATCGCACCGGGTGCCGTGGGCAACCTTCTGCAGCTGCACGTCGACACCCCGAACCACTGGGACGCGTGGGACGTCGACTCCTTCTACAAGAACAACGTCCGGGACGTGACCGAGGTCGACAGCGTCGACTTCTCGGTGGCCGGCGGTGTCGCGACAGTCGTGGTGAAGCGGTCCTTCAACCGGTCCACCGTGACCCAGACGCTGCGCATCCGCCCGGGCGCGAAGCGGGTCGACATCGAGACCGAGATGGACTGGCACGAGACCGAGAAGTTCCTGAAGGCGGCGTACCCGGTCGACGTCCACGCGGACCGGTCCGCGTCCGAGACGCAGTTCGGGCACATCTTCCGGCCGACCCACCAGAACACCTCGTGGGACGCGGCGAAGTTCGAGATCGCGGCACATCGCTGGGTACACGTCGGCGAGCCGGGGTACGGCGTTGCCGTGGTCAACGACTCGACGTACGGCCACGACATCAACCGGACCGCGCGGGAGGACGGCGGTACGACGACCACCATCCGTACGTCGCTGATCCGGGCGCCGCGGTTCCCCGACCCGAAGACCGACCAGGGCGTGCACACCGTGAACCACGCGCTGGTGGTCGGCGCCGGGATCCCGGAGGCGATCGAGGAGGGCTACCGGATCAACCTGCCGGAGCGCGTCGTCAGCGGCGCCGGCGTGGTCGACCCGATCGTTGCCGTCGACAACGGCAACGTGATCGTCGAGGCGGTCAAGCTCGCCGATGACCAGTCCGGCGACGTGATCGTCCGGCTGTACGAGTCCAGCGGCGGCCGTTCGCGCGCGACGGTGACCCCGTCGTTCGCGGCCGCGTCCGTCACCGAGGTCGACCTGCTCGAGCGCGGGCTCGCCGAGCGGGAGTTGAAGGACAACGGAGTCGGCTTCGAACTCCGCCCGTTCCAGATCCTCACGCTGCGGTTCACGCGCTCCTGACTGCCCGCCCTTTCGATGGGGCTTGAACACCCTCCGGGGGCCGGAGACAGGCAATGACCTGTCTCCGGCCCCCGTTTCCTGTCCGACGCCCCGTTCGACGTCCGGCGTTCACCCGGCTGACGTAGCGTGCCGGTATGGCTCCGACACCTTTGCTCGGTTCCCGCACCCTCGACCGGCAGACGGCGCGCACGCTGCCGCCCGGGCCGAAGCTCCCGACCCTCGCCCAGACCGTGCTGTTCGCGAGTCACCGCAAGACGTTCTTCCCGCGGATGCGGGAGAAGTACGGCGACGTGTTCACGATCCGGCTGGTGCCGTCGAGCCGGGTCTGCGTCGTGCTGAGCCGGCCGGAGCACATCAAGGAGGTGTTCGGCAGCCCGCCCGCGGTGATGCACGCCGGCGAGGGCAACACGGTGCTGGAGCCGATCATGGGCTCGCACTCGCTGCTGCTGCTCGATGACGAGGACCACGTCCGGATGCGCAAGCAGTTGATGCCCGCCTTCTCCGGGCCGGCGCTGCGTGGGTACGCCGGGATGGTGCACGAGCTGGCCAAGGCCGAGGTCGCGAAGTGGCCGACCGGGACGCCGTTCAAGATGCACCAGCGGATGCGGAACCTGACGCTCGAGATCATCCTGCAGGTGATCTTCGGCGTCACCGACGTGGACCGGCTGAACACCCTGCGCCCGTTGCTGGACAAGATCGTCTCGGTGTCGCCGGTGATCATGCTCGGCGGCTTCTACCCGCCGCTGCTCAAGGTCCGGCCCTGGAAGACGTTCCTGGACACCCAGCAGCGGATCGACGAGATCCTGTACGACGAGATCGCCGGCCGTCGCGAGACGTTCGCCGGGCGCAACGACGTACTGTCGCGATTGCTTGCCGCGGGCAACTGGTCGGACGTGGAGCTGCGGGACCAGCTGGTCACGCTGCTGCTGGCCGGGCACGAGACGACGGCGACCGCGATGGCCTGGGCGTTCCACGAGCTGGCGCGGCGGCCGGCGGATCTCGAGTTCGGCCAGCGGGCGGCCGATGCCGGCGCGGACGACGAACTGGAGGCGATCGTCAAGGAGGCGCTGCGGCTGCACCCGGTCGTCTACCAGGTCGGGCGCCGGCTGACCGAGACCGCCGACGTCGCGGGCTACCGGTTGCCGCGCGGTACGACGATCATGGCCGCGATCGGCCTGGTCCAGCGGGACGGCGAGCACTTCCCGAACCCGAAGGACTTCCGCCCGCAGCGCTTCCTGTCCGACGACCCGCCGGCGCCCGGCACCTGGATCCCGTTCGGCGGCGGCGCCCGGCGGTGTATCGGCGCCGGCTTCTCGCTGATGGAGGGCACCGAGATCCTCCGCGCCGCCCTCACCGCCTTCAACTTCCAGGCCCCGAACCCCGAGCCCGAACCGGCCCAGCCGAAGAACGTCACACTGGTCCCCCGGCACGGCGCCGAGGTCACGGTCACCCACCGCTGAGCACGACCAACTGGGGTGAGCTCCGCGCGCCCACCCCAGTTCCGGAGATTCAGTCCTCGAGGTCGCCGACGTCGCCCAGGTCGACGTCGCGGTAACTCCCGCGGTCGGTCTCGTCGTCGTCGGACAGCTCGAAGTCGTCCTCGTCGACGACGTGCACGGCGGCCTCCTCGGCGCCGGCGGCCGCGCCGTCGATGCCGACGTCCGACGCGTACAGCTCGCTGTCGTCATCCTCGCGGGTGCCCTCGTCGGACGCGACCAGCCGGCCGGAGCGGGCGTTGCCGACCTCGGGTCCGCCGACGTCCTCACCGTCCTCGGCGTACGGGTCGACGTCCGGGACCTCCTGGGCGATCCGCTGGTCCAGGGTCTCGCCCTGCAGCGCCTCGTCGGCCGTGGTCCCGAAGCCCTCGCCCGCGGACCACTTCTCCGGCGGCGAGTACCCCTCGTCGAGCAGGTCCTCCACGCCACGGTCGTTCAGGGTGTCCCCCGGCTGCAGCTGATCCTCGTCGTCGACGGAGTAGCTGCCGTAGTCCTCACGGTTGTTCTCGCTCATGTGCAAACCTTGGCGCGTCGCAGGCAGCAGAATCAAGCACGACGCAGAATGGGGCGCGTGGATCCGGTCAGGCTGACGTTGGACCAGTTGCGGGAACTGCGGGACGACATCGCCCCGCAGGCCGCGCGGCGGTCGCGTGCCTCGATCCGGCGCCGGGTCGAACGCTGGCGCAGCCGGGCCTTCTTCATCGCCCAGTGCGCGCTGGCCGCCGGGGTGGCGTGGGCCTTGGCGCGGTACGTCGTCGGCCACAAGCAGCCGTTCTTCGCACCGGTCGCGGCGATGGTCTGTCTCGGGTTCAGCTTCGGCCAGCGCCTCCGCCGGGTCGCCGAGGTGATGGTCGGCGTCGCGGTGGGTGTCGGCGTCGGCGACCTGTTCGTGAAGGTGTTCGGTACCGGCGTCGCGCAGCTGGTCTTCGTGATCGCGCTCGCGATGAGCGTCGCCGTACTGCTCGGTGCCGGCAACCTGATGACCACCCAGGCAGGCGTCCAGGCGGCGATCGTGACGACCCTGCTCCCGAACCCGAACGCCGGTTTCAGCCGCTGGCAGGACGCCGCGCTCGGCGGTCTGGTCGCGCTGGCGGCGGCAACGATCGCACCAGCCGCGGCGATCCGGCGCCCTCGGCAGCAAGCCGCCGGGGTACTCAGCGAACTGGCCGAGATCCTCAACGAGACCGCGGACGGCCTGCGGTCCCGCGACGAGGAGGCGGTCACCGACGCGCTCCGGCGGGCCCGCGCCAGCGAGTCCCGGCTCGACGACCTGCGCAGCGCCGCCGAGGAAGGCGTCGCGGTGGTCCGGCTGTCCCCGTTCCGTCGGCGGCACCGCGGCCGGGTCCAGGAGATCGCGGATCTCGTCGTACCGCTGGACCGGGCGATCCGGAACATCCGGGTCCTGGTCCGCCGGTGCGCGGTGTCGGTCTGGCGGGACGAGGGCATGCCCGCGGAGTACCCGATGCTGCTGGAGCGGCTCGCGGACGGTACCCGGCTGATCGGCGAGTCGCTGTTCGAGCCGGCCGCCGACGTCGCGGCGCACCGCGTGCTCGGCGAGCTCGGCCGCCGTACGGCGGAACTCCCGCTGCCGACCGGCCTGTCCGCGGTCGTCGTCCTCGGCCAGCTCCGTTCGACGATCATCGACCTGCTCGAACTCACCGGTACGTCGTACGACGACGCCCGCAAGCTGGTCCCGCTGCGCCTGGACGGGCTCGACGAGAAGTAGTGACTCAGGTCACAACTCGTTTTCCCGTCATACCCGCGGACCCTCCGCGTCTCACCAGCATGACGATCCACCGACTGATGACCACGATGGCCACCGAGCAGGTTCGTGATCTCGAGGACCTGCTGGCGATCGACAGCAACCAGACCACCGACGACCGGACCGACGCCGCCGCCGAGCAGTAAGGCGCCAGCCGGACGAACGGGACCGGGCGGCGCACCCGGACGGCCTGGCCCACCGAGCCAGACCGCACGGAAGTCGCACATCAAACGCAGAGGCGCCCCGGTGCGAGGCGCCCCCGGATCCCGTTACCGGTGCACCGCCACAGAGGTGCACCAACCACCCGCCGACCGTCCTGACGCCGCTTGCGCGAGGCTCAGGCCGGTCGGCGGGTGGTTTTTCCTTGAGGGAAGGAAAACAAGGACGAAGGATCCGCGGCGGTGCTCGGCGCCGGGCAGGCGCTATCTGGAGATGGTGATTTCGGTCGTCACCGAGTTTGCGATGAAGCATTCCTGGTGTGCCAGGTGGTGCAGCTTGCCGAGCGTCGCGGCGTCCGGCTCGGCACCGTTCCAGACGATCTTCGGGTTCAGCGTCACCTGCGTGATCGCCAGCCGGCCGGCTTCGTTCGGAGCCATCACGCCGACCGCGTGGTCGTCGTACGCGTCCACCAGCAGCCGCTTCCGGGCCGCGATCGCCAGGAACGTGAGCATGTGGCAGGACGACAACGCCGCCACGAACGCCTCCTCCGGGTCGACCGGGCCGGGATTCCCGAGGTACTTCGGGTTCGCCGACGCCGGCACCGTGATACCGCCGTCGAAACGCCACTCGTGGTCGCGGTTGTAGGTGTCGTAGGTGAAGTCGTGCTCACCACGGCTCCAGCTGACATCGACCACGTGCTCCGACATGGCTCACCCTTCCGAGATGGCCGCCTTCGCCGATGCGGTGACGGGATTGCATCGTACGGGAGTGTGTCCGGGCAGCTTGGCGACGTAGTCGCTGTCGTAGCGGGCCGCCATGCCGGCCACCGGGAAGTCCGTCGTCACCCACTGGGCGCCGCTCGCGAGCGCGATCCCGAGCCGGCCGTAGTCCTTGTCCCGGATCGTCGCCATCGGCTCGTCGGAGCGGGTACGGACCAGGTACCCCCTCTGCACCAGCCGCTGGATCTCGGCCTGGTTCGCGCCCCGCGGGTCGTTCACCTCGGTGACCGCCGCGTCCGGCGCGCCCTCAGGTCCACGGGTGAAGACCGCGCGACCTTCGAGGCTCGGCCTGCCCACGGTGTAGGTGTCGCGGATCTCGCCGGGACCGCCGTTGTCGAAGTAGAACATCACCTGGCCGCGGACGCTGTTCAGCTTCGGCCAGCCCTTGGTCAGCACGGACTGCTCGAGCGTCAGGCCGGGCTTGCGGACGTCGTCCGGGGTGAGCAGTTGCTGCTCGCTGAACACCGAGCGGATCTCGGTGTCGACGCTGTCAAGGTTGGCGGCGTCCCACGGCGGCGCCTTGACCCCGCCGGCCGCGACCACCTGCGGGTCGGACTGCTTGAGTTCGAGGTTGATCGCGATCGGCACGTGGTTCGGGTGCGCGTCGGACCAGGTCTTCACCTGCTGCAGGCAGACCACGAACGTGTCGCAGTTCGTGTTGTAGTCGAAGTCCGGGATGTGCATGACCTTGATGCCGGGCTTGGCCATCGCGGGATCGGTGAGCGGGCCCTGCCCGGTCAGCTTGCGGATCAGCGGGTACGTGTACAGACCGCCCTGCGGGTCCGGGTACAGGTCGAGCTCCAGGGCCCGGACGTCCTGGTCCTCGAGCTGCTGGGTGATCGGAGCGTGTGAGTACCAGAGGTCGACCGAGCCGGCGTTCTGTTGCTGCTGCACCTTCTGCTCGGCCGGGCTGAGCTCGCGATGGTACGAGTTGTGCGACCCGACCACCTGGAGCTGGTTCAGCCGCAGGTCGCTGCCCTCCGAGCCGTGCCGGCCGTACGCCGTACCGGCCACCCCGGACGCGGCGAGGGCCACCGACACCAGCCCGGCGACCACGGTTTTGTTGACGCGCATAGGAATCCTCCCCATTCATGACCAACTGTCGGCAATCTGTCACAAAGAGGTGGCAACGCTGTCCCCTGAATGTGTGGACAATGAGTGAATGGTGACATCGGGGGCCTATCCGCTCCGCCGTACGCCCACCCAGGACCGGGCCAGCCGCCAGGTCGAACGGATCCTGGACGCGGCCTGCGCCGAGGTGGTCGAGCGTGGGTACGACGCGGCCTCGACGAGCGGCGTCGCGAAGCGGGCCGAGATCGCGGTCGGCAGCGTGTACCGGTACTTCCCGGACAAGCGCAGCCTGATCCAGGCGATCGAGCGCCGGAACCAGGCGCGCTACACGGAGGCGGTCCGGGAGCGGCTGGCCGAGGTGGCCAGCTGGCGCGGGGCCGTGGACGTGACGCTGGAGACGTTCCGAGAGATGCACCGCACGGACCCGGGTTTCAAGGCCGTCGTGCTCAGCGGGCTCGGCGATCCGGAGCTGGAGGCGAAGCCGGGCGAGTTCGACGACCAGCACGCCGGCGAGTTCGCGGAACTGCTGGCCGCGCGGTTCGGTGCCCGCGACACTCGGGACTTCCGCCTGGCCGTGACGCTCTGCATCGCGATGGGCGAGGCGCTTGCGCATCTCGCGGACCGGCTGTCCGCGGACGAGGCGGAGTACGTTCTGGATCGGGGCCGGCCGGTGCTCTACAACCTGCTCGCCCCTCATCTTCCTGCTTGAGCCGGAGAGGAGGCTCAAGCAGGTGAACCGTCAGGCCGCCGTGGCGGAGTACGGCCCCATGGTCGGCCAGTGGCTGACCCGGCCTGCCAGCCGGGCCTGGCGCGGGTTCCGGACGTCGTACGCGACGATCACCCGGTCACCCTTCACGTAAGTAATGCGGCTCCCGACCGGGAACTTCCGAGCGACCTGGTACGGTCCCTCACCCCGGCGGGTGTAGTACTCGACGATGACCTCGGTGTAGATCGCCGGGGCACCGCTGTCCAGCTGACCGCGGACCGGGCCTCGCACCCGCACCACTCGTCCCGCGGTCTTCTCCTCGGTGCCGGTGGAGAGTTCGGTCCGGCGCAGGCCGGCCAGAACCTCGGTCACGATGAAAGCCGCGACCACCAGCACCAGGCCGAACCCACCTAGTACAACGATCGTCAACATGGCACTCACCCCCGACGCGCCGCCCGCGAGCGACGCGGTCGTTTGTCGAAACTGCCTGCACGGCCCTTGCCGTACACCGGTGGGACGCCACCGGACTCCACTTGGTTCCTTGTAACTTCACGAAACCTTTACAGGATCACTTTTTCGTCTACAGGACCATAGTAGAGTCCGGTGGAGCGGTGTTTCTAGAGGTAGAGTTGACCTGTAGTTGTCAGTTTTCGCCCATTCCGAACCGGTACTGCGGCGGTACTGGCCGCTGGGTGCCAAGCGCCGCCTCCGTCGCCAGCCAGTAGTCGGTGAGCGGGTTCGCGCCCTCCCGGACGGTGGCCAGCTGGATCCCAGCGGCCAGCAATTCATGGGCTTTCGCCGGATTTCCAGTCGCCAACGCGTGCCGTACCCGAAGCAGCTGGATCCGTGGATCGTCGGGCGCCTGCGCGAGCATCCGCTCCGCCCGCGGTACGTCGGAGTCGAGCGCAGCCGCGACCGCCTCGACCACCAGCGGTACCAGCTGGGGCTGGAGGGCGACGGCGCGCTCGTAGTAATCCAACTCGCCCGTAACTACACCGAGGTTGCGTAGAGCCCAGGCGTTGTCCCCAGACCGCCGCCATGCCTCAACGGCCCCGTCCACGTCACCGTCGTAGTGCCGCGCCACGCCCCGGTGGTACCAGACCAGCCAGTTGTCCTCGGCTGCCTCCAGCAGCTCCCGCCACGCGACCAGGGTCCCGTCCGGTACGTCGTCCTCTGCCGGCAGCTGCCCGTCGAGCAACGGCAACCAGGCCCGCTCCCGCGCCGTCAGGGTGTCCTCACTGAACGGCGTACCACCCGACACCGTCCAACCGGTGCGCTTCGACTCCAACGCGCCCCACCCCGAACCGACAGCCAGCCGCTCCACCGGCGCGGCATCGACGACCGTCAGCCAGGCCTCCTCGCGCGCAGCCAGCCCCTCCAGCAGAGGAGCCAAGGCAGCAGCCCCACCGTCGCGGGCCGTCTTCCAGTCCTGCGCATGCGCGACACCGGCGTCCATCGACAGGCGCCCGTACGCCTCCAGCCAGGTCCACGAGGTAGCAGCCGGCAGCTTGAGGTGCTCCATCTGGGTGCGAGCAAGCCCCGCCTGGATCTCCGCGTACCCGTCACCGGACAGACCGGGCGCCAGCCACTCCTGCCACCGCCGCCCGCCGTCCCCCTGCCCCCACACGAACAGCTTCCGCCCACGCAGCCGCTCGGTCGACGCCTGCACGAGCCCGTCGCCATCAGCGTCGACAGACGCGATCCACGGCCGCTCGTCGGCCAGCGGCTCGAAGAAGTAGTCGATCGCCCGCGGATGCCGCATCGGATACGTCAGGTCCGTGGTCACGTCGACCAGATCGAGCCGGCTGCCGTACCCGAACTGCCACGCCTGGTCCGCCGGCACCAGCATCCGCCGGTCGGGCGACTGCGGTACGGCGATGTTCGACCACCAGTACGCCGGGACCTCGACGTCCGACGGATTCTGCAGGCGTACGCCGACGTACAGGAACTCCGAGTCCTCCGGCAGCCAGAAGTCGAGCTGGGTGACGAGGTTCCGGGTGCGTTCGAGCTCCCACAGGCGCAGGACCGGCGTACCGTCCGGGCCCTCGACGGACGCGGCGTGCATCGGCGCGCAGGTACCCGTCCAGTGGCCGGTGCTGCCGACGTTCCACTCGACGCCGCCCGCGAACCAGGCGTTGCGCAGCGCGAGGTTCGCGGGCTGGAACGCCGGGTTGCTGTAGAGCAGCTCGGTGCCGTGGTGGACGAGTGAGTACAGCAGGCCGCCGAGACTCGGCAGCACGGTCGCGCGGACGTGGTCGTTCTCCAGCACGAGTGCAGGCAGCGGCGTCTCGACGAGCGTGCGGTCGTACGCGTCCTGGTTCAGGCACGGCAGCGGGCTGTGCAGCCGCCCGTACTCGATGTTCGCCCGCAGGTCGGGCGGCAACTCCGCGAGGTTCACCACCTCGTGGGCCTCGCGGTGCGTGCCGAGCGGTGCGAGCGGATTCTCCGGACCGAGCGAAGCTGCAGGAAGTACGAGGTTCTGCGCAGAAAGGATCGTCACAGCCCCATCCTCCCAAGTGCGCTATACATGGTCGACATGGACGCTGATGTGATCGTCGTCGGGGCGGGGCTGGCCGGGCTGGCCGCGACCGCCGAACTGGCGGACGCGGGCCGGAAGGTGCTGCTGCTCGACCAGGAGCCCGAGGCGTCGCTTGGTGGCCAGGCGTTCTGGTCGTTCGGCGGGCTGCTGTTCGTGGACTCCCCCGAGCAGCGCCGGATGGGGATCAAGGACTCCCACGACCTCGCGCTGCAGGACTGGCTCGGCTCGGCCGGGTTCGACCGGCTGGACGACGAGGACAAGTGGGCCCGGCAGTGGGCCGAGGCGTACGTCGACTGGGCCGCCGGCGAGAAGCGTCCGTGGCTGCACGGGCAGGGTGTGCGGTTCTTCCCCGTGGTCGGCTGGGCCGAGCGCGGCGGGTACCACGCGGACGGCCACGGGAACTCGGTGCCGCGTTTCCACATCACCTGGGGTACCGGGCCGGGGCTGGTCGCGCCGTTCGAGCGCCGGGTCCGGGAGGCGGTCGCGAGAGGGCTGGTCGAGTTCCGGTTCCGCCACCGGGTGGACGAGCTGACCGTGACCGGTGGGGTGGTCGACGGTGTCGCGGGCAAGGTGCTCGAGCCCAGCGACGTACCGCGGGGTGTGTCGAGTTCGCGCGTCGAGGTCGGCGACTTCGACCTGAAGGCGCAGGCCGTGATCGTCACGTCCGGGGGGATCGGCGGCAACCACGACCTGGTCCGGCAGCAGTGGCCGGAGCGGATGGGTAAGCCGCCGAAGCGGATGATCAGCGGCGTACCGGCGCACGTCGACGGCCGGATGCTGGCGATCACCGAGCGGGCCGGCGGCCGGTACGTGAACCGGGACCGGATGTGGCACTACACCGAAGGCATCCAGAACTGGGACCCGATCTGGCCGCAGCACGGGATCCGGATCCTGCCGGGTCCGTCGTCGCTCTGGTTCGATGCCACCGGCAAGCGTCTGCCGGTGCCGTTGTTCCCCGGGTTCGACACTCTCGGGACGCTCGAGCACATCATGACGACCGGGTACGACTACACGTGGTTCGTGCTGACCCAGAAGATCATCGAGAAGGAGTTCGCGCTCTCCGGCCAGGAGCAGAACCCGGACCTGACCGGCAAGGACATCCGCGGCGTCCTGGGCCGCGCCCGCGGTGGAGCGACCGCGCCGGTGCAGGCGTTCATGGACAAGGGCGCGGATTTCGTTGTCCGCGGCAACCTTCCGGATCTGGTCCGGGGGATGAACGACCTGACCGGTGAGAACCTGATCGACCTGGACGACATAGAGCGGCAGATCCTCGCCCGGGACCGGGAGCTGACCAACACGTTCACCAAGGACCTGCAGGTGACGGCACTCCGCGGCGCCCGCAACTACCGCGGCGACAAGCTGATCCGGGTCGCGCCGCCGCACCGGATCCTGGACCCGAAGGCGGGCCCGCTGATCGCCGTCCGGCTGAACATCCTGACCCGGAAGTCCCTCGGCGGCCTGCAGACCGACCTGGACTCCCGGGTACTGCGTGCCGACGGCACCCCGCTCCCCGGTGTGTACGCCGCGGGCGAGGTGGCCGGCTTCGGCGGCGGCGGCGTCCACGGCTACCGCTCACTCGAAGGAACCTTCGTCGGCGGCTGCCTCTTCACCGGCAGAACCGCCGGCCGCGCCGCCGCGAAGGCCGTCTCCTAGAACACCATCAGCTAGAACACCATCGTGAGGAGGTCGGCGAAGAGTTCCTGTTCGTCGGTTTCCAGGCCGCGGTTCGTGAACCAGGTGGCCATGTTGTGGCAGTCGCGCAGCAGGAAGTCCATGCCCTTCGGATTGCCGACGATGTCGACGACCTGCGGGAGGTCGATCATCACGATCCGGTCGGCCTGGGCGAGGACGTTGTACGGCGAGAGGTCACCGTGCGCGAGTCCGGCCCGGGCCAGCTCGCGCATGCCGTCGCGGAGCTGCTCGAAGTACACCCCGAGCAGTTCCTTGGACGGCCGGACCTGGGCGAGCCGTGGTGCGGCACCGCCCTCGCCGTCGTCGATGAACTCCATCAGCAGCTCGGTACCGTCCACCTGCACGGGGTACGGCACCGGGACGCCGGCCGTCCACAGCCGGTTCAGGGCCTCCCACTCGGCGTACGCCCAGCCGCCGGCCGCGACGCTGCGCCCGTGGGCGGACTTCTTCGCCATCGCCCGGCTGTCGCGGCTGTTCCGCGTCCGCCGGCCTTCGACGTACGACGTACTGCGGTGGAAGGACCGGTGCTCCTCGGTGCGGTACCGCTTCGCGGCCAGCAGCGAGGATTTCGCCGGGTTGTCGCCGATGGCTTCGACGGCCCGTTCGACCAGGAAGACGTCGGCTTCCTTACCGGTTTTGAGGACGCCGAGCTCGGTGTCGATCGCAGCCTGTTCCGTCACGACCCAATCGGGTCGTGGCTCCGGGCCGCGAGAACCGCGCTCGACGTCCAGCCAGGTGGACCACCGCTGATCCGGCCGAAGCTGCTCGTCGACCGAATGGAAGTCGAAGACGAACGGGTCGGCCGAACCCAGGTCTGAGTAGTTATCGGTGAGTTCGTACTCGGGGAAAGACAACGGGTGTGCTCCTGAACGAAGAGGTGAGGCTGACGCGGACATGCCGCAGCACAGAGATGGCCATCCGTCAGCCCTCCTTAGGTCCAGGCAGCGCTCGCCGCCGCTCGGTCAACCCAGGATGCCCGCCCGTTCCGGGTCCCGCAACGTATTTACCGGAACTGGGACCCCGCGGTCGGGCTCAGCCGCAGCTCCTGCATCGGCCTCACCGACCGGCAGACCAGCTCGGGCAGTACCTGCTCCTGCCAGACCGATGACGCGGCCAGTTGCCGGCGGTGTTCGTCGTACGCCGGGATCCCGGGGAAGCGCGCGAACCAGGCGAGCACCACCTCGTCCCGCAACGGCAGCGGCGGAAAGTTGTTCTCGGCAACCAAGGTCTCGAACACCGCGACCGGTTCGGCCCCCGTCGCGGTCAGCACCGGTACGACGTGATCCTCGAAGTACTCGACGAACCCGTCGTCCGCGGCGCCGCGGTGGTACACCGCCCCGGCGACCACGGACGCCGTGCCGCCGGGTCGCGGCGCGTCCAGGGCGGGGTACGCCGGACCGAGCCGCACCGGCTTCAGCAGCAGCGCGTTGTCCGAGTCGATCATCGTCGCGTTCGCGGCCGCCGAGTGCGCGCGCCAGACCGGGCCGTAGTAGAAGGCGTTCAGCGCGTCCGCACGCGCAGGCAGATCACGGAAACCACGGATCCAGACGAACCGGTCCGGGACGTCGAGATCCCGGAACTGACCGGCGATGTGCATCCCGGTGGCTTCCTGCCCGTCGACGAAGTACGTGTCGAACAGCTCGATCAGGGTGTCCCGCCGGCCAGGGCGCAGGGTGTACTGGCGGAGGTCGACGATGGCGCAGCACTCGTTCATGAGTGCGAGCAAAGCACCGAAACCTGACAGTTACTGTCAGGCGACACTCGTTTCAAACAGCCGTAACAGGCGGGTACTTGCAAGCTCCGGCCGAGTTTGATCTGGTGGAGTCAGTGGTTGAGCCCCCTGCCACCAGAAGCTTCACGACGACACGACGAGGTATCTCCCGTGACGATCGCAGCTATCGAAGATTCCAAGCAGAGCATCGCCGACGTCACCCATGAGCTGCTGCTCGAAGCGGACAGCGTCCCCGATCCCCGGCACCAGGCCTGCCTCGATCAGGTCGTGATGCTGAATGCACCGGTGGCCCGGTCGATCGCCTCCCGCTACCGCAGCAAGGGCGTCGACGCCGACGACCTCGAACAGGTCGCGTACCTCGGCCTGGTGAAGGCGGCCAACGGGTACCGGCTGGATGCGGCGACGGCGTTCCTGTCGTACGCCGTACCGACCATCCGCGGCGAGCTGAAGCGGTACTTCCGGGACTGCGCGTGGACGATCCGCCCGCCGCGGCGGGTACAGGAGATGCAGGGCAGTATCGCGGCCGCGGAACCGGAGCTGATCCAGCGGCTCGGTCATGTGCCGAGCGACGAGGAGACCGCGCGGGCGCTGGGCACCGATCCGGCCGAGGTCGCCGAGGCCGCGTCGGTGCGCGGCTGTTTCAGCACGCTGTCTCTGGACGCGCCCGGTGCGGCGGAGGGCGGGACCAGCCTGCTGGAGACGGTCGCGGACGCCGAGGCCGGCTACGACCTGGTCGAGGACGTGCACCGGCTCACGCCGGCGGTGGCGAACCTGGGCGACCGGGACAAGCGGATCCTGCAGCTGCGGTTCTGCAACGGCTTCACCCAGGAGGAGATCGGGCACGAGCTCGGCGTCAGCCAGATGCAGGTCTCGCGACTGCTCCGCGGCATCCTCGAAACCCTCCGCTCCGAGCTGGCCGAGACGGTACCGAAGAACGGGTAGTGGTCCCGTCCTGGCGGGTTCCATGGCTGCGGCCAGGCGGGACGGGGAGCGCGCGAGCCGAGTACTGCCCGTTCTTCGGTGCGGTAGCGTCGCAGGTGTGGACTTCGAGGAGGCGGCGGATGCGGTGTACGCGGCGCCGGCGGCCGACTTCATTGCTACTCGCAACGAGCTGGCCAAGCAGCTGAAGGCCGCCGGTGACCCGCTCGGGTCGACCCGGCTGAAGGCGCTGCGCAAGCCGACCGTCGCGGCGTGGATCGCGAATCTGGTCGCTCGGACGTTGCCGGATGAGCTGGATGATCTGCTGGCGCTCGGGGACGAGTTCCGGGAGGCGACGGCGGATCTGGACGGCGAACGGCTGCGGGAGCTGACGCCGCGGCGGCATCAGTTGCTGGATCAGTTGGCGAAGGAAGCTGCTCGGCTGGCGGGCGATGCGGGGCAGAAGCTCAGTCCTGATGTCGGGCAGAAGCTGCGCGAGACACTGGATGCCGCGCTGGTGGATCCGGCTGCTGGTGATGCTGTTCGTGAGGGGCGGCTGAGTAGTGCGTTGCGGCATGTCGGGTTCGGGGTTGTCGACGAGAACGGCGAGCCGTCGAACGTCACACCGCTGACCGACGACCGCCGGCAGGCGGCTCAGGACCGGCGGGCGGCGCGACAAGCCGAAGAGGCGGCCGAGGAGCAAGGGGCTACCGAGCAGGAAGAGCGCGAGCAGCAGGAGCGGGAGGAACGCGAGCAGGCCGCGAAGGCGGAGGCCAAGCGGGCGTTCGAGGACGCGGTCGCCGCGGCACAGGACGCCGAGGCGAAGGTCGAGGAACTCGACAAACAACTGGACGACGCCCGCGATGCACTCTCCGAGGCGCAGGCACTCGTCCACCAGCTCGGCACCGACCTGGACGAAGCCCGCCGCACAGCACGCGAGGCCCAGAAACACAGCCGCGAGGCCCGCAAGCACTACAACCGCCTGTAGGCAGGCGCCGGCCCGGGTGTGGGGTTATTCGCCGGGGATGGGGAGTAGGTAGCGGCTGGGGTTGGCGGGGGCGCCGGCGTCGAGCCAGCGGTGGAAGCCGGTGGGGTTGCGGCGTTCGAATTCGTCCAGGCAGATGCGACGGACCTCGGCGACCGCCTGTCGGTCGCGCGCGCCGGCGCCGTGGGCCAACTGGGTCGCGGTTTCCGACCAGACGCCGCACAGCTCGGCGATCGACAACGGGCACTGCAGGGACGCGATCAGCTGCTCGTCCTCGGCGAGCTGCGCGTCAGTCAGCCGCTCCAGGTTGCGCTGCCGGAGAGACTTCCGCGGCGACGCAGGACGGTGCACGCCCCGATCCGGTACGACGAGATCGATCAGCACGAACACCACCGCAAGGATCAGCCCCGCGGTCACGCCGAGTGCTCCCCAAGCGAGCAGCCGTACCAGCCCGGGCAGGCACAGCACCGCGCCCGCAGCCGACGCCGCGACCAGGGCCGCCGAACCGTACGGCGCTTCCTCCGTCACGTGCCGGACCACCGCGGCCAACGGCCAGACCAGCACGAACACCACGACCAGCAGCACCGAGGCCGCCAGCGGGCCGAGCAGCAGGACACCGGCCATCGCCCCGGCGGTCCCGACTCCGAGACCGGCCGCGACGCCCACCCGCCGTACGACCCGCGAAAGGTGCATCACCACAGCTCACTCACCGTCACCACACCCCACAGAGTCCCCCTCGCCCGGTGAACGAACAACCCCGGGCCGCGGTTCCCCGAGTGACCTGTTCAACTCGTGGTCGCTGCTGTCATCGGCGCGCACTTCCCGGATCATGGTTGAAATGAGGACCTTCGCCGAACGCGTCCGCGGCCTCGCCCCGGCCCCGTGGGAGCACGACGCAGACCTGCTCCGCGGCCTGTACGACGCTCAGCTCGGCAGCCGGCACGCGGACCTGGCAGCCCGTTGGATGCAGTCCCAGGGCACGGGCTTCTACACGATCGGCTCGGCCGGCCACGAGGGGAACGCGGCCGTCGCCGCCGCCCTGCAGCCGACCGACCCGGCACTGCTGCACTACCGCTCCGGCGCGTTCTACCTGACCCGGGCGGCGCAGTGCGGCTCGAAGGAGGGCCTGCGGGACATCCTGCTCGGCGTCGCCGCGGCGACCAGCGAGCCGATCGCGGGCGGCCGGCACAAGGTGTTCGGCCGGCACGAGCTGTCGGTCATCCCGCAGACGTCGACGATCGCGTCCCACCTGCCACGGGCGATGGGCGTCGCGTTCTCGATGAACCGGTCGGCGAAGCTCGGCGTACCGTCCCCGTGGCCGGCCGACGCGATCGTGGTGACCAGCTTCGGCGACGCGTCCGCGAACCACTCGACCGCGACCGGCGCGATCAACGCCGCACTGCACGCGTCGTACCAGGGCCTGCCGATGCCGTTGCTGCTGGTCTGCGAGGACAACGGGATCGGGATCAGCGTGCGCACCCCGGACGGCTGGATCCGGCAGGCGTACGGCTCCCGCCCCGGCCTGCGGTACTTCGACGCGGACGGCACCGACCTGGACGCGGCGCTCTCGCTGGCGACCGAGGCGGCGACGTTCGTACGGCGGAACCGGCGCCCGGCCTTCCTGCGGCTGCGGACCGTCCGGCTGCTCGGCCACGCGGGCTCCGACGTGGAGACGGCGTACCGCTCCGCCGCCGAACTGGCCGCGGACGAGGAGCTCGACCCGCTGCTGGGTACGGCGCGTTACCTGCTCGGGTCGGGCTACTCCGTGGACGAGATCGTCGAGCTGTATGAGGACAAGCAGGCGGAGGCTCTCCGGATCGCGGCCGAGATCGCCGGCCTCCCGCAACTGACCTCGGCCGAGGTGATCGCCGCACCGCTCCGCTTCCCACCGCCGGACGCAATCCGGACCGCGCTGCCGCGGCGCACTCCCGCCGACGAGCCGTTGACGTTGAGCCAGTCGATCAACCGGGCGCTCAGCGACGTACTGGCGTCGTACCCGGAGGCGATGGTGTTCGGCGAAGACGTCGGCCGCAAGGGCGGGGTGTACGGCGTGACGCGCGGGCTGCAGAAGGCGTACGGGCCGGCCCGCGTGTTCGACACCTTGCTCGACGAGCAGTCGATCCTCGGTCTCGCGCTGGGTGCGGGCGTCTCGGGGCTGCTGCCGATCCCGGAGATCCAGTACCTCGCGTACCTGCACAACGCCGAGGACCAGTTGCGCGGTGAGGCGGCGTCGCTGAAGTTCTTCTCGCAGGAGCAGTACGCGAATCCGATGGTGCTGCGGATCGCCGGGTACGGGTACCAGAAGGGGTTCGGCGGCCACTTCCACAACGACGACGCGATCGGCGTACTGCGGGACATCCCCGGGATCGTGATCGCGTCACCGTCGCGGCCCGACGACGCGGCCGGGATGCTGCACGCGTGCGCGGCCGCGGCGCGGGCGACCGGCGCGGTGAGCGTGTACCTGGAGCCGATCGCGCTCTACCACCGGCGGGACCTGTACGCCGACGGCGACGAGCAGTGGCTGGCGCCGTACGCCGGCGAGCCGGTGCCGATCGGGCGCGGGCGGACGTACGGCGACGGGACCGGGCTGACCATCGTGACGTTCGGGAACGGCGTACCGATGAGCCTTCGGGTGGCCGCGCGGGTGCCGGGGATCCGGGTCCTCGACCTGCGCTGGCTGGCGCCGCTGCCGGTCGAGGATCTGTTGCGCGAGGCAAACATCACCGGGAAGGTGCTGGTCGCCGACGAGACCCGCCGGTCGGGCGGGGTGTCCGAGGGCGTCCTGGCCACGCTGATCGACCACGGGTACGCCGGCCGGCTTGCGCGGGTGACGAGCTACGACTCGTACGTCCCGCTGGGCGCGGCCGCGCACGAGGTACTCCTCAGCGAACAGACGATCGAGCAGGCCGCCCGGGACCTGCTCAGCTGAAGAGACGCTGCCAGAAGGACTTCTTCTGCGGTTTCGGCGGCGCGGAGCGCGGAGTGGCCGGCTCGCGGGCGGGGCGTTCCATCCGCCACTGGGCGATGACCGCGTCCTCGTTGACCGGGCCGGTCGGGACCACGGGGCCGGTGGTGTCACGGATGGCGAGCCGGATCCGCTGGTTCAGCTCCGCCAGGTACTCACGGACCTCGGACTCGCGGCGCATCCCGCGGACCTTCTCGTGGACCTGCTGCTTCTCCTTGCGGAGCTGCATCGCCGACGGCAGCAGCGCGTCGGTCTCGATGTTCTCCCGGCGGATGAAGTCCTTCACCCACCAGTCCGGGTCGTGCCCGTCGGCCAGCCGCAGCGGCTTCCCGGCCAGCGCCAGGTCGTCGAACTCGCCCGCGTTCTGGGCCTGTTTGATCTGGGCCTCGACCCAGTCCTGGGTCTTCATGCCCGGTGGCTTGCGCTCGGTCATGCTCGGCACCTCACCCTTGGAGTTGCTTCGGGATCTCAGCCTACAAGTTTGTGAATGCAATCACAAGGCATACTCGAGATGTGCAGCTGACCGACGAAGAGATCGCGGCGATGACGCCGGCGGAGCGGCGGGCGTTGATCCTGCGGCTGGTGCCGCGGCCGGGCGGACTGCCGTCCCGGCGGACGATCGACCGGATCCGCAAGTGGCGGACCGTGCTGATCATGGTCTGCGTTGCGGTGCTGGTCCCCTGGACCGTGTACCTGGCGCTCACCCTGCCCGACCACTACGTCGCCCGGAACTGGGGCGCGACCTGGGTCGGGTTCGACATCCTGCTGCTGACCATGCTGGTGCTGACCGCGATCGGCGGCTGGAAGCGTAAGCAGTTCGTGTTCCCGTCCGCGTTCGCGTCCGGCGTACTGCTGCTCTGCGACGCCTGGGTGGACGTGATGACCAGCCAGCGCGGCGACGACCTCACCCAGGCGCTTCTCAGCGCGGTCCTGGTCGAGCTCCCGCTGGCCTTCGTCCTGATCGCCGGCCCGCTCCGCCTGCTCCGCTACCTCGCGGTCCGGCACGGCGTGATCCAGGCCGACACACACTTCTGGCGAATGCCGATCCCGATCCCAGACCTGTACTCCGACCACCAAGTACCGCCGACCCCGTGAACGCTCGACTTGGCTAGTTGACGACGGCGCCGGCGGTGAGGTTGAGGGCAGTGCCGGTGAAGGCGGCGGCTCGGTCCGAGGCGGCGAAGGTGGCCGCGGCGGCTACGTCGGCGAGGGTTGCCGCGCGGTTCAGCATGGTCTGGGCGGCGGTCCGTTCGGCGACCTCGCGGCGGAAGTCCTCGGGGTAGGTGTCCGGGTTCGACTCCGGAATGCCGTTCGTCTGCAGGGTGACGACGCGGATGCCGTGCGGGCCGAGCTCGCGCGCCAGGCTGCGGCGGAGCGCCTCCACCGCGCCGAAACCGACCTGGAAGCCGCCGAGGTTCGCCGCCGGGTCGCCGTACCCGCCGAAGGTCAGGATCACGCCGGAGCGCTGCTGGATCATCCGCCGGGCGGCCGCGCGGGACGTCAGGTAGAAGGTGCGCAGCATGTTCCGCACCGGCTCCTCGACGTCGGCGAGGGACATGTCGACCAGCGGCGTACCGAAGTACTGCTTGTGGCCGATCAGGTTGAACGAGACGTCGATCCGGTCGAGGACGGCGGCGTGCCGGTCGACCGACTGCTCGTCGAGCGCATCGACGACGGCGACCTCGGCCTTGCCGCCCGCAGTGCGGATCTCGGCGGCCAGGCGGTCGAGAGTTTCGGCGGTCCGGCCGGCCAGGTGGACGGTGGCGCCTTCCCGGGCGAACGCTCGAGCGACCGCGCCGCCGATCGGTCCGGTCGCGCCGTACACGATCGCGTGTTTGCCATCCATGAGGGTCATGAGGTTGCCTCCAGTTCGGTGACGAGGTCCGCCAGCTGTTGCATGGACGCGCGGATGCCGCGCTCCATGCCGCCGTCGACGTACAGGTCCCGGTCCTCGACCGCGAAGAACACGGTCCGTTGAGTGAGGGTGGTGACCCCGTCGGCCTCGTCGAACGTGATCAGGTTCAGGTAGACGGTGCCCGGCGCCTGGTCGAACTCGTACGTCTGCACGATCCGCTCCGGCGTCGGCTCACCGTGGTACAGACCGTGGAACACGTAGCCCTTGCCCGCGGCGTCGTAGTGCGTCCAGCGCCAGCGGCCGCCGTGCCGCGGGTCGAGCTGGTTGACGACGAGCTCGAGCCCGGCCGGCCCCAGCCAGCGTTTCACCAGGTCGGGCTCGGTGTACGCGCGGAACAGCAGCTCCCGCGGGGCGTTGAACGTCCGGATGATGACGACCTGCGGCGAACCGGGCTCAGCGATGATCTTCACAAGTCCTCCAGCAGGTCGTCGAGCCGATCGAAGCTCTCCGCCCAATAGGCCCGGTAGTCCATCAGCCAGTCGACCGCGCTCCGCAGCGGCTCGGCCTCGAGATGGCTGAGCCGCGCGGTCGCTCGTTGCGAGCGGCTGATCAGCCCGGCCTGCTCGAGCACCTTCAGGTGCTTGGACACGGCCGGCTGCGACATGCTGAACGGCGCCGCGAGCTCGGCGACGGTGGCGTCACCACCCTTCAGCCGGGTGAGGATCGCGCGCCGGGTCGGATCGGCGAGCGCCGCGAAGACGCCGGTCAATCCAGATTCATAACTCAATGGTTCTGAAACCATGTGGTTAACAATGCACGGCAGCCGGCGGCGCTGTCAAGGTGTTCCTGAGTGGGCGCCGGCTTAGAGCACGTGGGTGAGGATCGCGGTCAGGTCGTCGCCGAACGGGCGGTCGGCGTCGATCGGTGGTACGACGTCGTCGACCGCCTCCAGCAGAGGTTGAAGGCCGGGTGGGACCGGGCGTTCGGACAGCGCGAAGGCTTGCCGTACCGCGAGGAGTTCGCAGGCTGTTGTTTCGCGGGTATGACGGATCGCTTCGCCCAGGTTGCCGACGGCTTCCCAGGAGAAGGTCTGGACGTCTTCCTGGCCGTTGGACGTCTCCGCCGTACTGATTGCCGTGGGCAACGTCAGGCGACGGAGCTGATGGGTGATCGCGACGGCGCGTTTGTGGACTGCTACCAGGCCTGCTTGTGGTCCGGGATCGCGGGCCAGCTGTGCATGGAGCCCAGTCACGGTCGGGTCGAGGAGACGGTGCAGGCGGGCGGTGGAGACCTCGGCCGCGTGGGCGAGAGCCGCGGTCAGGTGGTCGCAGTACGCCGTCAGGTCGAGGCCGTGGAATCCGGCGGTGCCGACGAATTCGCCGTCCAGGTAGGCCGGTGAGTCGGTGACGCCGTCGAACGCGCGCTCCACGGCGTCGTCGAGCTGCTGGAGGGTTCGCCGTACATGCGCGACTACTTGCCCGGCTATCCGGAACGAGACCGGCGCCTGCAAGCCGCGTGGGTCCGGCTCCGGGCCGGCCAGCTCTCTGAGGCGCGTGAGCTCGGCGGCCAGTACGTCGTCGCCACGGCCGACCACAGCTTGATACGGATCGCGGTTCGCTCCGACGACCGCGATTGCTCCGGCGGATACCGCGGTGAGGTGATCGGCCAGGCGGCGTGCTCTGGTGGCGTTCAGCGCGGCGCGGCCGGTGGCGCCGGGAATGCCCGCCAGCAAGGCGATACCTTCCTTCGGCCCGAGCTCGAACGGCGGCAGCAGCCCGGCCGCCGGGCGCACGTCGGCGCCGTCGGTCACCCAGCCGAGGCCTACCAGCGGGCCAGCGGCGTGAGCGAGCGGGATGATCTCGCCGGCCGATCCGGCGCCTTCGGAGGGGATCGCGGGGACGTGGCTGCTGTTGATGAGGGCAACCAACTGGTTGACGAGGCCGACGGAGACCGCGGCGTCACCGGTGAGGAAGGTGCGGAGGCGGCCGATCAGGACGGCGCGGGCCTCTTCGGGCGGCAGCCAGGGCGGGCCGCCGGCTGCGCGGGCGAGGAGGAGGTTCCGTTGGTGGCGGCGTTGCTCGTTGTCGGTGAGGCGGCGTTTGCTGAGGTTGCCCATCCCGGTGTTCACGCCGTACACCGGGTCGCCGGATCCCAACGTCTGCAGGGCTTCGGCGCGGATGGCGGCCAGCCGCTCGAGGAGGGCGGGTGCCAGCTCGATCGGTTCGGCGCCGGCCGGATCCAGATCGCTTGGTTCCTTGATCATCAGTGGAACCGGAGCATCGTGCCGGCGTCGGCGGACTCGGCGCGGCGGAGTATCAGGTGGGCGATGGCCACGTCCAGGAGGGACAAGCCGCGGTGCCAGAAGAGGGTACGTTCGGTGGGGGTTTCGCGGCCGGGCTTGCGGCCGGCCACGATCTCGCCGATCTCGGCGTACAGGGTGTCCGGCGACAGGCGGCCGGTGTCGACGTGCCGGCGGAGCGACCCGAAGCGGCCGGACCGGGCCTCCCGCCAGTCGTCGACGACCACCTTGTCGATCACGTCCAGCAGGTCCAGCTCGACCGCGGAGACCGTCCCGTACGGTACGACGAACGCGCCGGGCCGGACGGCCGCCGTCCGCAGCAGCGGCTCGGGCTCGGTGAGACGGGTGGCCTCGACGAGTACGTCGGCGCCGTCGAAGGCCTCCGCCGCGGTCGCGCACACCCGGATCGGCGTGGACAGCTCCACAGCGAGGTCCGCGGCGAACTTCTCCCGGAACTCCGGGCGCGCGGACGTCACCCGGATCTCGTCGAGGTCGAGGAGGTCGTCGAGCATGGTCACGTTCCACCACGCCGTACCCCGGGCGCCTGCGTGCGCGAGGATCTTGCTGTCCCGGCGCGCCAGGTGCCGCGCCCCGACGGTCGTCATCGCGCCGGTCCGGGCCGCGGTGATCATGGTCGCGTCGAGCACCGCGAGCGGTACGCCGGTGGTCGGGTCGAACAGCGTCGCCATCGCGAGCTCGCTGGGCAGGCCCCTCAGGTAGTTCGGGACGAAGTCGCCGACCACCTTCACGCCGCTGATGCCGTGCTCACCGAGCCCGTCGAGGTGGCCGCGGAGGATGTTGAAGTGACCGATGCCGCCGTTGTCCGGTGTGAGGTGGACGCGTGGCTCGAACGCGGTCCGGCCCTCGCCGTGCTCGCGGACCGCCTCCTCGACGGCGTCGACGATCTCCAGCCGGGTGAGACCGAGTGCGTCGATGTCGGGGCCGCTGAGGAAGCGCAGCCAGATTCCGTCGGACACTCGGTCTCCTTCGGTTGCCGTCGATCGATACTTAAGTTTCGCGCGCGCACGTTACGTTCAGGACATGGGGTCGATGACAGGTACGCCGGAAAGCACGGTGATCGGGCACTCGGCCGGAGACAAGGTGCTGCTGTTCGGCGGACTGCCACTGGCCGGGCTGGTGCTCGGCTTCTTCCTGCCGCGGATCGCGCACTGGGCCGGCGGTCACGAGTGGGTGCCGTTCCAGGGACCGCTGCGTCTGATCGCCGCCTGGGACAGCTGGTGGGTGGTGGTGATCTGCGTACTGGTCGGGCTGGTTGTCGGCGTCGTACTGGCCGGGATGGCACTCGACGACACGCTGCGGGTGACGATCAGCAACCGGTCGGTGGAGTTCCTCAAGCACCAGAAGACCGTGGCCGTGCCGCGCGAGAAGGTGTCGGTGGCGTTCCTGGAGGGCAAGGAGATCGTCCTCCAGGACACGAGCTCCCGGGAGCTGGCCCGCGAGAAGCACGACCAGTTCAAGTCCGAGACACCGAAGATCGCGGCCGCGTTCCGCGCCCACGGGTACCCGTGGTCCGAGGCCGGGGACCCGCGCGAGGCGGACTTCCGGCGCTGGATCGAGGACGACCCGGACCTGCCGCCGGCCGTGAACGCGATCCTCAAGGTCCGCTCGAAGGCCTTCGACGACGGCGACAAGGGCAAGGCCGACCTGCGCGAACTCCGCGACGAGCTGACGAACCTCGGCTACACCGTGAAGGACAAGGACAAGAAGCAGTACTGGCGGGTCTAGGCGCCGAGGAGGTGGATCGCCGCGTCGGCGTACGCCTGTTCTGCGTCCGGGGCGGTGTGGACGCTGTCGGTGAGCGTGATGCGGTAGCCGTCGGGGATTGCTTCCAGGGAGCGGAAGTGCCGGCCGAGGAGGGCGCGCAGCTGCTCCTCGCGCGGCAGCCAGATGACTTCGCGCTGCTCGATGCTGTCCAGGGCCCACTCGGTCGTGCCGTTGAAGCCGATCACCTTGCTGCCCTGGTAGTCGTGCACCTCGACGGTCATGTCGCTCACCACGAACACGTCGTCGTCCATGTCCCGGTCCGGTACGACGAACCGGTCCCCGGCGCCGGGCGCCCACAGCACCCCGGCCTTGCGCAGTCGTCCGGCCTGCTCGATCGTGATCACCCTTCCATCCTCCCCACGGCAGGCAAATACCGCAGGTCGGCGCGAGCCGCCACCACCGAGATGCGGCTCGCGCACGGACCGTGAAGCAGGATGTGACGCAGGATCAGCGGTGCAGGGCGGTCCGGAGCTCCTCGGCGCGGCGGGCGATCCGGTCCCGGCACTCGGTGGTCAGCGGCAGGTCGATCAGCGTGGTCGCCTGCAGGTGGCTGAGCCCGAACTCGGCGCGCAACCGGCGTACGGCGGCCGGACGGTCGGCGGCGGAACGCAGTACCGCTGCCACCTCGTCGCGGCGCTCGAAGGCGGCCAGGACGCCGTCGTAGATCTCCAGCTGGGTGTACGCGGACCGGTCCGGCTCCGCCATCGTGTGCTCTCCCTTGTCACTGGTTCGGATCACCTGCCGCCAGAGGGCGGGTACGGCGAGCCGGGCGCGGGTGTAGCGCCGGGTCAAGGGCTGGGCGTAGGTCATGGTCATTTCAGGATCCCCCTGGTCAGTTGTCTGCCTTGGCCAGCGCATGTGGTTCGCGCGGCGGGCACTTCGTACCTGGCGTGGTGATCGCCTCGAAGTGCCACGGTTCGTTGTCGTACCGGCGGCAGATGCCGTACCGCCAGCCGTTCTTGTCCAGCCACGTCATCGCGGCCGCCGGAGCGATGTCGACGGCCTTGCCGAGCACGTGGGCGGAGTACTGGGGAGGCAGCACCCAGCGGGTCGCCGCCGCGTACGAGCCGTACTTCTCGATCGCCTCGTTCAGCAGGCGCTGCTGTTTCGCGGCGCTGCGCCTGCCGGAGTTGATCCGGATCGGGACGCCGTCGGCCGTCGCGGCGGCGAAGGCCTTCTTCAGCCGGGACTGGAGCTTCGGGGAGAGCGCGTCGATGTCCTCTTCGCGCGGCACCTGGGTCGTCGTCTTCGTGGACTTCTCGGTGGGACTCGTGGTGGTCCGCGACGGAGTCGTCGTCGTACGGCGGGCTGTGGGCGTCCGAGTGGGTGTCGCCGTCGCGGGCGGGACGCTGTACGCGGGCGCGCTGTTCGTCGACACCACCGGCCGCTTGTCCCCGCCGAGGCCCACGGCGTCCCCGACCTGCTGGTGCCAGATCAGCAGCGACCCGGCGACCGCACCGACCCCGACCACGCCGGCCACTGACAGCAACCGCGTCCGCGGCGCCCGGTGCGGGAGGTGCTCCGTCATGGGGTACAGCCTTTCTGATCAGGGCGGTCGACGCATCCGTCCCAGGGACCGTCCTTCAGCCCTATCTGTCGGCCCTGAGTATCAGTTCGGACGCCGAGCCTCCTCCAAAAGTTGGAGAGAACGCCCCTCCGGTCAGATGAAGCTTCAGCAAACAGAGGCTGACTACGCTGGGCGACGTGATGGGACTTTGGCGGCGATTGACGCAGGGGCAGCAGGATCTGCTGGTTGCTGCGGTCGTCGGGGTGATCTGGTTCGCGGCGCTGAACCTGATCAACGACACCTGGCTGCGCCCGCACAACCCGGCGGTTTCGGTGGTCACCGGGTCCTTCCTGGTCGCCACGGTCGCGTTCGCGCGGCGGATCCCCCGGACCATGCTGGTGATCGTCTCGGTCCTGTACCCGTTCCTGTACGCCGCGGTCGGCACCGGTCTGGCCGCTCAGCTCGGACTGACCATCTTCGGGCAGCCGGAGATCAGCGACGCGGCCCTGCAGTCGGAGATCCACCTGGTCCCGCTGCTGGTCGTCGGATACCTGGCGGCGTCGGCGGGCGTCCGGCGGTTCACCTGTCTGTTCTTCACGATGGGCAGCCTGGCCGGGTTGATGATCGGACTGCCGACCGTGGTCGCGATCGTCCTCAGCCACGTCAACCGGGCGGTGCTGCACGGCCCGCGGTACAAGGCCCTGCCCCGCGACCTCGGCAGCCTGTACACGTACATCGACGTCTCACTGTTCGTGTTCGCCGAGGCACTGATCTGCGGGATGGTGCTGCTCGGCGCGGACACCCGCCGGCGCCGGAAGTCGGTCGCGCTGCTGGAGCAGCGGAACGCCGAACTGGTCCGGCTGCGTTCGGTCGAGGCCGAGCGGGCCGCGGTGGCCGAGCGGACCCGGATCGCCCGCGACCTGCACGACGTGATCTCGCACCACGTCAGCGCGGTGGTGATCCGGGCGCAGGCCGCGGACCGGGTGGCCGACCAGCGGCCCGAAGTACTGCGGGAGGCGATCCGCTGGATCATCGTCAGCGGCAAGGAGGCGCTGGCCGCGATGCGCGAGACGGTACGGGTGCTGAACACCGCGTCGCCGCAGATCGCCGGCGACACCGGTTCGGGCGGCGGGACCGCGCCGGTGCCGGACCTGGCCGACGTGGCCCGGATGGGTGAACGGCTGAAGGCGGTCGGGATCGACGTCACGATGGTGCTCCCGCCCCGGCAGCGGCAGCTCAGCTCGGCGACCGACCTGACCGCGGTCCGGATCATCCAGGAGGCGCTGACCAACGTGATGGTGCATGCGAAGGCCACCGCGGCGCGGGTGACCTGGCAGAGTGGACCGCAGGGCGAGTTGCTGACCATCGACGACAACGGGAACGGCGGCCCGCCGCCGGTGAACGTACTGGAGACGGCGCGCCGCAAGGAAAGCGGTCGCGGCAACGGACTGATCGGGATGCGGGAACGGGCCACAGCGGTCGGCGGCACCCTCGCCGTCGCGGCCGGCCCCCTGGGTGGATGGAGAGTGCAGGCATGGCTGCCGCCGCAGAAGTGAGCGAGCCGATCCGGATCCTGGTCGCGGACGACCAGGGCGTGATCCGGATGGGCCTGGCGATGATCCTCGACCACGAGCCGGACCTGAGCACGGTCGCGCAGGCCGAGAACGGCGAGGACGCGCTCCGGCTGATCGACCAGTACGACCCGGACGTGGTGCTGATGGACATCCGGATGCCGGTGATGGACGGCCTGGTCGCCACCGAGCGGATCACCGCGGCGAACCGCGCGGCCGGGCGGGCGCGTCCCGCCGTACTGGTGCTGACCACGTTCGACGACGAGGCGTATGTGCTGGCGGCGGTCCGGGCCGGGGCGTCCGGGTTCCTGCTGAAGGACACGGACCCTGATCTGCTGGTGTCCGCCGTACGCGCGGTGCACCGGGGCGACTCGCTCGTCGACCCGGCGTCGACCCGGGTGCTGCTGGAGCGCTGCATGGAGCTGGAACGGCAGTTCGACGGCGGTACGGCGAGCCAGGCGCCGGCGCAACCGGACCCGCGCTGGGTCGGACTGCTGGCGCAGCTCAGCGAACGCGAGCGGGAGATCCTGGTCTGGATGGCCCGCGGCCTGTCGAACCGCGACCTGGCGACCAAGCTGTTCGTCAGCGAGACGACGGTCAAGACCCACGTCAGCTCGGTCCTGTCGAAGCTCGGCCTGTCCAGCCGCGTCCAGGCGGTCGTCGTCGCCTACGAGGCCGGAGTGGTCCGGCCGGGCGAGGCGGACGTCCGCTGGGAAACCTAGACGAACATCCAGACCCCTACCGCTGCGGCAGTAAGCAGGATCACGACGGTCACGATCTGGCTGAGCGCCGACGCCGACTGGCGTCGGGGCAGGAAGTCCCCGTTCATATCTCCAGAGTCGCTCGCGGAACCGGCGTACCCATCGGCCGTCAGGATGGTTCCGGTCTACTACCTGAGGATGACCGGCCGTGGCTTTCGTAGGCTGTCGCGGTGAATACCCGTGTGCTCAGCCGGCGTGAGCTGAATCGTGCGTTCCTGCAACGGCAGCAGTTGCTGCGCCGGGAACCCGGATCGGCGGCCGAGCTGATCGAGCGGCTGGTGGGGCTCCAGGCGCAGGCGCCGCTGGCGGCGTACGTCGCGTTGTGGTCCCGGCTGGAGAACTTCGACCCGGCCGAGCTGTCGTCGCTGATGACCGCACGGCAGGCCGTCCGGGCTTCACTGATGCGGGCCACGATTCACCTGGTCACGGGCGACGACTGCCTGCGGTTGTGGGGGCTTGTGCATCCGGTCGCGGACCGTGGGCTCCGGGGCTCGTTCGGCAAGCAGCTGGCCGGGGCGGACGTCGACGCGGTCGTTGCCTTTGGCGCCGAGTTGCTGAGCCGGGAGCCGTACAGCCGCGCCCGGCTGCGGGACGTGCTCGGCGAGCGCTGGCCGGACTGGGACGCGAACGCGCTGGCGTACGCCGTGAGCTACCTGACCGGCACGGTCCAGGTCACTCCGCGCGGCGTGTGGGGAAAGACCGGCCCGGCCGCGCTGCAGACGATCGAGAGCTGGCTGGGCCGTCCACCGGTGCCGGATCCCTCGATCGACGCCCTGGTACTGCGGTATCTGGCGGTGTTCGGCCCGGCGAGCGTGGCCGACGTACAGACCTGGTCGGGCCTGACGAAGCTGCGTGAGGTGGTGGACCGCCTCCGCCCCGGACTGCGCGTGTACGCCGACGAGGACGGGCGGGAGCTGTTCGACGTACCGGATGGACCGCTGCCTGATCCCGGGACGCCCGCGCCGGTCCGGTTCCTCCCGGAGTACGACAACCTGCTGCTGTCGCACGCCGACCGGCGGCGCGTGAACCCGGCCGGACGCCCGGTGCCGCTCCCGCCCGGCAACGGCGCCGCGATCGGCACCGTCCTGATCGACGGCGACTACCGGGCCGACTGGCGTCACCACCGCGGCACGAGTCTGCAGATCACCCCCCACGAGCCGCTCACCGCAGACGAACAGCAGGCAGTCGCGGCCGAAGCCACCGAGTTGCTCGGCCTGATCGGCAGTGCGGACACGCCGGTCGTGGTCGGTCAGTCCCCGAAATAGGCGGTGCGGACCTTCTTCGGGACGCACATCGACCAGGCATCCAGGACCAGTTCGCGGAGTTCGTCGTACTCGACGGCCGCCAGGTTGAGCTCGATCCACTGGAAGCGCTCGTCGGACGGGCGCGGCGGGAGGAACTTGTCCGGTTCGGCGGCCAGCGCGGCGGCGCGTTCCTCCCGCGGGAAGCCCAGGCCGATGGTCTGCTCGTCGGCCGCGACCGCGAGGTACACGATCTGGCCGACGCGGAACTTGATCCGGTCCCGGACCAGTACCTCGTAGCTGCGCGGGAGGTCCGCGGTGATGGCGCGGATGTCGGTGAGATCGACCACGTTCCCACGATAGACAGCCATCGCTGACAGCTTGTGTCAGTGTTTCCGCCGGTACCTTGGTTGGATGCCTGGTGTCGTGAGCGCGGTCGAAGGGGCCGAGGTGGTGTTCCGCCTCGGTGACGCTCCGCATGCGTTCACCGGCGTCCGGTTGTGGCAGGAGCTGGGACTTCCGGCGGAGCTGCTCGAGTTCAAGCCGGTCGGCTACGGCTGGGAGCTGCGGCTGCCGCGGCCGTCGGTGCACCGGATGGAATACCTGTTCGACATCGCCGACCTCGGCATGCGGACCGATCCGACCAACCCGCGGGTGGTCGGCGGCGCGTTCGGGGACCACTCGTGGCTGCCGCTGCCCGGGTACGTCGAGCCGGCCTGGATCGCCGTACCGCCGCTGCCGTCGACGTTGACGCCGCTGACCGTGGACTCGCCGGTCGGGCCCGTCGACGTCCAGGTGTGGGCGCCGGAGGGGATCGCGCCCGGGTTCGAGCTGCCGTTGCTGCTGGCGCACGACGGCCCCGAGTTCGCGTCGTACGCCGGCCTCACGCACTACGCGGGGGCTCTCGTTGCCTCGGGCAGCCTCTCGCCGTTCCGGCTGGCGCTGCTCCGGCCGACGTCGCGGAACCTCTGGTACGCGGCGAATCCGCAGTACGCCTCAAGTTTGACGCAGTACGTCGTACCGGCCGTGCAGGCGCAGTACCGGAGCCGGCGGCCTGTGCTGATGGGGGCGAGCCTCGGCGCGCTCGCGGCACTGCATGCGGAATGGCACTTTCCGAACACGTTTTCCGGGCTGTTCCTGCAGTCGGGGTCGTTCTTCACGCCGGAGACCGATCCGCAGGAGTCGAAGTTCGAGTGCTTCGCCCAGGTCGCCGGGTTCGTGGAGCAGGTGCTGACGGCGGCCGCGGCGCCGAGTACGCCGCTTGTCGCGATGACGGCCGGGACGACCGAGGAGAACGTGCACAACAACCGGGTGCTGGCGGCGAAGCTGGCCGAGCTCGGGCTGTCCGTCGTACTCGACGAAACTCCCGACATGCACAACTTCACAGCCTGGCGGGATGTACTGGATCCTGAGCTGACGGAACTACTGCGACAGACCTGGGGTGGGGCCGATGGAACGGGAGCAGGTCGAGTTGGAGGCGCCGGGGCTTGACCGCCGCGGCACGCTGATCCGGTACGGCCACTTCGGCCGCCCGGTGCTGGTGTTCCCGAGCGAGCAGGGGCGGGCCTGGGACTACGAGAACAACGGCATGGTCGACGCGGTCGCTTCGCTGATCGAGGCGGGCCGGGTGAAGTTGTACTGCGTGGACTCGTACGACCACGTCAGCTGGTCGGACCGGAGCATCCAGCTGGAGCTCCGCGCGCGACGGCACGAGCTGTACGAGTCCTGGATCGTGAACCAGGTGGTGCCGACGATCGGGACGGACTCGCCGGGCGGCGCGGACATCATCACGACCGGGTGCAGTCTCGGGGCGTTCCACGCGCTGAACTTCGCGTTGAAGCGGGCGGACCTGTTCCCGGTCGCGATCTGCCAGTCCGGGAACTACGACGCGGCGAGCTGGCACGCGTGGGGCGAGCGCGGCCACGCGACGTACTTCAACAACCCCGCCGACTACCTGCCCGGGCTGTCGGGCGACCACCTGGAGTGGTTACGCTCGCGGCTGTTCATCCTGCTCACGGTCGGGCAGGGCGACTGGGAGACGAACCCGACCGGCTCCCTGCCGTCGGCACGCGCCACGGCCGCCCTGTTGGAGGCGAAGGGCATCCCGCACGAGCTCGACCTCTGGGGGTACGACGTCGCCCACGACTGGCCGTGGTGGCGACAGCAGATCGCCCACCATCTGCCGCGGTTCTGTTAGGCGGACCTCCACGCAGGCAGAACCCCGGAATCGGGGGTCTTTGCGGCACTCCGGACGGGGTTCTGCCTGCGTGGCGGTCCGGTCTACCCTCGAATCCACGCCGAACTTCGGAGGACCACCGTGACCGACCGCTCCCGCCATCTGATCGGGTTGTTGCTGGGCGCCGAGGAGGACTGGCCGCAGGCGTTCGAGGCGCTGCTGCAGCGGGTCGGGCCGGTTTCCCTGGACGGGCATGAGCACGAGTTCGGATCCCGGCGGCTGACGATCGAGCCGTTCGACCTGAACGATCCGGTCCGGGTCGGGCTCGTCATCGACCGGCTCGCGTACTGGTACTACCACCCGCGCGAGTGGCTGAAGAAGGCCGCGCTGATGAACGGGACGTACCTGCTGAACTCCCCGTTCACGTTCCAGTCGATGGAGAAGCACTCGGCGTACTGCGCGATGCTCCGCCTCGGGCTGAAGATCCCGCGGACCGTGCTGGTGCCGTACAAGAACCCGGTCAACAACGTGCGCTGGGCGTACACGTCGGCGAAGTACAACCAGCCGTTCGACCTGGACGCGCTGGCCGCGGACCTCGGGTACCCGCTGTACATGAAACCGTTCGACGGCGGCGGCTGGCGGGGCGTGTCCCGGATCGAGAACGCCGACGACCTGCACCGCGCGTACGACGAGTCCGGCGAGATGCTGATGCACCTGCAGGCCACCGTCGACTACGACAAGTTCGCCCGGGCGCTGTCGATCGGCGCCGAGACGATGGTGATGGACTTCCGCCCGGACGAGCCGATGCACAACCGGTACGCCGTCTCGCACGACTTCCTGAGTCCGTCCGCGGGGCATCAGACGGTGGCGATCAGCCGGATCGTGAACGCGTTCTTCGGCTGGGAGTTCAACTCCTGCGAGATGCTGGTCGCCGGCGACGACGTGTACCCGATCGACTACGCCAACGCCTGCCCGGACGTCGCGGTCACGTCGCTGCACTACTACTTCCCGTGGGCGTTGAGCGCGCTGGTGAAGTGGTCGGTGTTCTGCCTGGCGACCGGCAGGCGCTCGTCGATCGACCTGCACACCGAGCGGTACTTCGAGATCGCGGACAATCCCGACCTCGACTACGACGCCAAGCTGGACGGGTACCTGGCCCTCGCGGACGAGCACTTCGAGACGGCGAAGTACCAGGAGTGGTGCGCCGCCCACCTCGGCGACTTCGACCTGCGCGTCCGGGACTGGGTGGCGGGACCGGACTTCGAGCGGGTGCTGCGCGCGACGGTGGCGGCGACGTACCCGCCACACGAGCAGGAGAAGTTCTTCGCACACTTCAAGGGCCTCACCGATCTGTGGGTCGCCGATGCGTGACTCCGACGTGCCGGCGTGGTGGCAGCGGCTCGGGCTCGACGGGTTGGTCGACGTACACGTGCACTTCCTGCCGGACCGGGTACTGAACGCGGTCTGGGCCTACTTCGACCAGGCGTCCTCGCACTACGGAACCGAGTGGCCGATCACCTATCGGACGTCGGTGGAGGAACGGCTGAAGACACTGGATTCCCTTGGTGTACGGGCGTTTCCGGCGCTGGTCTACCCGCACAAACCGGGGATGGCCGAGTCGCTGAACTCCTGGGCGCGCGACTTTGCATCCCGGACACCGGGCTGTGTCTCGAGTGGCACGTTCTTTCCGGAGCGGTCGGCGGCTTCCTATGTGCGTGAAGCCCTCGAGTTGGGGACGCGGATCTTCAAGGTGCACGTGCAGGTCGGCGACTACGACCCGCGGTCCGGCGAGCTCGACGACGTCTGGGGACAGCTGGCAGAGGCCGGCGTACCCGTCGTCGTGCACTGCGGGTCGGGGCCGATCCCCGGGCGGCATACCGGTCCGGGGCCGATGGGCGAGGTACTACGGCGGCATCCTTCGCTGACGGCGGTGATCGCGCATCTGGGGATGCCGGAGTACGCCGAGCATCTGGCGCTCACGTCGTACCCGAACGTGCATCTGGACACGACCATGGCGCTGACGCCGTTCGTCGAGGCGATGATGCCGTTCCCGCGGGAACTGGTGCCGCGGTTGCGCGACCTGCAGGACCGGATCGTGCTCGGATCGGACTTCCCGAACATCCCCTACGAGTACGCCGTACAGCTCACGTCACTGGAGTCCTTGGACCTCGGCGACGACTGGCTGCGCGCGGTGTGCTGGGAGAACGGCACCCGACTGCTCGCCCTATAGTTGCCTTAGGCAATATCCACAGGCTTGTGGTCGCTGCGTAGATCTGTGGATAACATTTTTCCCTTGTTTTGAAGGGGATCCGGCTTTGAAAACTGTCGGAGGGCGTGTCTAGAGTTTGCTGCATGGAACGGGCACCTGAGTTGATGAGCGAGCAGGAACTCGTGCGCGCCCTCGACCAGAACGTCGCTGACACCGCACGCCTGCACACCGACCGCCTACGCATGATCGCCGCATTTGACAAGGCCGGCTACGCCGAACGCGTCGGTGCCCGTGACACCTGCCAGTTCATCGAGTACCGCTTCCGGCTCGACCACTACCGCGCCCACCGCGAGGTGCAACTCGCCCGGTCCCTCCCCAAGTACCAGGTGATCACCGGGTGCCTGGACGAGCTGAGCCTGCACCCCGCCCAGGCCGAAGCCATCGTCCTCGAACTCGAAAAAACCCCCAACACCGTCCCGGCCCCCCGACCTGGAATGCGCCGAACGCGAACTCGCCGCCCTCACCCACCTCCCACCCTCCGAACTCCGCAAAGCCACCGTCGCAGCCCGCAACATCCTCGACACCGACGGCCCCGAACCCGAAGAACACAAAGCCGCCGCCCGCGAAACCCTCACCCTCGCCTCCATCGACCGCGGCGTGAAGTTCAAGGGCTACCTCGCCAACGAAAACGCCGAACTCCTCCGCACCCTCATCACCACCGGAGCACGCCCCCACAAAACCCTCGACGGCACCCCCGACCCCCGCTCCCGCGAAAAACGCCAAGCCGACGCCCTCACCACAACCCTGACCCTCGCCGCCACCGCCCTCGACGCCGGCACCCCATCCCCCACCATCCCCCGCCCCACCACCAACACCCCCACCCCAAACACCCCCACCACAGCAGACCCCCGCACCACAGCAACCCCCACGAACAACGCGTCCACAGCCAACCCGGCCCACGCTGCAACGCCCAACCCGACCCAAGCTGCACCAGCCGGCCCGAGCCACGGGGCAACCGCCGACCTGGGGAATGGGACGCCAACCCGCACACACGGCACCGGTGCCACGGCGACGACTCCTGCAGGTGCTACCGCGACGACCGGTACGGGTAGCGACGTGGTGCCTGGGTTCGGGGCCAAGGCGAACATCACCGTCACCATCGACCTGGAAGACCTCAAAGCAGCCACCGCCGACGCCATCGGCCAAACCGTCTACAGCAACGGCCTGTCCGCAGCCACCATCCGCCGCCTCGCCTGCGACGCCAACATCATCCCCATCGTCCTCGGCTCACAGTCCGAACCCCTCGACGTCGGCCGCCGCGAACGCCTCGTCACCAAAGCCATCCGCCGCGCCCTGAACACCCGCGACCGCGGCTGCGTCGTCTGCGCAGCCCCACCCGTCATGTGCGACGCACACCACCTCATCTCCTGGATAGACGGCGGCCCGACAGCCCTGACAAACCTCGTGCTGCTCTGCCGCCGGCACCACACCGACCTCCACAAGGGCCACTGGAACATCACCATCACGAGCAACACCGTCCACGTCGCCCGCCCCACCTGGGCCGACCCGCCATCCCACCCAGGCCCACCCCCGGACACCGCATCACCACCAGCACCAGCACCGCCACCTGCACCAGCACCGCCACCACCTGCACCAGCACCGCCACCTGCACCAGGACCGGCACCGGCATCGCCCGGCCACTCCGACGCCGGTCGAACGCCCACGGCCGACGTACGCCTCGAAGATCCACTCCCGCGCCGTACGGCCGTAAGCCGATCGGTCACGGACCCACGATCGGACGGCCAGAATCCGGAAGCATTACGCGCCGCGACCTACCTAGCGATCTGGGGCGAGCCTCTTCCAACCAGTCACCAGGACAAGCCGCCGCACGGGCTCCCGAAGCCCACCCCGATCGACCCATGGAGCGAACCCCAACCCACCCCAGCCTCACCCGCCCGTGACCACGCCCGCTGACCTGGCGCAGGTCCACCCGAGTACTGACGACTCGCGCCCAGCACCCCCGGCGAAGTCGGTATGCCCACACATGCACACCGACCGGCTACGGAGCTATCCGGGCGGCCCCGCCCCACCGCGCTGGGAAAACACGCCGCCAGCCTGTGAAGACACCTCAGGAGCAGGAGCAGCGGCAGCGGCAGGAGGAGGAGGAGGAGGAGGAGGAGGAGGCGACGGCGGCCGACGGCCGACGGCGACGGCTCCCACCTCCAACGTGTACAACCGCCCCAGGCTCGCCTCACACCGCTCCGACGCAACCACCGCTAGCGCCGCCGTGTCGGTCGCGAGCCCGATCGCGGCCGTCACGTACCGCCGCCAGAGCAGTTTCAGCTGTGTGGCGCAGCTACCGGGAAGGTCCGGTCCTAGACTGCCGGCGGCGAGTCAGTACATACGCCGTCGGAGTCGCTCCGTTGTATCTGAGCAACCGTTCCCGCACGACCTTGAACGAGGTCTGCTGTACGGCGGCTCGCAACAGCCGCTTGTCCTCGGTCAGCAGCACCACACGCCCGTCGGACGACAGCACCCGCTCGAGCTCTGCGAGCACTGCCGGATACAAGCGCCGATTCTCGCGATGACTGCCGACCTGCTTCCCGAACGGCAGATTCGCGACCACCCGATCCACACACCCATCAGCCAAGGGAAGCGCCTCCGCCCGAGCCTCCACCACCCCAAACGCCCCCACACCGACCCGGCCCTCGCCGACGACCGCCGTACCAGCACCAGGCACAACCCCCTCCACCCCCGCAAAACCAGCACCACCCACCACCAACCCCCCGGGGACGATGGCGTGGACGACCCGGGGTGTGCCCGTGGGATGGGCGCAGACAGCCTGCCCGTCCGTGCGGTGGACGTCCCAGACAGCCCGCCCGTCCGTGCGGTCAGCGCCGCAGACATCCTGCCCATCCGTGGGGTGAGCGTCTAGGACGGGCTCCGCGTCCGTGAGGTGGGCGTTTTGGACGGGCTGTATGTCGGTGGGGTGGGCGTTTTGCACGACCTGCGCGTCCGTGAGATGAGCGTTTAGGACGGCCTGCGCATCCGTGAGGTGGGCGTTTTGGACGGGCTGTATGTCGGTGGGGTGGGCGTTTAGGACGGCCTGCCCGTCCGTCGGGTGAGCGCTTTGGACGGGCTGCGCGTCCGTGAGGTGAGCTTTTTCGATGGGCTGGGTGGGTGTGGGGTGGGCGTTTTGGGTGGCCAGTTCGAGGGCGGGACGGTGGTGGTCGGCGCCAAGCAGGTGGGTGGTCGGCTCGTGGTGGTGGGCGGCGCGGAGGATTGTGCCGGTGCCGCAGAACGGGTCGAGGAGGCGGTGGCCGGGGCGGAGTTTCGCCATCCGTACGAGGACTTCGGCGACGATCAGGTTGGTTGACCACGGCAACCGTTCGGGCCGGCCGAAGCGGCGGGTCCAGGTCAGTGGGCCGAACTGGGCGATGCAACCGTCGGGCGAGTCTGTGAGGTTGACGTCCCAGTTCGCGGGGGAGTTCTGCCAGCCGTGATGGTGTTCTGTCGCGGCGATCAGGTGGTGGCGGCGGGTGGGATCGGAGGTGCCGACGCGGAATCTGATCGGAGGCGCGAGGGTGCTGAGGAGTCCGGTCCGGAGGGACAGGTCGAGGTCGGGGAGTTCGACCGTCGAATAGTGCGGGCAGGCGGCCAGCTCGTCGATGGGTCCGTCGAGGGTGCACTCGACAGTGTCGGCGGACGTCTGGCGGATGGAGTGCACGGACGGCATCGCTCGCAGGTCCCCAGCGAGGAGGTCGGCGGCACCGTCGATGGTGCGCAGTACAACGCGGTCGATGAGCGGGTGCCCGGTGTGGGGGCGGTCGGTGAGCGGGGCCTCGGTGAGCGGGTGGTCCGTGAGCGGGAACTCGGTGAGCGTGGCCTCGGTGCAGGGACGGTCGGTGGGCGGCGGGTGCTCGGTGAGCGGGGCTTCGGTGAGCGGGTGGTCCGTGAACGGGGGCTCGGTGAGCCAGGCCTCGGTGAGTGGGGCCTCGGTGCGGGGGTGGTCCGTGGGCGGGTACTCCGTGGGCGGGTACTCCGTGGGCGGGTACTCCGTGGGCGGGCGCTCCGTGGGCGGGCGCTCCGTGGGCGGGGGCTCCGTGGGCGGGTGGTTGTTGGTGCTGGGCACGGGTGCTCCTGGAAGGTTGCGATCGACGGGGTGGTCGAAGCGCGGTGTGGGCATGCCGTGTCGGGCCGACCCCGTTCGGGGCCTGCCGCGGTCTGCCTACACCTTCAGGAACGCTGCATCGAGGATCAGCCTAAGGCTCCTCGGCGTACTGGCTCAGCTGCTTTTACGATGCGGGGGTGGAGCACATCGTGGAGGAGCGACCGCCGTATGACCCGGAGCTGGTGGCGCTTCTGGAGGCCGCGTTCGCGGAACTGGTCGGCCGATACGGGGCCGAAGGGCGCTCGCGGGTCAAGGTCGGTGCGCGGTACTTCGTCGTGCTCGACGGCGGGCGGCACGCGGTGGGATGCGGGGCGCTGCAGACGTTCGGGCCCGGCAGCGAGCACCCCGGCGACGCCGAGCTCAAGCGGATGTACGTCGCTCCGCAAGCACGCGGCCGTGGGTTCGCGCGGGCCGTCCTCGCGGCGCTCGAGAAGGCGGCGCGCGCGGCTGGCCACCCGGCGCTCCGGCTGTCCACCGGGCATCGGCAGCCCGAGGCGATCGCGCTCTACGAGTCGAGCGGGTATGCGCGCACCGACCCATGGGGCAAGTACGTGAACGAGCCCTCGACGTACTGCTACGCGAAGGTCCTGGAGGACGAGATTCGCCTTGTTCTGCAGTAGAATTCGGAGGTGACGGACACTCGGATTCATACCGTGGACCAATTGCTGGACGTGCTGGATCGGGTGGTGAGTGCGAGCGGCCGGGGTGATCGGTCGGACGCGTCCGCTGCGGAGTACTGGAGCGGTTTGCTGACCACGCCGGGGCATCCGCTCGCGACGCAGCTTCCCGACGAGGCGTTGGTGGATTGGGAGCAGCGCGGGCTGCTCGGGGAGCTCGACGGGGCCCGCGTTCTTGATGTCGGGTGTGGTGCGGGGCGGAACACCCGATGGTTCGCCGGGCAGGGGGCGATCGTCGACGGGATCGACCTCGCGGAGGATCTTCTCGACCGGCTTCGGCCGGACATGCCGGGCGCGGTCACGCTGACGACTACCGACGTACTGCGGGATCCGCTGCCGGAGCGTGCGTACGACGTCGTGTACGACTCCGGGTGCTTCCACCACATCGCGCCGCACCGGCGGATCACCTATCTGCAGCGGGTGCTGCCGCTCGTGCGGCCCGGCGGGCGGTTCGGGATCGTGACGTTCGCGGCGGAGCGGATGGAGGCGCCGAGCGACCTCGATGTCGTCGCCACGGGGGACACGTACGGCGGTATGGCGTTCTCGCTCGACGACCTCCGCACGATCTTCGCCGGCCTCACCCCGATCGAGCTCCGCGCGGTCCGCGCAGACCCACCAGACCGCGCAGACCGTGCAGACCGCCCGGGCACCTTCGCCGCGGACTTCCTCAACGCCGCGCTCTTCACCCGGCCGCCTACGCAGGCCGCATGACCGGTGACAGAACCCTGCGCCTGAACGTCGTGTACTGCGCGGTCGAAGCCGTCACGCTGATGGCGTTCGCGCGCCCGTCGGCCGACCTGACCGAGCTTCCCGCGGCGGCTGTCGCACGCGCCGGGCTCGGCGTACTCGCCTGTTCCGCGCACACGTCGCCTACCTGACGGCAAGAGCACCACGCCCGCAGGCGCTCGCGCTCGAGGCGATCGGTCGGAAACCAGTCGGCTGACTGGCGGGAAGCTGAGGTCGGTACGCCGTTGCCCAGGCTATTTCAACGTTGTAAAGTGCTGCTGCCCCTACCAGATCAGCATCACGGGAGAGTTCATGACGCAGCCTCGTGCGGAGTACCCGCGTCCGCAGTTCGTTCGGCCCGACTGGCTGAACCTGAACGGTGAGTGGCAGTTCGAGATCGACCGGTCGGACTCCGGACTGGAGCGCGGCCTCCGGGAGCGTGAGCTGGAGCGGCGGATCGTCGTACCGTTCGCCCCGGAGACCGAGCTGTCCGGGATCGAGGACGTCGACTTCATGGAGGCGGTCTGGTACCGCACCACCGTGACGATCCCGGCCGACTGGGACGGCAAGGACGCGGTGCTGCACTTCCAGGCCGTCGACCACGACGCGACCGTCTGGGTGAACGGCGAGGAGGTCGTCCGGCACCGCGGCGGGTTCACCCCGTTCAGCGTGAACCTGCGGCACGTCGCCAAGCCCGGCGAGCAGGCGACCGTCGTCGTCCGCGCCCGCGATACGCACCGCGGCCCGCAGGCCCGCGGCAAGCAGAGCCAGCTGTACGCCAACCACAGCTGCCTCTACACCCGCACCACCGGCATCTGGCAGACCGTATGGCTGGAAGCCGTGCCCACGGTGCACCTGAAGCGGCCGCGGATCACCCCGGACGTCGCGGGCTCCAGCTTCCACCTCGAAGTGCCGGTCTCCGCGAACAAGCCCGGCTACAAGATCAAGGCATACCTGAAGGACGCCGACGGCGAGATCACCACCGCCGAGGTACGCGCCGACCTCGACCTCGCCCCACGTCTCACGCTGCAGGTGCCGGCCGACCGCGTCCGGCTCTGGGACACCACCGACCCGCATCTGTACGACGTCCGCCTCGAGCTGATCGATGCCGAGGGCAACATCACCGATGCCGCCGACAGCTACGCCGGACTCCGGTCGGTGAGCATCAACGGCAAGGCGATCCTGATCAACGGCAAGCACGTTTTCCAGCGGCTCGTCCTGGACCAGGGGTACTGGCCGGAGAGCCTGATGACGGCGCCGTCCGAGGAGGCGATCGTCAAGGACATCGAGCTGAGCCTGGCGGCCGGGTTCAACGGCGCGCGCCTGCACCAGAAGGTGTTCGAGGAGCGGTTCCTGTATCACGCGGACCGGCTCGGATACCTGGTCTGGGGCGAGTTCGGCGACTGGGGCTCCGGCGTCGGCGACACGGGCAACGACAACCAGCAGCCGACCGCGACGTACGTCGGTCAATGGCTGGAGGCGGTCGAGCGGGACTACAGCCACCCGAGCATCGTCGGCTGGTGCCCGCTGAACGAGACGCACCAGCTGCTGCACGACCGGATCACCCAGCTCGACGACGTCACCCGCGCGATGTTCCTGGCCACCAAGGCCGCGGACACCAGCCGCCCGGTGCTGGACGCGTCCGGCTACAGCCACCGCGTCCCCGAGACCGACGTCTGGGACTCGCACAACTACGAGCAGGACCCGGCCGAGTTCGCGAAGCAGATGGCGGACCTCGTCAACGACAAGCCGTACGGCAACACCCGGGACGACAAGCCGCTCTCCCTGGCGTACGACGGCCAGCCGTACTTCTGCAGCGAGTTCGGCGGCATCTGGTGGAACGCCGAGAAGGCCGCCGCCGGGAGGAGCGGGAACTCCGCGGACTCCTGGGGCTACGGCCAGCGGGTCGCGACCGAGGAGGACTTCTACGTCCGCTTCGCCGGCCTGATCGACGCGCTGCTCGACAACGAGCTGATGTTCGGCTACTGCTACACGCAGCTGACCGACGTGTTCCAGGAAGAGAACGGCATCTACAACTTCGACCGCAGCAACAAGCTCGACGTCCCGCGGATCAAGGCGATCCAGGAACGTAAGGCCGCTTACGAGAAGGACTGAAGCAGCAGGCTGCCGACCGCGACCAGGATCCAGAGGATCGCTCCCAGGAAGAGCGGCCTGGGTCCTGCGTCGCGGAGCTCGCGGGGGCGCAGTGACAGGCCGATCCCGGCCAGTGCGGCGGTGATCAGGGTGCTGCCGACGAGAGTCAGTGTTGGCAGCCAGCTCGACGGTACGGCGCCGGCCGAGCGGAGGCCCGCGGCGGCGACGAAGCCGATCAGGAACAGCGGTACGAGTTTGCGCCACGGCAACGGTTTGCGGATCGAGGCCGTGGCGCCCGCATAGGAGCCGTCCGACGTCGCGTCGAGCGCCCGGGCCGCGCGGTTCTCGCGGCGGATCTTCAGCGCGACCAGCGTCAGCACGATCGGGATCAGCGTCAGCGACCGGGTCAGCTTCACGACGATCGCCTGATCGCCGGCCGCCTGGCTGTACGCGTACCCGGCGGCGACCACCGACGACGTGTCGTTGACCGCCGTACCCGCCCAGAGGCCGAACGCCTCCGAGCTCATCCCGAGCAGGTGGCCGAGCGGCGGGAACGTCAATACCGCGACGATGTTGAAGGTGAAGATCGTCGCCATCGCGTAGGCGACCGAGGAGCGCTTGGCGCCGATCGCCGCGGTGGCCGCCGCGATCGCCGAGCCGCCGCAGATCGCCGTACCGACGCCGATCAGGGTCTGGGTGTCGCCGCGGACGCCGAGGATGCGACCGAACAGCCACGCGCCGCCGAGCGCGATCGCGAGCGTGCCGAGCATCACCGGCAGCGACGAGACGCCGACCCGCGCCACCTGCTGCAACGACAGCCCGGTGCCGAGTACGACGATGGACAACTGGAGCAGCGTCTTCGAGGCGAAGTCGTAGCCCGGGCGCCAGACCTCGGAGCGCAGGACCGGGATCACGCTGCCGGCGATAACGCCGAGCACGATGCCGAACACCGGGCCGCCGACGATCGGAACCAACCGGCCGAGCGGTACGGCGACGGCCGTCACCGCGAGCACGATCGCGAGCCCGCGCCGCCGCGACAACGCCGTACCGAAGCGACGGAGGACGGGAACAGCGGCGGTCAGGTAGTGAGGTGTCCTAACCTCGAGCTGCACCACTAGCCGGTTCCCTCCTGCGAGAAATGTACGTACATTCACGGTAGGAGATGACCGGACATTTGGCAACTCTGGAAGGAACCCGTGTGCGCAAGCTTGAGCGAGGCGGCGGCGAGCCGCTCTGGAAGCAGCTGCAGTCGGACCTCGTCCGGCGGCTGCGGTCCGGGGAGTTCGACGACGCGTTCCCGGGCGAGCTCGCGCTGGTCGACGAGTACGCGGTCAGCCGGCACACCGTCCGGCAGGCCCTCGTCCAGCTCCGCACGGACGGCCTGATCGTCGCCGAGCGCGGCCGGCAGCCCCGGGTCGCGGCGATGCCGGAGATCCGGCAGCCGATGGGCGCGCTCTACAGTCTGTTCTCCTCGGTCGAAGCCTCGGGCCTGCCGCAGCGCAGCGTCGTACGGGCGCTCGACGTCCGCGCCGACGGCGTGGTCGCGGCCCGCCTGGACCTGGAGGAGTCGATCCCGCTGCTGTACCTCGAACGCCTCCGGTACGCCGGGGACGAGCCGCTCGCGCTGGACCGCGTCTGGCTCCCCGCGGCCCTCGCGGAACCGTTGCTCGACGCGGACTTCACCCACACCAGCCTGTACAACGAACTCGCGAACCGTACGGGCGTCGTACTGGATCACGGCCGCGAGGACATCCGCGCGGTCACGCCGACCACGGCCGAACGCAAGATCCTGCACTGCCCTTTGGACGCTGCCGTCTTCTCGATCGTCCGCCAGGGCAGCGCCCAGAACCGTTCGGTCGAATGGCGGCACACGATCGTCCGCGGCGACCGGTTCGCGCTGTCGGCCGAGTTCTCGGCGCACGCCGGCTACCGCCTCACCCCGAGCAGCACCGCTCTTACCCAGGCCTGGTGAGGGTTGACCTCAAGTGCGCTGGAGGTGTTGAGGTAGTCGCCATGTGGGACATCGAGAAGCTGGACCTGGACGCCTACCTGGCGCGGATCGGGCATGCGCGGGTTGCGCCGTCGGCGGATGCGTTGCGGAGTTTGCACCGGGCGCATGTGCTGGCGATTCCGTTCGAGAACGTCGACGTGGTGCTCGGGACGCATCCCGGGATCTCGCTGGACGCGATCCAGGCGAAGCTGGTCGGGCGGCAGCGGGGCGGGTACTGCTACGAGCATGCGTTGCTGTTCGGGGCGGCGCTCGAACAGCTCGGGTTCGACGTCGTACGGCGGGTTGCGCGGGTACAACCGCACAAGTCCGGGCCGCGGACGCATGCGCTGTTGAAGGTCGGGGTCGACGGGGAGGAGTTCCTGGCGGATGTGGGATTCGGAGCGGGGCAGTTGTATCCGACGCCGCTGAAGGACGGCGTCGTGGTCGACCAGGCCGGGTGGGACCACCGCCTGACCCACGACGGCGATGTGTGGACCTTGTCGAAGCAGACGCCCGACGGCTGGATCCCCCAGCACGCCTCGAACGACGAACCGGTCCGGCCGATCGACTACGAGGTCTACCATCACTACGTCTCCACCCACCCCAACTCCCCCTTCACCGGCCGCCCGGTGGTCATGCGAGTAGCCGAAGGCGAGGTACGCCGCCTGGTAGGCGACACCCTCACCACCGAACACCCCAACGGCCAAACCACCGAACGCCCAGTCCCACCAGCCGACCTCCCCGACGTCCTGTCCTCCCTGGACGTAGTCCTCAACGACGAAGAAATCGACCGCCTCCGCCTGCTGTAACCCACGGGCACACGGTGAACCGCGCGCATGTGGCGAACCGCGCGCATGGGGCGAACCGCGCGCATGGGGCGAACCGCGCGACTCGGCGGGGATCCAGCAGGTGCTCGAGTTCGGATGTGGTCCGCCTTCCGCGTGCTACGCAGGTACTCCGGTCGCTGCGCTCCCTCCCGCACCTGCTCTGCGCGCTCCCACCCACCGGCCCAGGGTCGGCAGTTCCCGGCCGGCGCCGGGAGTTGCGAGCTGCCGCTCGCGAGTGACTGCTTGGCGGACGCGCTTCGCAGGGCGACGCGTGGTGAGTGGCGCGGGCGTCGTCCCGCGGCAGTAAATCCAGCCCGAAGCGGACCGGCTCCCGATGTCCCCGGGGCGACCACACCGGACGACCCTCCGGGAGACCACAGCGGAAGGTCCGCCGAGATCGCAAACTTGAGTTCCAGCGCGCGGAGGTTGGTCATCCTGCGGACCTGTGAACACCTCGTGGGGTCTGGGGACAAGCTATGGCGTGTTCCTAGACCCCACGAGCTGTTCACAGTCACGCTGCCGGGGCTCGGCCGGCGTCCGGATCGGCCGATCACGCGGCACGGCGGTTTGGCACGCGCACCGTCACCACCTGTCGACACTCGACTCATGTTGTCGGGACGACAGTCGCCTGCGCATCGGACGATCTGCTGTGTAGAGAGATCTCCAACCGCGAGGAGACGAGGCGCCTTTGGACAGTGCGAGGGTTGCGCCCAGACCGACAAGCACTGCGTTGCTGTGTGATCCACTGCTCCAAGTCATCCACCGATTGGGCTATTGATCGCCCAGTGGTGTCGAGTAACTGGGTGTCCCACCTGGGATCGTCCTTGGTCCATGCCGACCACCGATCCCAGAACATCTCCGGCCAGCCGCCGTCGATGATGACGTCTGGGCGGTAGCGAGGATCTTCCGCGTGTCCACGGTGCCAGGTACTCCAACCGACGAACGCATCAACGACTGCTGGCGGCCACCGGTCGCCGTCGCGTGAACTGAGACGCCGACGCCTCTCGGTATCTGCGACATCCACCAGACACACCGCGATGCCGTCGAGCAGCGGCGCGGAGGGTGAAGCCAAAATCTCACCGAGCGGCGACTGTCCGGTCAGAAGAAGATCCAGCCCGCGGCTTTGACACTCCAACGCTCGGCCGATCCACAGTTCTGTCGTGCGGTGTCGCCAACGTGTGTCCGCATCCTCCGGTACGCCGATCTCGTCGTGGTCATGGATAACCAGGCCATGCAGCCTGGCGCCCAAGGCACGAGCCAGCGTCGTCTTGCCCGAACAACTCGAACCGGTCAGTGTCAGCAACATGCCACCAACCTTTGCAGCGTCGCTGCCCCCGAGCGACTGGTTTCCGCCAGTGACCGGATCGCTCTTGGCGCTTCTGCGTTTGTCCTGGGATGGGTCGAAGCTGCGTGAAAGCGGGGGAAGCAGAACAAGCCGTGAGTAGAGGCCACCTGTTTGGATACGAAACGCCCCAAAACGTCGCCGATCGACGGCCACTGCTCTGCGTGGGAGTTACCAGTCACGCGGAAGATCCGACCAGCGACGCGTAGCGCCGCATAACCTGGATAGCCAATCCGCGGGTTGTGGGTTGAGCCGTACGGGACGTGACTGGGGATTTCCGTTCCGGGCGTTAACAGCGTGGACTTCTGACGGCTTGGAAGGCCCGGGGCGGCGTGACCTGAGCAGTTGCCGGAGGTTGGTCTGGAGGGCCGAGCGGAGGGGGTGTTGTCTCGCTCGGGCTGACCGGTACATCTCGGCGTCGGCCGCTGGCACAGGCTGACGAGATCCGTTCGTCCGCCAGGCCTCCTGACGAAGATGGCGCCGAGTGCGTGTCACGCGCACGTTGGCGGCGAGCGCTCATTTCGGTCTGTGACCGGCGAGTGGTGAAGTGGCAGGCGGGGCGTGTGGTCAACTCCTCGCTCACGACGTCACCTCTTACCCTCCTTGACGGCGATCTGATCGAACCGGCAACCTCCTGCACATCTCCCGGATCCACACCCAGCCGTCGCCAGGTCCGCCATTCACGCTCCGGCGCGCGCCACTCGCGCGCGCCCGTCTTTACGGACAGCGCCCGCTGAGCAGTCGCTCGCGAGCGGTAGTTTGCAACTCCCGGCGCCAGCCGGGCAATCCGGCGCTAAGCCGGGGGCGGGTGGGAGCGCGCGCAGCGGGTGCAGGTGGGAGCGCGTGTAGCAGGTGTGCCTGCGTGGCAGGCGGCGGGTCGATCACATGCCACTCCACGTACCGCGTGAGGCTTACACGCCTTTGGGGCTTGGGGTTTCGGTGCGGAAGGATTCGCCTAGTTCGGGGCCTAGGGGGTAGTAGTGGCGGAAGTTGTAGATGAGGGGGGACCAGGCGGCGGGGTTGATGTGGGAGGTGCCGGGGATGACCAGGTGAGGGGCGGCGTGGACTCTCAGGACTCGGGCTTGGGCGATCAGGAAGTTGCCTTTGGCATCTAGATCGGCCTGTACGACGGTGGCCTCGAACTGGAGGGGGCACTCGGCTACCCGAGGCGGGGTGATCAGGTCGGACGGGGTGGGGGTGAGGGCGGCGGCGGTGAACTTCTGGCGGTTGTGGTGGAAGCGGGCCTGTTTGTGTGGCGGGATCGGATCGGCGGCGGTCAACGGGGCGAGGCGTTCGACGGCCTGCCACTGGTCAGGGGAGGGGTAGTTGATCACCACCTCCGGGCGGGTCCGGAGGTTGGTTGCCGTCTGGCCGCCGACGCCGACGCCGAGGACCACCACGTCGCCGAGCGCCCACGCGGACGACATCGGCGCGAGGTTGGCGGTGCCGTCCTCGTTCAGCGTGCTGAGCAGGGCGACCGGCGTTCCGACGTACAGGATGGAAGGTTCGATCGTCAGGTGGGTCATGAGGATCGACGCTAGGTACGGAACCGTTCGGCGGGGGCCTAACCGTCGGGGCGGCATGATGGCGGTATGACTGCCGAGGGTGACGAGCTGGCCGGCTGGGCGCGGATGCTGGCGGACGGGACCCGGGCGTCCGTGTGTCTGGCGTTGCTCGACGGGCGGGCGTGGACCGCGAGTGAGCTGGCCCGGCTGGCGAAGGTGTCGCGGCCGACGATCAGCGAGCACCTCAATCTGCTGGTGAACGGCGGGCTGCTGACCGAGGTACGGCAGGGCCGGCACCGGTACGTGAAGCTCGCCGGACCGGACACCGCCGAGCTGATCGAGGGGCTCGCGGCGCTGGCGCCCCGGCGTACCGAGGTCGCGAACAGCTTGTCGGCGGTGAGCAAGCGGGACGCGTTCGCGCGGGCCCGGACCTGCTACGACCACCTGGCCGGGAAGCTCGGGGTCGCGCTCGCCGACGCGATGACCGAGCGCGGCCTGATCGACTGGTCCGAAGGGATCGCGCTGACGCCGGAAGGCCAAACCTGGTTGCGGAATCTCGGCATCGAGCTCGACGTACGCCGGGGCCGCCCGGCCGTCCGGTCCTGCCTGGACGTGACCGAACGCCGCCCGCATCTGGCCGGTGCGGTCGGCGCCGCATTGTGCGCGCACGCGTTGCGGGAGGGCTGGGTCACCCACATCCCGGGCGGCCGCGCGCTGAAGGTGCACGGCGCAGTACAAGCGTTTGGACTCGAGTCCGGAGTCTGAGAAAGGTATGACGGAACACGCTTTCAAGAGGCGCCGCGACCGGATTGCCCCTAGCCTTCGGCCATGACTGAGTTCGAGCCCGGCACCGATCTGGTGTCCCGACTCCCTCTGCCCAGCCATGTCGTCGTCCGCGTGGACGGCACGTGGCGCCGCGGCTGGCTGATCGGCCGCGACAACGAGGAATCGGGATGGACCGCTCTGGTGCAGTACGAGGGCGACGACGGGAACGAGCGGACGGAACGCCTGCCGGCGGACCGGATCGCACTGCCGCCGTCGGACGGCCCGACTGAGCAAGCGTCCTAGGGAGGGTACGCAGCGCGAAGGCCCTCGGTGATCTCACCGGGGGCCTTCGTACGTAACGCTGCGGGCGCCTCATACGCATCGAGAATCCCGGCCCAGGCCCTTCGGGCGGACGACCTGGGGCGGGATCCTCAGTGGCGTTACACACGGTGTATCGCCAGTGACGAGGCGAGCGTTACAGCCGAACCGGAACTTTCTTCAGTTCGATCACGACCGTTCGATCAGGAAAGGCGGCGACCCCGGCGCACGTCCCTGAACACCGGGGTCTGGATCGACGGCCGCTCGAGCGATCCGCCGTTCGTGCCCCTTCTGTGCCCCGATCAGCCGTGTTCATTCGTGCTCAGAACCGAACCGCGAGCAACACCCGTCCGGTCTCGGAGCTGCGGATGTCCAGCGCCTGGATCTGGTCGCGCTTCAGCTTGGTGGTGGCGGCCGGTTTGACCGTGGTGCCGGGCGCGGAGGTCCAGCTCGCGATCAGCTGGACCTTCCCGGACGTGTCGGTGACGAACAGTTCGTACCCGCGGGAGCGTTCGCTCGGCGTCGCGAGTTCGTCGTACTTGCAGCTGATCTCGATCGTCGTACCCCACGGCTCCGGCACCAGCCGGGCGTCCGCGGACAGCTTGCTGGACACGGTCTGGGACAGTACGACGTAGTCGCCCTTGGGGTCGTCCTTGGTCAACGGGATCGCGACCACCGCGCCGACGACCGCCGCGGCGACCGCGATCGCGGAGGCCAGTGCGCCGTACCGGATCCGCTGCCGTCGCCGGTCGCGCTGAACGCTGCGGGTCAGACCCGGCAGCAGGTTCGGTGGCTCGGTGGTGACGGTGGCCAGCGCCCGTTCGGCCGGCAGCGCGGCCAGCATCCCGGGTACGCCGGCCAGGGACGCGACGGCGACCGAGCATTCGGCACAGTCGTGCAGATGCTCCTCGTACACGTGCCGGTCCTTCGCCGACAGCGCGCCGAGCAGGTACGCCGCGTCCCACTCACGGTACGGGTCGGTCATTGACTCGTGACCCCCTTCTCCTGCAGTGCGAGCTTGAGGGCTCGCAGCCCGTAGTGCAGCCGTGACTTCACGGTGCCCGACGGGATGTCCAGCTCCTCGGCGATGTCGGTGACCGTCCGGCGGCCGTAGTACGCGCGGACGATCACCTGCCGATGTTCCTCGGACAGCTGGGCCAGCGATTCGGCCACCAGCCAGGCGTCCAGTACGGCGTTCGCGTGGTCGGCGCTCGGGTTCTCCGGGAGGTCGTCGCTGGCGACCTCCCGGCTGACCCGGGCGCTGCGGCGGTCGTCGATGACCAGGTTGCGGGCCACCGTGAACAGCCAGGCGCGGGCGCCCGGCTCGTCCTCGGCGAGGATGTTCGGCCGCCGCCACGCCCGGAGCAGGGTCTCCTGGACGACGTCCTCGGCCAGCCGGTCGTCGCCGGTCAGCCGGACGACGAACCGCCACAGCGCGGGAGCGTGCACGTCGTGCAGCTCACGCAGCAGCGTCGCCCGGTCGTCGGCCATCGGCGCTCCTGCCCTGTCGATCATCCCTAGCGGGACGCTGTTGTCTGCACGGTCACCTTGGCCGGCCGCTCCACGGACCAGGCACCGTTGCCCAGGAAAGCGATCAGCAGGAAGGCGAAGCAGAACAGCGCCGCCTTCTCGCCACCATTCTGCACAGGCAGCAAAGCGCCCGCCTGGTGGACGCTGAAGTACGCGTACGCCATCGACCCGGAGCAGAGCAGCGCGGCGTACCGGGTGCCGAGGCCGATCATCACCAGTGCGCCGCCGGCCGTCTGGATCAGCGACGCCCACCAGGACGGCCAGACCAGCAGGCCGGCCTTCTCGACGCCGAGTACGCCGAACAGCGCCGCGGCACCGTGGCTGGCGAACAGGAATCCGACGACGATCCGGAAAACTCCTGTTACTTCTTTCTGAAAACGCTCGAGCACCTGCACAGGGCCTCACTCCTCGGGGCGGGGTTGGTGTCTGTGCCTGGTTCGAACGATTGAACGCTCTACTTGGTTCAACGCTGAGTGATTTGAAGATCACATACCGAATCGTTTGCCTTCCGGGTCGCGAGTTGGTAACCGCGGGCTGCGACGGTCAACCCGACACCCCAGACCAGGTACGCCGGGACCGCGACCCAGAAGAAGCTGTCCGGCAGCCCGAGCGCGACATCGCCGAACACCGGTTGCCCTTGGACCGCGTTGGCGATCATCTGGATCAGTCCGACCCCGAAGTACGCCGTGATGCCGCAACCGATCGCGTATCCGGGCAGCAGCAGGAGCCACCGCGGGAACCACCGCCCGAGCCGATGCACGAGCAGGAACGGCAGCAACGTCCCGGCGAGCACGAACCCGCCTTCGAAGAGCAGCAGCGACAGGCTGTTGCCGTACGGCGTCTTCTCGAAGCCGACGACCGCCTGCGCCCCGAGCCGGGTGAGGCATCCGGCGGTGGCGAGGCAGGCGCCCACGGTCGAGATCCACGGTGGCCAGGGAGTCGCCGCCGGCTGGTGCGAGCGGGCGAGCAGACCGAGCAGTACGGCGCCCGAGACCGCCCCAAGGCGACTGAGCATCCCGAGGACGTCGAACGGGATGCCGAGGCCCGGGAGTACGGCGGCGACCCCGTCGAGCAGGATGAACGCGGCCGCCGCGAGCCAGCCCGCCGCGAGTACCCACAGCAACCGCGGGCGGATCCGGATCACGGCGAGCGCGGTCACCACGCAGCCGGCCACCGCGACCCATCCCGGGATCAGCAGATCGTCGCCGGGGAGCTTCCAGGCCGGCGCATGGCTGGTCGCGTACCAGATCCGCAGGGCGCCGTACGCCGCCGCCCACACCACCACCGCTCGTCGCATACCGCCAGTCTTTCGACGGAAACCATTCCCCGGATCACCCGAGCGGGTGAACGCCCTCCATCGTCAGCGGGAGGTGTGCAGTTGCTGCAGGAGCCGGAGGAACGTCTTGCGGTCGGCCGCCGGGAGGCTGTCGAGGACCTGGAGCTCGGCGGACTGGATGTCCTTGCGGATGGCACGGCGAACGGTCCGGCCCCGCGGGGTGATCGACAGCAGCCGGACGCGCCGGTCGTCGGGGTCCGGGGTGCGCTCGATCAGGCCGGCCTGTTGCAACTCGTCGAGGGTGCCGATGATCCGGGACTTGTCCGCGCCGATCGCCGTCGCGAGTGCCGCCTGGGTCCGGACCGGGGTGTCGTCGAGCGCGGCGAGCACCGAGTAGCCCCACATCGAGACTTCGTGCCCGGCGAGGATCGGCAGCTCGATCGCGATCAGTTCCCGCACCAGCGGGTACAGCATCGCTGCCAGGTCGGGGCGCTCGCTTGCCATGCCCGAAAAGGTAACACTGGCGCAATCATATGCGAGAGCTTACGATATGCGCATGCCTACTATTGACTACCTTCCGTTGGACGCCACCGCCGTCCGGACCAGCATCGAGCTCGTCGGCACCGCGACCGCGGCCGACCTGTCCAGGCCGACGCCCTGCCGGGCCTGGACGCTCTACGGCCTGCTCGCCCACATGGCCACCCAGCACTACGGATTCGCGGCCGCCTCCCGCGGCGAGGACGACCCGGCGATCTGGAAGCTCCGCGACCTGGGCGACGACCCGGTGAAGGCGTACGCCGAGTCCGCCGAGCACGTGCTGGACGCGTTCGCGCAGCCCGGTGTGGCGGAGCGGACGTTCCCGCTCGCGGAGTTCGGCGCCGACTTCCCGGGCGCGCAGGCGATCAGCTTCCACTTCATCGACTACGTCGTGCACAGCTGGGATGTCGCGAAGTCCCTCGGTACGACGGTGTCCTTCAGCCCGGAGGTCCTCGAGGCGGCCCACACCCTGGCCCAGATCGTCCCGCCCGGCGACCTACGAGTCACTCCAGGCGCAGCGTTCGCGGTGGACATCCCGTGGTCCGGCGACGACACGCTCGACGGCATCGTCGCCTACCTCGGCCGCAACCCGTCCTGGCCGAGCTGACGCCGGCGATCGAGCATCGCCTCGTACTCGTGGCGATGCATGGTCAGGTACGCCGTACCGGGCACGACCGCGGTGTCCGGGCGGCCGGTGCGGCTGGGGTGGAGACGGGTGTACGTGAGGTGGTACCTGACGTCGACCCGCACCGTCACGACCGGGCCGCGTTCGTACATCGACGTCTCGTTCCGGCCCCCGGTGCCGTCGCTGACCTTCTCGGTGGCCTGCTCGCCGCCGGACAGGCCGAGGTCGACGACACCGCCCGGGTTCGCGGATCCGTACGATCCGGCGGCGGGCAGCAGATGCGTGCTGCTCGTCGTCAGCTGAGTGCTGTGCTGCTCCCGGTCGATCTGGGCCAGCTGGGTGTTGTCCTCGACGACCAGCAACATCCCGGACAGCTCGGCCCGGACGTGGACGGCGACCGTGCGGGACCGGTGGCCCGGCACCGGCAGCCGCACCGCCGCGTAGCCGTCAGCGGACGCGATCCGTTCGAACGCGGCCATCCGGGTCGCGGCCGACAGGACGTTCTCCAACGTTGTCTGATGCAGTGCCACGCCCGCCTGGGTGAGCATGTCCGGCCTGCCCAGCCGTTCGTGGACGGTGTCGAACAGCCCGTCCGCCGTCGTCCCCTCGGCGACCGCGCCGCGGGGTAGCGTGACCGTGCGACCGTCGGCAGGACCCTGCTCCGGCTGAGCGTTGATGATCGACGGCGGCACCAGGAACGTCAGCTCGCCGGTGAGCTTGCGGGACACCGAGTCGTCGATCTGCACGGTCAGCTCGAAACCGCGCGTCACCCGCATGGTCCGATCCCACAGCGCCCGGGTGATCCGGGTGTTCTGATCGGTGCTCGACACGCTGGTCGACGTACTGAGGTCGGTGCCGATGCCGGCCTTGTGCGGCGCCCCTTCGGTGAGCGAGCCGTCGATCTCACCGCCGTACGACGTCGTACTGGTGACGCCGCGACTCAGCTCGAGGTAGTTGTAGACCTGCAGGATCGTGAGCGCGTTCGCGTTGGGCTCCGCGGCCGGCAGCCGGTCCATCGTGAACTTGCCCGTGTAGCGCAGCGTGCTCCGCACCTTCACGCGCCGCCCGTCGGCGGTCGGGTACTCGGTGACGAACCCGCTGGGGCTGAGCAGATCGTCGATGTGCCCGTGCCAGCGCAGACCGGCCAGGTCGCCGCGCAACCCCGCGGAGAGTACTGGATCCTCGAGTGTGTACTCGTCGAGTGCGGCGAGCACCTCGCGGTACAGGTCGGACTCGGTGCCGTCCGGAGCGCGGACCGACGAGCTGTCGATCATCGCCGCGCCCATCGTGCTGTCGTAGTACTGCGGCAGCGTGATGTCGGCGCGCTGCTCGGCGAGCGCCTTCGCCTTGGGCAGCAGCTGCGCCAGCCGGGGGTTCTCCGCGCCGGTCAGCTGGTGGATCAGCGGCGCCACGTCCTGGGGACGAACCTCGAGGACGTACCGATGGATCACCGACACCGCCGTCCGCCGGTCGAGCGTCAGCTTGCCTTCACGGAGGCGGTCGATGACGTCGGCAACCTTCTGCTCCGGAAGGTCGAGCTGATCGCGGCCGTACAGCCGCAGTACGTCGGGCTCCGGCATCGTCAGCATCAGCCCGCCGTTGCCCACCGCAACCTGTTGCGGCTTCGCGCCGGCCTCCTCCAGTTCCGCGACGACCGCGAGATCGGCCCAGAACTGGTACTGCTGGCCGTTGCGGATGATCAGCCGCTCGATGCCGCCGATCTGCGTCTCGGTCCGGCTCGCCGATCCGTTCACCGAGCGGCTCCCGCTGAACGATCCGCCGTACGACGATCCGTCCGCCTCGGCCATTCCGTCGCTGAAGCCGGCCGTGACGGACCGGCCGGTCGACGTACCGGTGGTGAGGGTGGTGCTGCCGAGGGTCAGGTTGATCTCGCCGTTCACCGGGCTGCCGAAGCCGACGTACCGGAGGTTCCGCAGCGCCGAGGTGACCGTCAGCTTCGCGCGGCCCGTGGTGATGCGGCCCTGCGCGACGGCCTGTCCGGGCGTCGACGGCACCGGTGTGACGAGCAGGCCGGTCCGGTACGGCGCGACCAGCAGCTCGGGCCGCGCCGCCAGGTTGCGCGGGTTCAGGAACGCGCTGAGGTGGTGCAACGCCGAGCTGTCCGCGCGGGCGAGCTGCGGCAGGACCTTCAGCAGCCGGCCGACCGGGTCACCGATGTCGACCGCCTGGAAAGTTGCCGAGCGCAACAGCAACGGATCGACCTGGTCGGCGATCGCCGGCACCGGTGCGGTGTCGCCGGCGCAGAACTCGCTGTCGATCGAGATCCGGGCCGTTCCGTCGGCGACGGCGATCGGCGTGGACTCGTCGGTCAGGTCGGTGACGACGATCGTGTGCGGTACGTCGAAGACGGCGACCTTCGCGGTGCTCTCGGTCAGCGACACCCGGTTCACGGTGCTTCCGGTTGCCCAGCTGACGAACCGGCCGAGTGCCGACCGCCCGCGCGTCACCCCGCCGTCGGGGGTCGTTCCCACCTTCGCCTTGTTGCTGAGGCCGCCCCGGAACTGCCAGGGCAGGCTGTGCGACCAGCCGCCGGACTTGCCGGTGCTGTTCGAGCCGATGTCCAGGTTGACCACGGTCTGGCCTTCGGTCAGTCCGAGGAACTCGGCCTTCGCCGTCTCCGGGTAGATCTTGATCCGGTACGTGTGCTGCTCCGGCAGCCGGCCGGGCCGGTGCAGGTCGAGCTGGAACAGGATGCCTTCCTGGGCCGCGAGGTCGTAGCCGGTCTCCAGGCGATGACGCGACAGTTGCTCGCGGACCCGTTCGAGGTTCGCCAGCTGGCTCGCGACCAGCGCCGGGTTCTTGCCGCCGAGCTCGCCGTTCGGGATCAGCCCCTTCGTGGCCAGGTGGTCGAGGAAGTCCTTCAGCACCTTGTCGGCACCACTGAGTTCCTGGACGAGCGCAGGCCCCGCGCCCCGGATCGCCTGCATCCAGGCCGGGAGCTTGTACGCCTTCTCCTGCGGCTCGGGATCACCGCGCAGCAGCAACCGTTTGTCCTTGCCGTACTTCGGTTGCCCGTCCTCGCCCCGGACGATCGCGGCCGCCGGAACGGGAAGCCCGTAGCGGAACGCGTCGTTCTCGGGCATCCGCAGTACGGCGTCGCCCTCGGTCCTCAGCGTGAAGCTGTCGCGCTCGTCGACGCGGTGGATCGTCAGGCGATGCACCAGCCGGAGCTTCACGCCGACGGTCGGCTGGACCCGCTGCACGCTCGGGTGGATCGCCAGGTCGCCGGTGCTCGCGGTGACGTCGGACCCGGTACTGAGCCCCGCCTTGCCGCTCGCCCCGACGTCCCAGGGCGTGCCGAGCACGTCGTGGATCGCCGTACCGCCGGCCGAGATCGCGTACGACTGCCCGGCCGAGGTGGTCTGGCTTCCCGACGTACCCGAGAAGCCGACCCGGAGCCGCTCGACCTTGTGGTCCTTCGAACTGTCGCCCAGCATCGTCGTCTGCTCCCACACCACGACGGTCTCGAGCTGTGCGTACGCGACGACGCGACCGTCGGTGGTGATCGGCCGGATCAGGCCGCCCGGACGGGTGGTCTGCGCGAGCCGGCCCGGTACGTCGTCGGTGAGCATGCTCCGGAGCTGGTCGTGACCGATCCGGTCGAGCTTCTTCAGTCGTTGCCGCAGGCCAGCAATCGCCCGGTCGGCCAGGTCGTTCAGCCCGTCGACGCGGGATGCGGCATGCTCGGGCAACGCCGTACCGCGGGTGCCGCCGAGGTCCTCGATCGTCACCGTGTCCGTCGGCGCGCCGACCGTGTACGCGTGGCTGATCCCGAGGTCGAGCGTCTCTCGGCCGGCGACCACGCGCTGCTCCGACCAGGCGCCGACCGCGGACGTCCGCATCCGCCAGGTCCAGCGCGGCCGGCTCGCGCGGAACCGGAGGATCTCGCCCTGGATCACGTCGACCGCGCCGGGGAGTCCGTACTCCGTCGCGCCGCCGGTCACGCTCAGGCCGGTGTGCTTCGCGTACTCGATACTCGGCGAGACGACCGTCGACACCGCCTTCACCGGGTTGTGGTCCGGCAGTCCGGCCAGTGCGGTGCCGAGCTTCAGTGCGCCGTTCGCGCCGTACGTCGTGGTGGTCGTCGTACCGATGCTGGTGCCACCCTGCACGATCTGGCCGAGCTGACCCTCCTCGAACGTGACCGGGTGGTTCAGTACCTCCCGCAACTGGCTCGGATCGAGAACCAGCTCGAACTGGACCAGCTCGCTGACGTCCGCCTGCGGGTCGTTGCCGACTGTCAGGACCAGCCCGCCGGGCGACAGCAGCCGGCGCGTCTCCGCCCGCAGCGTGCGGTGCAGCAGCTCGGGCGTGAACCGGAACTCCTTGCCTGCTTGCGCAAGCGCGGAGTTCAGCTCGTCGGCGAGTGCGGTCAGGTGCGGGAGGTCGCCGGAGACGATCGCGGTCTGCAGCACGTCCTTCGACGGCAGACTCTCTGCGAGCCGCTGCTGATACAGCGCCTCCGCCTGCTGGGCGATCGCCAGCGTGGCGGGTGTTTTGCTGGTGCGGAACGCCTGCCACGCAAGGCGTGCCCGTTCGCCTTGGTCCGCGGCCGCCGCACAGGCTGCGGCGATCGCCGTGTGCCGGGCTTCCTTGTCCTTGTCCTTCGTTTCGGCCGCGCTCTCGGTGCGGGCGGCGGCCCGTTCGGTGAGTTCGCTGCGCTGTTGCTGGATCGCGTTGATCCGCATCCGCGCGTACGTCGGCCAGTCGATCGGGATCTGTTGCTGCTGGAGGAGGCGTGCCGGGATCGCCCGCGCCCGGTCCGCGGTCAGGCTGCGCAGGAAGTCCACACGGGCCTTCAGCGCTCGGCTGTCGGCGGACCGGGACGGCCCGCGGCGGCGTTCTGCATCGGCGACCAGGTCTGCGGCGATGTCGAGCAGGAGCTTGCCGGTCGTCGCCTGTGCCTTGATCTGCGAGAGCGAGAACGGGCCGTACCGGTTGCCGGTGGCGAGGTGGATCTTGGCGGCGATCAGGGCCGCGTCCTCGGCAGGAGCGCTCGAGGTCCAGGTGCGGTCCGAGAGGATCCGCGCGTGCACCGGGTCGTGGTGCAGCACCGAGTCGCTGACCGGACGGTCCTGCGGGCCCGCGAGCCTCAGGTGCGGGTCGACGCCGAGCTTGTGCAGCGCGTCGGCGTACTGCGACAGCGTGGTGGAGATCGCCACGAGTACGTCGGTGAGTTCGTGCAGCTCGTCGTACCCCGGCAGAAGCCGGTGCCACTCGGCGTCCAGCTTTCCGAGCTTGATCAGCAGGCGGCTGAGTTCGGCGGAGCCGCGGTCCTCACGGCGCTCGAACGCGATGAACGCGGTCAGTTCGCTGGTCGGCGCCGGCCGGGTCCGCGGTGTCTGTCCGGCGACGGCGTCCTCGATCCGGTCGACCTCGTGCGCGGCGTCGGCGGCGGTGGCGCGATCCCGGTCGAGCTCGTCGGCGGCACGCTTCTCGGCACCGCGGTCCCGCTCGGCCATGTCCGCCTTGACCCGCATCCGCCGGCGCAGGTACTTCGCGTAGAAGCTGACCGGCAGCACGACGCCGGCGAACGTGGCCTGCCAGAGGTAGAGCGGATCGAGGTGGAAGGCGTACACCATCGAGCTGGCCACGCCGATGCCGGAGGCCCCGATCGCGAACGCGCCGACGGCGTACCAGCGCCGCGGTGTCGTGGCCTCGCGGTCGGGATGCAGGACAGGAGACCACGGCGGGAGCACCGGGATCGGCACCGTCCCCTCGGATGCCTCGGCCAGCAGCGCGTCCAGCCGGGCGAGCAGCGGATCGTTGATCTCGTCCGTACAGGCCTGGACCGCGAGCCGGAGCAGGTCCAGCCAGTTGTGCATCCGGCGGTCGAACGCGTTCCGGTTAGCCTCGGCGTGGAACGCCTCGACGAGTCCGGACACGGCACCGATCGTCCCGAGCCGGGACAGCGCCTCCAGTACGGCTGTCGGCGCCGCGTCGAGCTGCTGCTGGAGGTACACGCTGGTGACGCGGTGCGCCATCGGTACCGTGCCGAGCGGCAGCTCGCGGCCGGCGAAGTACGGCTTGGCCGGGACCACGCCACGGCCGGTGTGATCCGTCGGCGCCTCGAAGTCGAAGGCCGGGACCGTGACGCCCGGCTCACCGAGTTGGTTGCCGAGGGCCCGCAACCGGACGAGCTGGTCGGCGGTACCGCGGATCTCCTCGACCAGTTGCCGCCAGCTCCGCCACTCGTAGTCACGGGTACGGCGTTCGTCGTCCAGCGTCGCCTGATGCCGGGCGAACAGGTACTGGGTGGAGCTGACGACCGCGACCGCCAGGCCGACCGTGGCGCCGACGACCACCGGCGATACGACGAACGTCATCGGGATCGCCGCGGCCGCGATCGGGATCGAACTGCGCACTGGGAACGACCACCACGGCGTGGTCAGCGCCGGCGCCTTCTTCTCCGGGACAGGCAGGTCCGCGCGCGGCACCGGGCGCGGACTGCTCGGTACGCCGGCCGCGGACAGGACCTTCTGATAGGCGGTCCGAACGGCGTTCCCGAGGACGGCGCGTTGCGGTTCGCGCGCTTGCTCGTCGAGGGCGCGGCGGTAGGTCCGGCGGTCGGACTTCACCTGCTCCTCGCGGGATTCGACGTACCGGTTGGCGATCGTGCGCACCGGGGAGAGTGCGACGGCGCCCATCAGTACCGCGGCGGCGAGACCGACCCGGCCGTTGCCCGCGAGCACCGCGGCGGACGCCATGCCGGCCGGGACGGTCTCCAAGAATCCGAGGATGAGGTCGGCGCGTAGTCCGGGCATGGACTTGGCGCCGCCGTCGACGGATCGGTTGGCCCGCTGGAGCAGGCTGGGCTCCAGGTCGGCGACCGCGGCCGCGAGGTCGTGTGGCAGCGCGGAGCGGAGGTCGTCGTGCGTCGCCACCCCGAGCGCGTGGGCCAGCTCGGAGAACTGCCGAGCCGCGGTACGACGGCGCCGTACGGACGTCGCGGTCTCGCGTTGCTGGAGCAGGCTGCGGAGACGGGCGAACGCCGCCGCGACGGACTGCCGGTCGGAGGCGTTGAGCTGGGCTGCGAACTGGCTCGGGTCCAGCTTGCCGAGCTCGGCGGCCTTGACCGGGCCGTGCCAGTTGACGAACTGCCGCAGCATCGGCTGCTCGCGGAGTACCGTCAGCCGGCTCACCGAATGACCGGGCTCGGGCGACGTGTCCGGTTGCTTCGCGAAGTGCTGGAACAGCCCGTGCACAAAGCGATCCACGGCCGGATCCTGCGCGAACGGCTGACTGGTGTCGAGCGCCGGCAGCTGCGCCGGACGGAACGCGGCCGGGTCGGTCCAGCCGTCCTCCAGCTCGTTGAGTTTCGGGGTGGCCTTCTCCACCACCCATGTGCCGATCGCGCCACGACGCAGCACGGCCGCGACGCGCTGCTGGAGAGCGGGTGGGAGGTCGCTGCCGGCTTTGCCCAGGTGGTGCAGCAGGATCCGGAGTTCCTTGCGGAAGTGGTACCGCGACTCGCCGCGTTCCACCCGGCCGACCAGGTAACCCACCTCGGCGTGCCGCGCGACCTCGGCGTGCGCGTCCGGCGTCGCGCCGTCGTGTGCCGCGACGATGCCGGCGAGCGCGTTGGTGATCGCGCGGCCGACGACCTCGTCGCGGGTCCGCGGGGACAGCGTGATCCGGGCCCAGTGCATGGACTCGGCGGTCCGTTCCCAGCGGATCGGCCCGGCGTTCGTGAAGTCGCCGGAAACGCTCAGCTCGAGGGTGAGGTCCGGCTTGCGCCAGAAGGTGATCGTGATCCGGTTCGCGTCGAGGGCGATCGCCCGTACGTCGCTGCGCACCGATCCGACCGCGGCGGCGATCTGCGGCAGCGCCTGCTCGGCGGCCGCCCAGACGGCGGCAGGGTTCTGCTTGCGACGGCCGTCGCCGCGGAAGTTGCTGCGATAGATGCTGCCGGCACCACCGCGCGGCTGATCCCGGTGCACCCGCCGGTCCCGGCCGGTTTCGTTGCCGACGGCACGCTTCACGTTGTCGAACGCTGCCTGCAGCAATTGATCGGCGAACTCCGCGTCGCCCGGCAGAGGTTCGATTCCGATCGAGTCGACGGCGTGGAAGGTGCCGTGTACGTCGACGGCCCCTTGCAGCTCGCCCGCTGGGTAGTAGCCGAGGGCATGCAACCGGCGTACGTACTCGTGCAGCTGGTAGACGGTGTCGAGCGTGACCGCCTCGGTGTGTACTGCGGGATCGACCGGCTGCACGGCGAACCCGACGTACGGCGCGCCGTCGAGCTCTGTCCTGACCAGACCGACCGGGACCGGGCCGTAGCCGGTGCGGGCGGCGACGTACGCGCGTTCCAGCTCCGCGGCTACGCGTTCACGAGCTTCCGGTGTGTCCGGGTAGAGCTGCGCGGGCGAGTGGTCCGGGGTCGCGGTGTTCCAGTCGTACGACGGAGGTTGCAGGTCTGCGCGCGGCGCTGGGGATCTGCGGGGCCGGCCGTTCGGGGTGAATGTGTGCCCGGCCGCCGCCCAGGCGATCCAGGCGTCGACGACCTCGAGCGGGTTCGCCTTCGCGAACATGTCCACGTTAGTGCCCGCGGGCAGGTCGTACGCGAGCGGGCGGACGCGGCCGACGTCGTACACCCAGAACCGGCCGTCCCGGTCGATACCGAACTGCAGGTCGCCGATCATCAGGTTGTTCGCGACGAAGAACTCGCGGATCGCGAGCAGGCTGTCGAGCGAGGCCTGCGTCGGGCGGAGCGCGTCCGGTGCGGCGAAGTCCGGGACGCTGACCCACACGTCGCGGCTGATCCGCGGGAACCGGTCGGCCACGAACACGTCCCGCCCGAACACCGTCGTGTAGTGCAGCGGAGCGATCACGTCCGCCGCTCCCGGCTTATCCAGCAGCCCTTCGAGCCGGTCGAGCTGGGTGAAGAGCGACACCTCGACCGTCGGCAGCGCGATCAGCACGACCTTGTCGTAGAACGCGAACGCCGCCTTCGACCCGCCGATCCCGAGCAGCCGGCCGAGGTGCGGCTCGACGTCTTCGATCAGTACGCCGTCCGGGTGCGCGGGCGTCCGTACCAGGTAGGTACCGTCCGGACGGAGCTCGACGGTGCCTTCGCGCTGCGGCTCCGGCTTCGGGTGCAGGACCTGCCAGCCGTTCGCCGTACGGATCGTGATGTCGACGCCCATGATGTTCGCGAGTCGCTGGGCGAGGTCGCGCGGGGCGCCGTCGAGCACGATCGACACGTCGCGGTAGAAGTCGACCATCACCGCGAGGTGGTGCGGTGCCAGGCGGGCGCCTTCGATCTCGAAGTGGTTCTCGTCCGCTGCGTCTACCAGGAACCGCTTGACGGTGCCGGTTGACAGCACCGCGGCGAGCGCCTGGTCGTCGGCGGTGCCGTTCAGGAGGTCGTCGTACGACGACTCCACCAGTCCGGCGGTGAACGCGGGCAGACCACCGCCGTCGTACTTGTTCGCTCGCGCCGGGCGGATCCGCGAGATGTTCGGCCCAGGCTGGTTGGTGCGGGTGCGGACGACGGCCGCCGAGGCGTCGTACACCGGCCGGTTCCGGCGTACGGCGCGGACCAGGGACCGGAGGATCTTGTAGAGCGGCTCGAGTTCGTTGTTGCGGCGGGCGTTGTCGAGCTGTTCGTCGGTGATGATGTGCAGCTTGCGGAAGAGGTCGCCGATGCTCGTGGTCAGCAGGCGGTTCCACGGGCGCAGGATCCGCTTCGGTACGCCGCCCTCGGCCAGCGCGGCGAGGAACTCCTCGTCGCGGATGTCGGCCGGCTCGTCCTTGTACAGGTCCTCGATCCGCGCCGACAGTTCCGGGGCGAGGCTGCGGAGCGCGTGTACCTCGGCCAGTGTCTGCGCCCGCTGCTCCGGGCTGAACAACCGCCAGCCGTAGTGCCCGACCACCTCGTGCCAGACGGTCGCTCTGACGTCGCTCGCGGTCAGGTGATCACGAGCGGACACGTAGACCACGCCAGTCCCGCCCTCCATCCGGAAGTAGCCCGGGCGCGGTCCGTCGGCGGGTCCGATCCCGTACTTCCGAACCAACGTCGGAGTGTCCACGTCGATGACGAACTTCAGCCTGATGCCACGCGGCAGCCGCAGCTCCCGCGCCACCGCCTCCACCACCCGCCGCGCACCGTCCCCCGTCATCCCGTTCGGGGTGGCCGGCGCCTCGTCGTGCAGTGGTGTCTTCGTTTGCAGTCGGGAGCGACCGGTCTGCTCCGCCTTTGCCCGGGCGTTTTCGATCGCGGCGGTCAGCAGGTTGTCGCGGACGCTGCGGGCGACGTACGAGCCCAGGCCGTGTTCCTCGATCGCGGTGGCGCGGGCCGCCGGGTCGGCCGGCAGCCGGCGGACGAACTCGAAGTCGATCGGGTGCAGAGTTCCGGTGCCGTCGACGAAGCACTGGAGGTCGAGCCGGACGTGGTAGTCCACCTCCAGCAGCCGGTGCAGGTAGTCGTCGAGCTGCCGGACGGTGTCGAACGTGACGGCCGCGCGCCACCGGTCCGTCTCCGCGATCACCCCGGGGTCGAGACTGCTGGTGCTGGTGAACCCGCCCGGCACCGGCTCCATCGCGACACCGGCGTACTCCCGCCCGCCGATCGTCGCCTTGACCAGCCCGTACAGCTCCGGCCCGTACCCGGTCAGCGCCGCACCACGCTGGCCCTCCAGCTCGGTCATGATCTGCTTGTCGTACCGCCCACTCGGCCAGAGCTTCACGGCCCACTCCCGGCCGTCCGGCCCGTCGACCAGGAACACCCCGGAGTGCTCGCCAAGCGACGCAACGGATCCGGCAACACCCCCGCTGCTCAACCTGCGCACCGTCGTCGGGAGCACCTTCAGATCCGTCGCCTCGTCCCAGGTCATCGGGTACGTCGGCTGCCCGTCCGGGAGCAGCGGCGCCCCGGCGACCACCACGTCCAACGCCGGTCCCCTGCCGAAGACCTCGCCGTACCCGAGACCGTCCCAGCTCTCGATCTCCGCCAGCAACGCCTCTGCGTCGAGCGCCCGCAGGCCCGGGCTCTCGAGCAGCGGCCGGAGCCCGTCCAGGAGTACTGCGTCGTTCGCGGTGACGCCTCCGACGATCGCGACGATCCGGCGCTGCTGATCGACGGTGAGTCCGTCGTACGCCGGGAGCTCGCGCAACCTACCGGGAACGGCGGGGTCCGGGGCCGCCACCTGCACCGGCGCCGATGCCAACTGCGGACCCGGTCCGTTCTCGACGGCCGCCGCCAGCAGCGGGCCGCGACGCTCGGCGAGGATGTCGAAGTGCCGTGCGATCCAGAATTCCCGGTAGAACGGGTCCGCCGGCAACTCTTCGACACCGGCGAGGTCGATCGGCCGGAAGTTCCCGGCGTCGTCGACGAAGTACTCCAGGTCGCGACGGATCGAGTACCCGGCGGCCAGCAGCGCCCGCCCGAACACGTCGAGCTGCTGCGCGGTCCGGAAGGTCACCCGAGAGTGCCAGTGCGCGGCCTCGGCGATCGCCTCCGCGGTGGCGTCCCGCTCCTCGGCCTCGATCAGCCCGCCCTCCATCGGCGCCATCCCGACGCCGACGTACTGCCGGTTGCCGACCGTCACGCGGACCAGCCCGTACGGCGGAGGGCCGAAGCCGGTCAGGTAGGCGCCGTACAGGCCGTCGAGCTCGGACTGGACCCGCTCCCTGTTGAAGTCGCTGTCGGCGTAGAGCTTGACGACCCAGTCACGGCCGTCCGGCCCGGTCATCGGGTAGGCGCCCGAATGCGGAGCCTCGGTGGCCAACCGGCCGGCCTTCCCGGCACTGCTCAGCCGGTCCGGCAGGGTCACGTGTACGCCGAAGTCCGCCGCGTCGGCGAAGTCCCGCGACGGACGGACGAGCGGTACCGGCGCCGGCGCGTCGGCCAGCCCGACGCCGAACAGGACGCCCTTGCCGAACACGTCCGAGTAGCCGAGTCCGTCCCAGCTCCGGATCTCCTGCATCAGCCGCTCCGGGTCGAGCGCCCGCAGCCAGGGACTTTCGAGCAACGGCCGGAGACCTTCGAGCCGGACCGGGTCGTTCGCGGTCAGGGTGCTGACGATCCCGCGGGCCTCTCCCTGCTCGGCCTGCGACAACCTCCGGTAGGCCAGCCCGTCGAGGGGCTGCGGTTGCGGTTGGGGCTGGGGCTGCTCGGGCAGCCGACGACTGCGGGCGGTGTCGTCGTGGTACTGCGGCGTACCGCCGGTCTGGGTGTCGGGTACGACGGTGTGCTGGACGCGAAGGTGCGCGAGGTTGACGGCCTGCGAGACAAGCTGACCGGTCTCGACCGCGGTGTTGTAGTTGTCCACGGCAACTTCCCGCTCGGCCGCCTGCAGGGCTTCGGCTGCGACCTTCACGGCGTCCGCGGTCTGGCTGCCCTGGCCGAGCGCGGTCGCTTTCGCGTGTGCGACCGCGGCCTCGACGTAGTCGTGGAGGGCTTGGTTCCGGACGGCGGTGGACGGCGCGTCGTGGTACGCGACGGCGGCCTCGAGCGTGGAGCCCTGGCGACGGAACAGGTCGTCGTTGTGAGACGAGTACAGGGAGGCCTCGCCGGGCGCGCCCTGGCGGCCGGCCCGGTTCAGCGCCTGGATGGTGCCGCGCGGCGAGTCCGGGTCGTGGAACCCGACACGTACCGCGAGGCCGCCGCTCTCGGCCGTCCGACCGCTCACGGTGAACACGTGCGTCGTGGCGTCGGGCCGATCGCCGTACTTGAACGCATCCGGGTGCAGCTTGATGTCGATGCCGCGACCGAGCACCTTGTTCCCGATCGTGATCATGCCCGGTTCGCCGGCCCGGTCCCAGATGGCGTCCATCTCCATCTGTACCTGCTTGGCGACAGCCGCCGGATCGTCCGACTGCTCGGCGGTCCCGTGCGCCTCGTTGTAGATCTCGGCCATCCGCTGGGCGTCGACCTTCTGGATCCGGATCCCGGCCGGGAGCTGACGTTCCTCGAGTGCCTTCTTCAGCATCCCTTCCACCATGGCGACCTCGTCGTTGTGCTCGGTGACGATCGCCTGCGGGCGGCCGGTCGACAGGTCGCCGTCCTTGGCCAGGTCCGCGATCGCCTGGTCGACCATCGCCTGGTACTTCTGCTCCACGGTCGCGAACTGCTGCGGCTTCCGGAACTCCAGCTTCGATTCGTTGAACCGCGTGATCTCGACCGCGTGGCCGATCTTGTCCTCGCCGTACAGGTCGCGGATCGCGTGTGCCGCGTCCTTCGCCGTACCGGACATGCCGCTCACGTGGTCGTAGCTGTCCAGCAGATCCCGGGTTGTCACCGCGCTGGTGTGGGACGGGTCCGCCCGTACCTCCATGTCGTGGTGCGCCTCGAGCGCCTGGGCGATGTCGGTCCAGCGCTGCTCCAGCAGGGTCTCGCGGTCGATCAGCGGTTCACCGGAGTGCTTGCTGACGATCAGGATGGTCTGCTTGCCGTTGATCTCGGCCCGGATGTAGTCGCGGTTCTCACGCAGTACCCACTGGGCCTGCGCCGCATCCTCCAGCCGCTTCACCTGGCGCTCGAACTGCCGGGACGTGATCTCGGTACCGAGCTTCTCGGCGAGCTTGTTCCGCGCGTCGCCGGTGAGCTCCGCCCGCATCCCGTCGGCCGGTACGTTCTCGGCCGGTACGTTCTCGGGCAGCGCGTTCTCGGGCAGCACGTTCTCGGGCAGCGCGTTTTCGGGCGGCAGCCCGAAGTCGGCGCGGTCGAACGTGTGGTCGGTCAACGCCCGCCTCGCGAGCATCACCTCGGCCTCGGTCCGCGCGCTCGCCTTGCCGGCGGCGCCGGAGCTGTGTGTGTAGACCTGCGCGGCGAGGTCGACCGCGACCGCGTCCACCTCGTCGACGATCACGTCCTTGCCCGGCACCCGGTGCCCGCGACCCATGCTCCACCCGAACGCGGCGACGTCACCGACGTACACGGTCGGGCGGCGCGGCTTCGGGTACCGGACGGCCGGGTCGACCTGGATGACGTCGTACCCGAGCGGTTCGAGGACGGCGCGGAGCTTGCCGTACGCCTGCGTGGCGAGGCTCCGGTTCGAGGTCATGAAGTGCACCGGGCGGTCCGCCGCGATCGTGGCCAGCGCGACGGCGGCGACCGCGGTCTTCCCCTCGCCGGCCATCATCTGCACCATCAGGTCGTCGCGCAACGCCAGCTCGGCCTGGAACTGCGTCCAGTTCAGCGCGAAACCCCAGCCGTCCTTCGTCCGGTGGATCATCTCGTGAATCGCGAGCTGCAACGCCTCGTCACGCGTCAGGTCCGGCGGCAACGCATCCTTGAGCACGTCGAGCTTGCCTTGCCCCAGCCGCCGGATCTCGGTCGGGGTCAGCCGCGAGAGCGCATAGTCGAGCTTCGCCGTCAGGTACGAAATCCGCCGAGCGTCAGCCAACAACTTCGCTTCCCGCACCGGCAACCCCACCGCCTCAGCCGCCCGTACCCTCTCCCGCACCCCCGCACACCGCTCCGCCGCCGCAGCCACCCTCCCCTCCAACTCCCGCAACCGCGCCCCCACCTTCCCGCCCAACTCCCGCGCGCCCGCCTCCCCGCCCGACTCCCGCGCGCCCTCCCCACCCAGCTCCCGCGCGTCCGCCTTGCCACCCGACTCCCGCGCGCCCGCCTCCCCACCCAGCTCCCGCGCGTCCGCCGTCTCGTCCAGCCTGCGAGCCGGCCGGTCGGCCTCGCCGTGCTTCTTCGCGTACTTGTCGCGCGCCCGCTCGGCGTCCCGCAGCTCCCTCCGCGCATCCTTCAACTCCCGGCGCGCGGCGTTGACCGCACGCTCCGCCTCCTTGGTCTCCTGCTCGCCCTTCCGAACCTCCTCATACCTCCGCCGCGCCGCCTCCGCCGCCTGCTCCCGCCGCTCCACCTCCTCCCGATGCGCCCGCCCCTCAGTCCTCTCCCGCAGCTCCAAACCCCCCTCCGCATCCCGAACCCCCCGCCCCTCACCCACATCCCGCTCATCCCGAGGAGCCCGCTCGTCCCGAGGAGCTTGCTCGTCCCGCGCGGCCTGCTGGTCCCGGCGCGCCTGCTCGTCCCGAGGAGCCTGCTCGTCCCGCGCGGCCCGCTCGTCCCGGCGTACCTGCTCATCCCGAGAGGCCTGCTCGTCGCGAGCGGCTTGCTCGTCGCGTCGCGCTCGGTTGTTGTCGGGTGAGGGTTGGTCGTCGTGCGGAGCCTGCTGGTCCCGTGGGGGCTGCTTGGTGGGCGGGCGGTTGGTGGGTGAGGGCTTGTCGGCTGGAGTGTTGTCCGGGTGGGTGCTCGGTTGCTCGGGGCGGGGTACGGCGTCAGGCTGCCGCTCCGCGGGATGCGCGACCTTCTTCCCCGGCCCACCAGCCACCGGAACAGCCTGCTTCTCCCCAACCCCCGGCCCGCCCGCGCCCTCCGGCTTGCTTCCTTCGGGTGGTTTGGTTGCTTCGGGTGGCTTGCTTGCTTCGGGCGGTTTGGTTGCTTCGGTTGGTTTGTCTGGGCCTGAGGGAGGTTTGTCGGGGGTGGAGGTTTTGGTGGTGGGGGCGGGTTTGTCGGGGGTGGGCTTGGTGGGTTGGTGGTCTGTGGTTGTGGACTTCGGGGTGGGGGTCGAGCCCTCGGAGGTGCCGGGGCGGGCGGCTGCGCGGGCGGCTGCTTCTGGGGTGGTTACTGCGGCGGCGGGTTGGGCCGTTCCGGGGGCTAGGGCGCCGGTGGATTCCGCGCGGGCGTCCGCGGTGGACTGGTGTGCCGTACCGTTGCCGGTCTGCGTAGTGCTGCTGCCGGTTTGGGCAACCCCGGTCGACGCGTCCGCGACTCCGGTGTGCGCTCCCGTCGTACCGGCTTCGGCGCCGGGTTGGACGGCTGTCTGAGGCGGGTCGTCTCGCGGTGGGTGGTCGCCGATGGTTGAGTGGGTGCGGACCTGCGCGACCTCGATCGGATCACCATGAGGCAGCGACGGACCGTGCGACCCGCCACCCGGTACCGCCGCGCCCATCACCCCGGCGCGCCACGCCTCGTCCAGCGCCTGCCCGGCGGTCGGCATGTGCCATGTGCCGAGGGCAGTCGCCGTCGGCATCGTCACCGCCAGCGTCGTAGCACCGGCCGCCCGCCGCCCGACGAACCTCGTCACCGGTCCGTTCAGCGCGGCGACGTTCGTCGTCAGCTTCTTGCCGACCCACCCCAAGCCCAGGCTCGGCACCACCGCGATCGGGATCGCGGCCACCGCGACCAGCGCGTCCTTCCGGGTCTCGTCCCAGTTCCACCCGTCCTCGTGGTGATAGTTGCCTTGGTCATCGACCACACCACGCCGCGACTGGTCGGTGAGTACGCCGTACGTCTGCGCGATGGTGTTCGGTCCGAGCCCGTACACCCCGGCCCCGACGCCCGCGAGCAGCGCGCCCCGGAAGACCTTGACCGGCGTCATCGCCAGCGCTTTCTGCGCCCGCGTCTTCAGTACGGCGAGCGCCGCCTTGATGATCCCCTTCGAACGGTTGTGGATGAAGTCCTTCAGCGCGCGCTTGAGTGCCTCGCGCATCCCGAGGCTGAGCGCCTTTCCGGCCGGGATCGCGAACATCGCGATGCCGAGCGCGACCTGCGCCCAGATCATCACCTTCGCCCGGACGATCGTGTCCGCCTGGTCCCGCAGGTACTTCGCGACCTCCTCGGCGGCCTGCGCGATCGCCTCGACCCCGCCGGACTCCGGGTTCGTCCCGTAGTCCCGGACCTGCGCGCCCAGCGCCTTCCCGGCCTCGCTGTTCCAGGCCGCCTCGACGGCGGTCGCCGCGGTGGTGCATCCGCTGGCGACGGTCTTGCGCAGCTCGGCCGCGATCGCGTCGTACTGGCGGGCGTACTCGCGCATCGCGTCCTCGTCGCCGGCCGGGTAGTCGTCGGGGTCGACGCCGACGATCGCGCCGAGGAACTCGACGATCGGATGCCAGAAGCTCATGCCGGCTACGTCGGGCCGGGCGTCGCCGGGAGCGGCTTGCCGTCGGGTTGCAGGCCGAGGTCGGCGGCCCGGATCGCTTCCGCGTTGTGCCCGTCTGTCTGCCGGAGCAGGGTCGCGGCAGCGGCGAGTCCGGCGGCGATGTTCGTCATGCTCTGCTGCAGCGCCGTACCGGCGTCGGCCAGGTTCGCCACCCGGGCGTTGAAGCCGTCGAAGATCGCCCGGCCGGTCTCGTCGTCCCCGCAGGCGGAGCGGACCCCGTCAGCACCGATCGCGTTCAGCGCGGCGGTGAGCGCCGGACCGCCGTCCATCCCGGTCCGGAGCAACCCTTCGGCCGCGCCGTACACCGCCTGCAGATCGACGTCGGTCATGCGAGTCGCTCCACGAGTTCGTCGTACCGTTCGGCGATCTTGCCGGCGATCGCGGTACTGGCTTCGGACAGGGTGGCGAGGATTGCGGCAGCGAGGCCCTGTGGGTCCTGGGTGCGGAAGACGTCCGGGTCGAACTGGAGTTCCCGGACGTCGCCGTGGGCGCCGATCGTGACCTTGATCAGCCGGTCCGGCGAGACCGCGGTCGCGGTGACGGACTCCAGCTCGGTCTGTACGGCGTTCATCGCGGCCAGCGAACGCTCGAGCTCGTTCTGCAGCCCGATCGCGGCCAGTTGCCGGCCGAGTCCGATCTCCGACGGTTCCATGTGAACAGGGTCCGTTCCGGAAGGCGGTCGTGGTCACCCCTTGGCCACAAGGGGTCAGAACCCGTGGCCCGATCGGGCCGGGGCCTACCGTCCGGAACGTGATGACTGTCAGGACGGGCCGCTGGACCGCGGCCGCCGCCGGGGTGTTGCTGGCCGGGTTGCCGACGATGGCGCCCACCGCAGTCGCCGTACCTCCGGCAGGCATGTGCCAGAACGCCGAAGCCGGCGGCACTCCGGTGAGTAAGTTGCCGTGGGCACAGACCTGGCTGGCCCCGGACCGGGTGCCGCCGCAGGTCACCGGCCGCGGCGTGACCGTCGCGGTGATCGACTCCGGCGTGGACGCCGATCATCCCCAACTGAACGGCGCCGTACTGCCCGGCCGCGACCTGCTGACCCCCGGAGACCTCCGCGCGAACTTCGACTGCGTCTCGCACGGTACGGCGGTGGCGAGCATCATCGCCGCGCGGCCGGTCCTCGGGATCGGGTTCCGCGGGATCGCACCGGGCGCGCGGATCCTGCCGATCCGGGTCAGCGAACGGGACGCGAGCGAGCAGACCGGCGAGGCGGTCGACGTCGCGGTGTTCGCCGGCGCGATCCGGTACGCCGCCGACGCCGGCGCGTCGGTGATCAACATCTCGCTGTCGATGTACGCCGACCTGAAACCGGTCCGGGACGCCGTCCGGTACGCCCAGCGGCACAACGCGCTGATCGTCGCCGCGGCCGGCAACGCGCACGCCCAGCAGGGACCGGACCCGGTCACGTACCCGGCCGCGTACCCCGGTGTCGTCGGCGTCGGCGCGATCACGATCGACGGCAACCGGCTGTCGAACTCGCAGGTCGGCTCGTACGTCGACATCTCCGCGCCCGGCGGCGGCGTACTGGCGGCGACCCGGGTCAGCGGCCACCGGTACTACGACGGCACCAGCTTCGCCGCGGCCTTCGTCAGCGGTACGGCGGCCCTCGTCCGCTCGGCCGATCCGCAGCTGTCCGCGAGCGAGGTGGCGAACCGCCTGATCGCCACGGCTACGCCCGCACCCGGTCCGGCGGATCAGTACGGCGCCGGCGTGGTGAACCCGTACCGGGCCGTGCAGGACGTCCTCGCGACGGCGAAGCCCGCGGTACTGCCGCGGGTCCGTCCCGTCAAGGTCGACGCCGCCGCGGAACGACGTACCGCGGCCTGGAACGCCGCGGGGCAGGACGGTCACCGGATCGCCTTGTTCGCGGGCGTTTTCGCAGGGCTGGTGCTGATCGCGGCCTTCGTCGTACCGCTCGGCCGGCGTCGGAGCTGGCGGGCAAGCTGAAGGCCCGGCCCCCTGCGCGGGGGCCGGGCCGGTTTGCGGTACGTCAGACCTGTTCGAGGCCGCGGGCGGCGATGTTGTCGGCCCGCTTCATCCCGATCCACGACTCGTCGAGGGCGTTGCCACGGCGCTGCAGCACCATGTTGATCTCCTCGTTGGCCTGAACCCAGAGCTGCTGCACCTGCTGGAGTTGCGGCGAGCCTTCCTGGCTCCTCCACGCGTCCAGCAGCGACCGCATCGCGGTCTGGAACTGCTCCTGCAGATCGGTCACCTGCTTGTTCGCGGCAACCATGTCGACGGCACCCTGCGCCATCTGGTCGAACGGGTAGTTGAGCATCATGACTGAATCCCTCCCTAGAGGACCGTAGTATCGATGGACACGCCAACGGTCCCGCCGCCGCCACCACCGCCACCGATCGGCGCACCGCCGGCACCCTCGGACCCGAGCCGGCTGAACGCCGCCTGGCTGCTGGCGTCCTCGGCCTCGTAGCCCGTATTCGCCGTGGAGATTCCGTCGGCCATCCGGTGCAGCTTCACGCACAGCTGGTCGACCGCTTCGAGGTGGTTGTGGTGGCCCCGCCAGAAGACGTTCTTGATCTCGCCGTCCATCGGACTCAGGCCGCTCATCGAGTTGTCGAGCACTGTCATCACGGACTTCAACGCGTCGCCGATCCGGGCGGCCTCCGCGGCCGTCTGCACCATCCTGGCGCTTTCGGTCTGCACACCGGCCATGGTGTTTCCTCCTCTGCTGGTTGCCGGCACGTGATCACCGGTCGGTGTCACGCTAGGTCGGTGCCCGCCGGTGGTCCGGCGGGTACCGGTTGCGGCCATCGGATGGCCGGTTGTGCGGCGGCTGCTGGATCACCAGACAGGACCTAAATCCGCCACAGGTCTTCGTCGAGTACGTCGCGCTCGGCCGCGCGGGTGGGGGTACGTTTGCGTTTCCGCTGCGGAGGTACGCCGGCGGCTGCGCGTTGCTCACCGTTCGTGCGTCCCTGCAGGTCGGACTGGACGCCGTTGCGGCGCATCCGTTCGGTCTCGCTCTGCTCGGCCGGGACGTTGAACCCGGGCTTCCGGTTCGCCCCGGCGCCGGACTTGACGTCGCGTACTCCGTTGCCACCGGCCCCCATGCCACCGTTCTGCGGCGGGTACATCGGCGGCGTACTCTGCTGGGTGCCCGTCGAACCGGTCGTCGAGGTACGCCCGGACAGCGCAGGCTCGGTGCCCGCGGAACCGGCGGCGGTCGCGGATTTCTGGACGGGCGTGATGCGTTCCGTCGTACCGGAAACATGCCCGAACGAACTGTTGCCGATAGCACCGACCCCGCCGAGCGACCCGGTCGGGAGGTGGCTGCCGGTCACGGGCGGCAGGGACGAACCCGAATGGAACGTCGGCGCGGTCGTGGTCCCCGCACCACCCGCGAGTGCCGGGTGATCGGTCATCAGCCCGTTGGTCAACGACTTCGCCGGATCCGGGGTGGTCACCGCGGTCGCCGGATCCACCAGACTTTTGGCGTGCTGCGCCAACGTGATCCACTTGTCCAGGCTGTCAGGCACCTTGCCGATCAGGTCGATGCCTTTACCGACGACATCGATGATCTTCCCGGCTTCGTCCACCGGATCCTTGGCGTCGGGCTGCTTGGCATCCGGCTTGGTATCCGTCGGCGCCTTCTCATCAGCCTTCGCCTGCGCCCCACCATCAGCACCGCCACCCCCACCCGCCTTCGCCTTGTCGCCCCCGTTGTCCTGGACCTTCGGGTCGCCTGCCCCCGGCTTGGCAACCTCCGGCCCCAGCCAGTTGTGCTTGCTGAACTCTGCCTGTAGACCGTCGACCGCACCGGACATGACGCCGGACACGATGTTCATCTCCATCGCCGCGCAGAAGGCGGCGCTGTCCGCCGCACTCCTGCCGGCACTGCTCACCGCGCTGTCGGTCGACTTCGCCTTCGTGTTCCCGTCGTTCCACGCATTCAAGTACTGCGCTATCAGCCCGACCGCGCCGTCGAGCACATCTGCGACCTGGTTCAGCCGGTGCGCGACTGTCGTCGCCTGGCCACTCCAGCTCTCGAGAAAGGTGACGCCGGCGGTGACCTCGTCCTTGAACGTCCGGAACGCTTCGGAACCGCTGCTCTGCTGCCAGATGGTGACCTTGTTGAGCGCAGCGCTCAGGTCACCGGACGCCTTGTGCAGCGCAGTACTCGCGTCCGTCCAGTGCTGGGCGTGAGCCCGCCACGGACCGGACTTCTGACTCTCCAGATCCCTGGACATCACGTCGACGTCGGTCCGGCCCTTGTAGGGCCCGTCGCCGAGCAGGAAAAACTCGTTCATCTCGTCATCCTTGGGGCTTCGCCGGGTCGGGGGGACCAGTCGGTTGCGCGGGTACCGGCGGCTCCGCGTCCGAGTTGCGGTTTGCCAGCAGCGTCGCGTGTTCGCCGTCCCAGACCTTCTTCAGCGCGTCGGCATTGACGTTGTCGACATCGCCGAACTGCTGGACGATGTCGCGCGAGAGCTGCTCGAACGCCTGCAGGCCCCGGCGCGCCCGATCGAGGTAGAACTCGGCCGCGTTCGACATCGCGCCGTACTTGGCCGCAGCCGTGTCGCTTCCGAGGACACCGCCGCGCAGGTCGCCGCCGTCGTCGTCCGCGAAGCCGGGGACGACGACCGCACCGGCGTCGGCGCTGAACTTGGACAGCTCGGCAGAGGAGAACTTCAGGTCGCTCATCAGGCTCCGTTCGGGTCGGCGGGTTCGACGAGTTGGATGAGTTGGCTGTCGCCGCGGCGGCCGGCGAGGCGGCCGCGGCCCGGTGGCAGGGTTTCGGGTTTGGTGGTGCCGAGTAGGGGGCCTTCGGAGCGGTCGCCGCTGAGGAGCAGGCCGGGGGTTCCGAGGTCGCGGAGGCGGGCGATCAGGGGTTCGAAGATCGCGCGGCCGGCGCCGCCGCTGCGGCGGGTGACGATCAGGTGCAGGCCGATGTCGCGGCCGTGGGCCAGGTAGTCGATGAGGCCGGCCAGCGGGTTGCTGGTCTGGCCGACGACCAGGTCGTAGTCGTCCACCAGGACGTGGATCTGCGGGCCGGTCCATTCGCCGGACTGCCGGCGTTCGAGCACCGGGATCAGGTCGGCGACCATCGCCTCGACGCCGCGCGGCTCCGAGAACGCACCCATGACGTGCTCACCGGTGATGCCGAGCGTCCGCCGGTAGTCGACCAGGATGATCCGCGCCTCGTCCGGCCGGTACCGCTCGACGAGCGATCGCCCGATCCAGCGCAGGAACCCGGTCTTCCCGGACTCCGTGTCGCCGAAGAGCAGGAAGTGCGGGTCGGCCTCGAGGTCGATGGACACCGGTCCGAGATCACGTTCGGCCAGCCCGACCGGCAGCCCCTGCACGGGTTTCCTCCGCAGTACGGCGGCCAGCTCCTCCTCGTGCAGGTGTAGCGGCAGGAGCCGCACACGCGGCGCACCCGACACCGGCCAGGCTGCCGCGAGCTGCGGGCCGAGGTCGGCGTCCGGTGTGGCCACGACGAAGTGCTGCGCCTTGTCGGCGAGACCGCGACCGGGCTTGTCGGCCGGCACGCTCATCGCCGCCCGCCGGTCGACCACCGAGTCGGACGGGTCGCCCAGCCGCAGCTCGATCCGCGTCCCGAACAGGTCGCGGATCGTGCCGCGCAGGTCGAACCAGCGCGAACAGGTCGCGACCACGTGCACGCCGTACGCCAGACCTCGCCCGGCGATCTCGCTGAGCGTCGCCTCGAGGTCCTCGAAGTCGGACCGCAGTACCGACCACCCGTCGATCACCAGGAACACGTCGCCCCACGGGTCGTCGGTGAACTCCCCCGCCACCTTCCGTTGCCGGTACGACGTCATGCCCTCGATGCCGTGGTCAGCGAAGTACCGCTCCCGATGGACGAGGAGCTGCTGTACTTCGGCGACCGTCCGGCGTACAGCGCCGACGTCCAAACGGGACGCGACGCCGCCCACGTGCGGCAGCTCCCGGAGCCCAGCGAGCGAGCCGCCACCGAAGTCCAGGCAGTAGAACTGCACCTCCCGCGGCGTGTGCGTCAGCGCGAGCGCCGACACGAGCGTGCGGATCGCCGTACTCTTGCCGCTGCGCGGACCACCGACCACAACCGCGTGACCGGCCCCGGCCGCGAGGTCCACGACGAGCGGGTCGCGCCGTTGCTCCAACGGCTTGTCCACCAGGCCGATCGGCACGCGCAGGGTCCCCTGTGCTCCGGCCGCCGCAACGGTGAGCCCGCGGTCCGGGTCGACGGTCAGCGCCGGCAGCAGGCTGGTGAGCGGCGGCGGGTCGTCGAGCGGCGGCAGCCAGATCTGGTGGGCCGGTTTGCCCTTGTTCTCCAGGCGATCCACCAGGATGTCGAGCAGCTTCTCGCCCACCCCGTCCTCTTCCGGCTGCTCCTGAACCTCGGTCGCCGGCATCGACACGTATGCACTGGTGTACTCCGCGACGTCGTCCGCGACCTCATTGGAAACCGAGTGAGCTGCCGCCCGGTGCACACCGGACACGTAGGCCGACCGGAAGCGCACAAGCGTCTCCGTACCGATCTGCAGGAACCCGTGGCCCGGCGCGCGCGGCAGCTCGTACGCATCCGGCATGCCGAGCACCACCCGGCTGTCCATCGCGGAGAACGTCCGCAGACCGATCCGGTACGACAGGTGGGCGTCCAGCCCGCGCAGCCGGCCCTCTTCCAGTTTCTGGCTGGCCAGCAGCAGATGTACGCCGAGAGCGCGGCCCAGGCGACCGATCTGGTTGAACATGTCGATGAAGTCGGGTTTTGCCGACAAGAGCTCGGAGAACTCGTCGCAGATCACCAGCAGCGTCGGGACCTCCGGCAGGTCGGCTCCTGCTGCTCTGGCGAGCTCGTACTCGCGGACCGACTCGTAGTTGCCGGCTCGCCGCAGCAGCTCCTGCCGGCGAATCAGTTCGCCACCGATCGCGTCGGACATCCGGTCGACGAGTGCCAGCTCCTCGCTGAGGTTGGTGATCACCGCACTGGTGTGAGGCAGCCTGTCCAGCTTGGTGAACGTGGCACCGCCCTTGAAGTCCACCAGCGCGAAGTTGAGGCTGTCGGACGAGTGGGTGGCGGCCAATGCGAGTACCAGCGTCCGCAGCAACTCGCTCTTGCCAGAACCTGTCGCACCGATCAGGAGCCCGTGCGGTCCCATACCGTCCTGCGCGGACTCCTTCAGGTCGAGCTCTACCGGCGTACCGTCCGCCGTGACGCCAAAGCGGACCCGCAGCCGGTCCCGGTTCGGCCTGGGTCCCCAGTGCCGTGCGGGGTTGAACTTGTACGGGTCTCCCAGCCCTAGGAGGTCCGTGAGGCCGAACACCGAGGCGAAGCTCTCCTCGCCGTCGCCTACCTTCGAGAGCCGCAACGGCGCGAGTAGTCGCGCGAGAGCCTCAGCGTCCTGGATGGTGAAGCCGTCCACCGTACCGACGTCAGAGTCGCCGTCCATGGTGACGCTGGTCAGTGCGCCGTCGTCAGCGACGTCAAGCAACACGCTGGATCTGTCGAGCAGCCTGGGCGGCTGGGTAGTCAGGTCGATGACGCTCACGCCCTCTACGCCGTTGCCGGTCATCAGGTGGTCAGAGCCGAGTACGTCCCCGCCGTCGATCAGTACGACGATGTGCGGCCCGTCAACGCGGCTCGTGGCCGCCGGGTCGAACCGAGGGCGCTGTGCGAGCAGATCGCCCAGTACGGACTCCAGGTCCGGAACGCTCTTGCTGATCAGGCGGATCGGACCTAGGGCATCAGACTTGTCCGGGTGGTGCGCATGCGGTAGCCACTTCAGCCACTCCCAGTCCGCTCTGGTCTCCGGAGCGATGACAGCCGCGATCAGGAGGTCATCCGGTGAGTGGAACGTGGCCAACTGCGCTACCAGCGCACGGGCCAAGCTACGAGCACGGTCAGGCTCACCGTCGACGTACACGCGGGCAAAACCACGGAGGGCCATCGCTACCGGCAGCCCGGGCACGGAGGAGTACGTCGTGATGAAACGGCGCAGTGCACCGGCTGACAGCGGCTCCAGCTCCTCCAGCGGGACCGTGTCGGGTGGAGCGACCGGTGTGGCCAGTGGTTGTACCCCTGTGCCAACCCGGACGATGGCGAAGTCAGGATCGTTGCGGCGACGCTCCCAGAGCCGATAGCTCTCCACCAGCGTCCAGAGCTGCGTCGGGTCCGGATGTAGGTACGACAGCGCAGTACGTTGCAGTACGACGGCCCGCCGGGCCCGGATGCGCTGCTGGGACAGGTGTCTGAGGTACCCGCGCCGCGCCCGCGCCATCTCCCGGCGTGGAGCGCCCTGGCCGGCGAACGCGACCGCGGCCATGCCCAGCGCCGACAAGCCGAACAGCCCGCCGACGATGTAGCTCGTCCGGCCGCCACCGCCGAGCGTCGAGTACATCAACGCCATCGCGCCGCCGCCGGCGAGCATCGGCACCATCATCACGTACTGCGACAACTGCTTGCTCGCCGGACGCGGCAGCGCCGGCGGCGGGTCGAGGGTGACGTCGCCGCTCGGCAACGCGGGACCCTCGCGCCGCGGTGGTCTGCTGACGATGACTGTCGACATGTTCCAGGACGCTAGGCGCCGGAACCGCGGTACAGGGGACGGCGGCCACTAGCGGACTGTCCACAAGCTGCAAGCACCAGGAACTGCCGTTGTGTGCGTGTCACGGTGACGGACGTGAGCATTCGCGGACTGGTCAAGGTCACCATCGACGCACCCGAACGCCGCATCGACCTGGCGCTGCCGGAGCGGTCGACGGTGGCCGAGGTGCTGCCCGGAATCCTCCGGCACGCCGGCGACGACCTCGCCGACTTCGGCGCACTGCAAGGCGGCTGGGTACTGCGCCGTCCCGACGGCGAGGCCCTGGAGACACACCTGGACCTGGCCGGTCAGGGCGTCCGCGACGGGGAGATCCTGCACCTCGCTCCGGCCCACCAGCACTGGCCGGAGCTGGAGTACGACGACCTCGTGGACGCGATCGCCACCGACGCGCGGTCCGGCGGGCGCGCGTGGACGCCTGTAGCGAGCCGCTGGTGCGGACTGATCGCCGCTACGGCCGCACTGCTGACGTGCTTGATCCTGATGCACAGCACGTCCTTCGCCTTTGCGGTCGCGGTCGTGCTGATGGCGGTCGGGGTCCTGCTGTCGCGTGCTGTTGGCGACGCGGCCGCCGCTGCCATGACAGGTGCGGTCTCACTGGTGTTCGCTGTTGCGGGCGGGGCGCTGTCCATCCGGTTGTCAGAGTTCGGCGCACCGCAGCTGACTGCGGGCGGCGCCGCACTCCTCTTGTTCGGGCTGCTCGGATACGTCGGCATCGCTCGCCATACCGCGGTCTTCGCGGCTGCTGTCACCACGGGTGTGCTCGCACTCGTTGCGGGCTGGCTAGGTGGTGCGTTGGACGGTACGCGGTCAGCGGCCGTAGTCGGGTCCATAGCGGTCGCACTGATCCCAGTAGCCGCACCGCTGGCCATGCGGATCGGCCGGCTCCCCAAGCCCGTTCTGCCTACCAGTACTGCGGACCTGTTGGCTGACGCGCCACAACCACCTCGCCGCTTGGTGCACGCCGCAGTACTGCGGTCTGCTGCGCTCTACACGGGCATCCTCGCCGGACTGGCTGTTGGACTCGCCTCCTGCTTGTACGTGCTGGCACGGTCAACGTCGACGCCTGGACGCTTGCTGGTGGTACTGGTCGTCGGCATTTGCCTGCTACGGGCACGGCTGCTGCCAGTGGTGGCGCATCGCGTGAGTCTTGTCGTCGCTGGTCTCGTCGGACTCGGCTGCTTGCTGGTGCAGTCGCCGTACACCCTGCTGGTGTTTGCTGCAGTGGCTGCCTTCCTCGGGCTCTGGTACGCGCGGCACCGACCAGGGGCGTACCTGGCCAGGTACGCAGAGCTGGCCGAGGTCGTACTGGTGCTGCTTGTCGTGCCGATCGTGCTGTGGGTGCTCGGGCTGTACTCGTACGTCCGTGGGCTGGGTGGGTGACCGATGGCATCCAAGCGGGATCAGCTGCAGTCACACCAGTTCGTCAAGCAGCGGATGACCCATGCGTTGCTGCTGCGCGAGACGGACCCGGAGTACCCGCCGTTCCGCCGCGGCATCGTGGCCATGCTCGTCGGTATCGGGCTCGCCGTACTGGTGCTGGTCGGCTCAGGCGTCTACGGGCAGCTCTCACCGGGCGGGAAGACCTCGTGGAAGTCCGGAGATCACGTGATCGTGGAGAAGGAGACAGGCACCCGGTACGTGTACCGCGACGGGGTCCTCTATCCGGCTGCGAACTACGTGTCCGCGTTGCTGCTGGCGAACAAGTACAGCGCGCCGCTGATGGTGTCGGCCAAGTCCTTGCTCGGTGTTCCGCGCGGCCAGCGGGTAGGGATCGCGGACGCGCCGGACTCGTTGCCCGACAAGGGACGACTGCTCGGCGACGGCTGGTCGATGTGCGCCAAGCCCGGAGCCGACTCGTCGGGCAGCCCCATCGTCCAGTCCGTTCTTCTCGTCGGAACCGAGCAGGGGGGTGCAACGGCGGACTCCTTGCTCGTTTTCGGACCAGGGGGCCGCCGGTACCTGATCTGGCACGGCTACCGGCACCTGATCCAGCAGCAGGCCACAGTCGCGGCAGCACTCGCTCTGAACGACGAGGCCTGGCTGCAGGTACCAGCCGTCTGGCTGGACCTCATCCCCTCGGGCCCACCGCTCGGCCCGATCTCCGTACCCGGTGCGGGCACCCCGTCGGCGCTCCTACGACCAGGCCGCGTCGGGACGCTGTACGTCGTACAGACGTCGACCGGACAGGGACAGTACTACCTGCTGCAGCGGGACCGGCTGGTCGCGATCACCTCGTTGCAGTACGACGTACAGCGGACTGCTCCCGCGACACGTGCGGCGTACCCGGGTGCTGTGCCGGAGGCCGTTTCGCTGGATCCGGCTGTGGTGGCGCAGGTGTCCGGCGGTGTGGGTACTACGACCTCCGACTCCGCCCTGCCGGCGACCAGGCCGACGTTCGCGCGGCCGGACTCGTCCGGGGTGTCGGTGTGTGCGGTGTTCTCCAACGGCCAGTTCCGGCCGCGGTTCACGCTGGCTGGTTCGCTGCCGTCAGGGAGTGATGCCGGTGTGACAGCGGGACGCGATCCGAGCGGACTGCCGCTGGCTGACGTGGTCGTCGTACCGCCGGGCCACGGAGCCGTCGTGGAGTCGATGGCTTCACCTGCACAACCGGCCGGGTCGGGGGCGCTGTCGTTCGTGAGTGATCTCGGACGGCGGTACCAGCTGGCCGGCCGCGAAGTACTGGGTGTCCTCGGCTACGACCAGCCGCCGGTGGTGCGGCTGCCTGCCGAGCTGATCAGCCGGATGCCCGCAGGCCACGCGCTCGACCCGTCCGCGGCGACGTACCCGATCGGCCCTTGATCCCATCAACCCAGGAGGAAGCATGGATATCGGCACACTGACCTGCGTGCCCGACGAGTTGCGCCAGTTCGCGGCCCTGGCACCGCTGGCCACGGTCACACCGGTGTCCGGCACGGTCCAGGCGACGCCGCCGCTGGCGGGGCCGATGCCGGAGAGCGCGACCGTGGAGGCGCACGTCCGGTTCTGCGTCGAGCACACCGGCACAGTCACGCTGCAGGCGACCAACGGCATCGCCTCACTGATCGACGCCGCGCTGTCGATCGCGAGTCGTTTCGAGTCCGCCGACCAGGCCAACGCGACCGTGCACCGGGCGCTGGCCGACGAGCTCCGGGCCTGATCGGGGATGGCGATGGGTGCGTACTTCGGGATGGAACTGAACACGATGGCGGCGATGCTCTACGGGCAGCGCGCCGAACCCTGGCACGCGGGTGCCGACATGTGGGGCTCGGCCTGTCAGCAGCTGCTCGCCACCCACGGCGACCTCGGCGCCGCGAACGCCGCCATCACCACCTGGCCGCTCAGCATCGGCTCGGTGTCGCAGCTGGCGTTCAACGGGCAGGTGATCGGCAGCCTGGCCTCGCTCGGCGAGTGGGCCGCCTACACCGGTGCGATGTCCGCCGCACTTCGACTCGGCGGTACGGCGCTGAACGCGGCGCAGGCGGTGATGCCGGCGCTGCAGAGCGGGTACGACACCGCGGTCTCGCTGAGCGCCGTACCGATCATCGGCCCGTTCGCCGCGCAGGTCGCGGTCGGGCTGCAGCAGGTCGGCGCCGGGATGATGGAGGCGGTCGGCGTGGTCATGCAGGCCCCGACCGCGGTGCCGCCGCCGGCTCAGGGCTGGCAGGGGCCGGGGGCTGACGCTGCGCCGGCGCCCGCGTCACCGGTTCCCGCCGTACCGGCGACCGATGTGCTCGACGCGACGGAGAAGTTGTTCAGCACGATGGACAAGGGCGTCAGCCTGCTGACGACGATCACCGGGCTCATGCAGTCGGGCGGCAGCCTCGGGGGTACGCAGGGGGCGACGACCAAGCTGCCGCAGTTCAAGAACCTGCCCGGGACGCTCATCCACTCGGACTTGCCGACGCTGGCGGGTGGGACGACCACGCCGCCGACCACTCTGCCGGAGCCGATCGGGGCGTCCGCGATCACCTCGGCCGGGGCAACTCTGTCGGGCGGGATGCCCGCGGCGGCGCTGGCCGGGTCGCTCGGGGCGCTGACCAGCTCGGCGGCGTCCGCTACGCCGGGCGGCCTGGGTTCGGCGGGTGCGCGGATCGCGGCCGGGACAGAGCCAGCGCTGGCCGGCGGTACGGCGCGTGCTGCCACGACGGCGGCGAAGGCGATGCCGACGATCGCACCGCCGATGTCGGGCGGCGGCGGGGGCGGCGGGTCGAACGAGAGCCGCTCCGGGAACCGCAAGCGCAGCTCTGCGGAGACCCTGCGCCGTAGGGGTGTCCAGTCCGACCTCCAGGGCCGTACGGCGCGGGAGGCACCCGAACAGTTCACCCTGCCACCGGCCCGCCGCCGTACCGCTGCCGGCCCGGTCCTGGACGACGAGCTCTTCACATGACGACCACTCCGACATCGGCCCCGCAGGTAGCGGCCGCGGTTGTGCCCGCGGTCGCCGGTGCGGTCACGAGTACGGTGGCGCCGCCGCGGGCTGTACCGGCGCCACCACCAGTCCGGGCCACCGCCGCACGGCCGGCACCTCATGCGCCCGTGGCACCGGTGGTTGCTGCTGCGGCGCCTGCACCGGCTGCTGCGCCTCCAGCCGAGGTACGGCGGACGCCGCGCGTGCGGGTGGGTCAGGTGGTCAGCTGGCAGCTCGCGGCAGGGGTGGTCGCTGCAGCGGTCGGCCGGGGCTGGGTGAGTGCGGTTGTCGCCGCACTGGTCGGGCTGGTCGTCGTCGTACTGACGGCGAGCTGGCGGCGCGGGCTGTGGTCCTACCAGTGGCTGTACCTCGCCGGCGCGTACCTGGTGCGCGGTCCCCGGTTCCACGGGATGGACGGGGCACGGGGTGAGCTCGAGGACGGGGCGGGCACCATCGTCCGGTCCGACGGACTCACGGTGCTGCTGGAGACCGACGTACCCCCGGAGGTGACCCCGGCGGAGCTGCTGGACGAGAGCACCGGCCTCCGGCTCAAGCTGCTGCGTCGGCCGGGCCGGGCCTGGATCGCACTGACCGCGCTGCGCTCTGCGGACCGCCCGCAGGACACCGAGCTGGAGCTGCTGCTGACCAACACGGTCCGCCGGCTGACCAGGCGGTTGCGCCGCCGCAACTTCCGGGCTGTACCACTCGACCCGTCCGAGCTGACCGAGGTACTCGGCGCGCTTACCCCTGAACAGCTCACCGAGGAGTGGGACGCGCTGGTTGTCGGCCCTGGGCACTTCCGGATGTACGCCGTGCCTCCGAACCTCGCTCTGCAACAACCAGGCGCGGTCGCTGTCAGCACGTTCAGCGACCTGGACCATGCGCTGGTACTGGCTCCCGCGGACGCTCCAGTGGCGCCGAACGCGGTACCGCAGACCGGCCGGCACAGGTCTGCTTTTGTGGCTGCTCTGCCCTGATACAGGCGGCCGCTGGACAGCGGCTGTATCGGCTGTATCAGGCGTGGACAGCCGCAAGATTCCCGCTGGATGACGGCCCGGGATGGTTCTGGTGTTCGCCATCGAGTCCGTCCGACTCACCGAATCCAGCGAGGTGTCCCGTGTCCCAGTCAGAGCCTGTCGAAGGCGCTTCGTACCCCCGTGCGGTCCGCTACCCGCGTGCCGTGCCCACCACTCCGCAGCTCCGCAGCACCGGACTGCGACTCGCCCATCTGGGCGTCGACGCGACCGCCGAGCGCACGTACCTGATGGTGCTCGAACGGCCGTCCTGGACCGCCGCCGAACTCGCCGAGCGGCTCGGCCTCGACGAGGAATCCACCCACGAGGTCATCCGGCACCTGACCGCTCTCGGCCTGCTGACCCGGGACAGTACAGGTGCCGTGGTCCGCCCGCTCAACCCGCGGCTCAGCCTGACCGCCCTGCTCGCCGAACGCGAGGCCGACCTGGCGCGGGTCACCCGTGACCTGGAACGCAGCCGGGTGGCCGCGGCCGAGATCGCCGGCGAGTTCGCCCGCCGGCACCCGGCGCCACTTGGCGACAGCAACGGCGCCTTGGACTGGGCAGGCAGCCCGGCCGCCGCGCAGCGCACCATCGAGGGCCTGCTCAAGTCGGCCTCCGGTGAGGTGCTGGTGAGTACGCCGGCCACGGCCGGCCTCGCAGACCCGATCGCGGGTCTCCGTGAGCTCGGTACGGGTGTCCTGGCCCCGCCGGTGCGCTACCGCATCCTCGTACCGGACGCTGCCCGCACCGACCCCATGCTGGCGCGCCGGCTGCAACAGCTGACCCGCAACGGGGCCCAGGTCCGTACGGCGACCACGGTCCCGCTCTGCGCGATGATCGTCGACACAGCGACCGTCGCGCTCCCCGCTGACCGCACTGGTCGCGGAGCGGTCAGCATCCTCCGGCTGGCAGCTGCTGTCGGCGCCGTGACCGAACTGTTCGAGCGGGTCTGGCACGCGGCCACCCCGCTCCGCCAGCCGACCGGCCTGGGCGACGCGTCCGGGCTGACCGTCCGCGAACGTGAGGTGCTGTCGCTGCTCAGCGACGGCGGCACCGACGCCTCTGCCGCCGCACAGCTCGGCGTCTCGGTCCGGACCGTACGCCGGATGGTGTCGGAGATGATGGCCCGCCTCGGCGCGCAGAGCAGGTTCCAGGCCGGGCTGAAGGCGTCCGAGCGCGGCTGGCTGGGGACGCGATGAGCCGCACGCTGCTGGTGTCGCCGGACCGGCCCGGGGCGTACCCGAGCATCGGGGCCGCCGTACTGGACGCACCCGACGACGCGGTCATCTCGATCGCGCCAGGCGTCTACCTGGAGACCATCGATCTGGCCGACCGGTCGGTGACGCTGACCGCGGACGGCGACGACGTGGTCATCGACGCCACGACCGCGCCGGCGCCCGTACTGCGTGCGTCCGGCGGCCGGCTGACGCTCCGGGACGTGACGATCCGCGCGGGCGACGCACCGGCGATCCAGCTGGACGGCGGGACGCTCCGAGCCGAACGGTGTGTCCTGTCGGCCGGCTTCGGTCCCGTCGTACAGGTCACCGGTCCGGCTGAGGTAGCGGTGTCGCACTGCCAGGTGAGCGGCGGCGAGCACGGCCTGGTGCTGGAGGACTGCACGGCGAAGGTCGAACACACCAAGGTGACCGGCGTGTCCGCCGACGGCGTCATCGTCCGGCTCGGCGCGACCGTCGTACTGCACGACTGCCAGATCACCGACTGCGGCCGCCGCGGCGTCTACGCGTACCAGTACGGCCGCCCGACCATCGACACCTGCGAGGTCTCGGGTACGTCGGAAGCGGGCATCCTGATCGCTTACGACTCCACCGCGGTACTGCGGCACACGGTGGTCCGCGACGCAGCCGGACCGGCTGTCGCGTACGGGAGGCGGTGCCGCGGTGAGGTGGTGTCCTGCCGCTGGGAGAACACAGCAGAGCCCGCACTGGAGCTGGCCGAGCCTGAGCTGGTCTCGGTGACGGCTGCTGAGCAGCTGGACTCCCGAATGACCACCGACGAGCCCACTGGGGCGGACGTGGAGTCCCTGCTCGCCGAGCTGGATGCCATGGTCGGTCTGGCGGGTGTCAAGGACGAGGTACGGAGCCTGATCGACGAGATCCAGGTCAACGAGTGGCGCCGGCGGGCCGGGCTGCCGATTGGCAGTCTGAGCCACCACCTGGTGTTCGCGGGCGCTCCTGGTACCGGCAAGACGACCGTGGCCCGCATCTACGGCAAGCTGCTCGCTGCGCTCGGCGTGCTGCCGAAAGGCCAGTTCAACGAGGTCGCCCGGCGGGACCTGGTGGGTCAGTACCTCGGTCACACGGCCGAGAAGACCACGATGGTGTTCGAGGGTGCGACCGGCGGCGTGCTGTTCGTCGACGAGGCGTACACGCTGTCCCGGGGCCGGTGCCGAGAACGACAGCTTCGGCCAGGAAGCGATCGACACCCTGGTGAAGCTGATGGAGGACCACCGCGACGAGGCGGCGGTGATCGTGGCCGGGTACAGCGACGAGATGCTGCGGTTCATGGACGCCAACCCGGGTCTCGCGTCCCGGTTCTCGAAGACCATCGACTTCGAGAACTACTCCCCCGACGAGCTCACGCTGATCGTGCAGCGGATGGTCGCCGCCCAGGAGTACGACCTGGACGACGGCGCCGAGCCCCTCCTGCACCGGCACTTCGCCGTCGTCTCACAGGCCGCCAACTTCGGTAACGCCCGCGACGCCCGCCGGCTGTTCGACCGTGTCCGCAAGGCACAGTCACAACGGCTACGGCGACTGGGCGGGATGCCAGGCCTCAGCGAACTGCGTAGGCTCCGCCTGGACGACGTGACCGCCGCCGTCTCATGACACCGGGTCGAGAACCGCGACGAAGTCCGACAGCAACGCGGAGACCCCGTCGAGTACGACGTCGAGCTGTGGCCGCTCGCCGATGGTGCCCAGCACTTCACAATGCGCCCACAGCGAGGGAGCCACCCAGCCCCACTGCCACAGCTCGTACGTCGTCGCAGGAACTACCGCCAGCGGCTCCAGGCCCGGTAGGCCGATGGCGAACTGCTGCGGGTCGTCGGGACGGTTGCCGAGCCCGATGAACAACGGCAGCAACCTGTACTGCTGAGCGAAGGCAGTCACGTCGTCGACCTGCACTACGAGCCCGCGACGCAGCAGCTCGTCCAGGTGCTGCCCGGCGTCCTCGATGTCGGCGTCGGCGCACACGGCGAGCACCTCGTCCAGGTCGGCGGACTGGTGTGCGCAGACCCAGACACCGAACTCCGCTTCGCTCAACTGCTCCGCCGTACCGCCAACGCGGACTACGTACTGGTCGCTGGCCCGCGGACCGGCGCCGTGGCCGACAGGGAAGATCACGGCTGCTCCTCCGTCGCCAGGTCGAGGCAGGCGGCACTCGGTGCCAGCAGCGCGTGCAGCGAGGCCAGTACGGCGGACAGCTCGGCGTCGTGGGCCTTGCACGCAACCAGGAGATTGGGAGACAGGTGACCGGACAGCCAGAGGTCGTAGAGCGTACGGGTCATCCCAGCCAGCGGGAACTCCGTCGTACCCGATCTGAACACAGCAGTGATCTCCGGCGTGTTCCCGAGGCCCAAGTGCAGCGGCAGCAGCCTGTGACGTGCTGCGAAGTCCGCCAGGCTGTCCAGGTCCACCTCGGCCAGCAGGTGCCTGGCCAGCAGTTGATCGATGCTGTCCGGGATCTCGCTGCCGGCCAGCAGCTCGACGATCCGGTTCCGGTCCCAGCGGCTTCGGTCGTCGGCCAGACCGTGCGCCAGCGACCAGACCGCGAACTCCTCGTCGGTCAACCCCACGATCTCACCACCGAGCCGCACCTGCTGGACATGGCTGTCCGTTGCGCTGGCGTAGTACGTCCCGAGGCAATGGCCGATCGGGAACATCAACGTGGTCATGCGACTCACGGTGACAGCCACGGCGGACGGGAGCAGACGGGTTGCAGCATGTGGCCAGAGTGTGGCCGCAGCCGCCGGTGTCGCGGCGAACGACCTGTTCACAAGAGAAGATAGACAACGTGACAGACACAGGACCGGCTGTTCCAGGCTGCACGGACGTGGTGCTGGTCCGGTCCGGTATCCCACAGGTGTACCGATGCCTATGGCAAGGGACCACGGTCAGCGCCCTGGTGTACCCGGTGCGCGTCGACGCCGGAACGGCTGCCACGTTCGCCAAACAGGCGAAGGCACTGCAGGGCGTGGACCACCCGCAGGTGGCACGTGTCCTGGAACCGGGCATGACCGACGGCTACCCGTACCTGGTCACCACTGCCGACGCAGGCACGCTGGCGGACCAGTTGCGCGATCAGCTCCGTTCTCCCGCGGACCTCGCCGTACTGGGCCAGCAGCTCGCAGAAGGGCTAGTAGCGATCCATGCCGCCGGGCTGGTCCACGGTGGCCTCGCACCAGGTGCCGTGGTGCTGCAGCAGGACGGCCGACCTCAACTGTCCGCCCTGACGCTAGGGCTCGGTCAACACACCGGCCACGCCGCCCTGAACTCACCGAGCCAGCTGTACATCGCGCCGGAGACCCTGCGCGACGGCACCCTCACCGCCTCGTCCGACCTGTACGCGCTCGGTGCCGTGCTATACGCCGCCGGCAGCGGCAAGCCACCGCTCGCAGCGCGGATGGGCGAGACCGCCGGCGAACACATCCTGCGGGTGCTGAACGACCCGCCCGCACGCCTCGACGTACTGCCGGACTCGTTCGCCGGGCTGATCGCGCGATTGCTCGAGAAGGACCCAGCCAAGCGCCCGGGCTCCGCGGCAGAGGTAGCGGCTGCGCTGGGCGTGCTCGCAGCATCCACGACGCCGATGCCGGCTGCACGCTCGGTCGCGCCATCGATGGCTCCTCCGCCGAAGCCGGTCGCTTCGTCGCCGCTGCGGCCGCGGCCAACGGTCCTGAACCGCAGGAACCTGCCGTCATGGCCTCCGGCAACCAATCCAGCTCCTCCGAAGCCTCAGCCCCAACCACAGGCGCAGCCCCAACCACAGGCGCAGCCGCAGCCGCCACGCCAGCCGGTAGCAGCGCCGCCTCCACCGCCTGCGCCTGTTCAACAGCAGCAGACAGCACCACCGGAGCCGCCTGCCCCTGTAAAGCCACCAGCCAAGCGCCGCAACCGCCTGCTGGTGGCAGGTGGCGTAGTGCTCGCCGCAGCGCTCATCACAGGCTTTGCCCTGGCCAACCGCAAGAACCAGACCGACCAGCCACCGATCAGCGCGCCCACACCGACCCAGTCGTCCACACCAGCGCTGGTCATCACGCTGAACCCACCGGCCGACCACAGTACGTACGTCGTCCTCAGCTGGAGCGGACCGTCGGACGTCAACTACGCGGTCGTCGTCGCCCAGGCCGGCCAGAAGGCCACCACGACGCTCGTCTACAAGGCGACCAAGTACCGCGTACCCGTGGTGCCAGGTGTGCAGTACTGCTTCGCGATCCAGGCAACCGACGGGCTCAACCCGGGCCAGTCCCAGTCACGCCCGATCCGCGACGCCCAGTGCGAGGGGCACTGATCAGCCGATCAGGCTGCGCGCATTGAGCGTCGTCCGGATCCGCTGCGTCAACCGTCCCTCGGCCAGCCCGCGACGGGCCTTCCGTACGGCGGACCACGCGAACTCCCGGTCCGGGTCGGAGTCCTGACCGGACCACAGCGCCCGGTCCAGACACCCAGCCAGCAAGGTCATCGCCTGCGACACAGCCCCGTCCGAATCACGCGCCAGGTCCCGTGCGGTCGCGGCCGGCGTCACCCGCATGCCGTGGTCCCGCAGCAGGTCACGGGCCTCCGCCCACGCCCCGCGCGTCCCGTGCCGCCGACGGCGCTGACGACGTACGGCCTTTGCCAGTGGGACTCCTAGGAGCCACAGCAGCAGCACGACGACCAGGACGCCTCCCGCGACCAGCAACGCGCCCCAGCCCGGGGAGTGGTTCGTGGTGGGGGTCTTCGGGGCAGGGAGGTTGGGCTCGGACTGGTGCTCGCGCTCGATCTCTTTGGTGGACGGCAGGTTCTTGCGCACGGTCTCCGCCGCACCGGCCAGGCCGCCCTTGCTTGTCGTGGATGTAGCCGTACCAGTCGGGTCCAGTGGTACCCAGCCGACCCCCGTCACCGCAACCTCCGGCCAGGCGAGTACGTCGCGGTTGCGAATCACGTACGTACCGTCGGGGCTCGGAGTGTCCGGCTGCTTGAACCCGACCACCAGGCGCGCCGGTAGCCCGAGCAGACGGGCCATCACGACGTACGCGGCCGCAAACTGCTCCGACGTACCGCGCTTGCTGTGCTGGAGGAAGTAGTTGAGCTGGGCGTACCCGTGGCCGGTCGGGAGGTTCTCGCCGGTCGCAAGCTTGTAGTTGGTCCGCAGGTACTTCTCGAGCACCAGGGCGAGTTCGAACGACGGCCGCACGTCACCGGCGATGCTGCGGGCAAGCTCGTCGATACCGGCCGGCACCTCGCCGAGGTCGTCACCACTGCGCAGATCCGAGTCGACGCCGGCCGACGCCAGTGCGTCGACGTCGACCGTCGGCTCGGCCCAGTTGACGCGGTACTGCGAGGGCCGGGAGTCCTCTGCCAGCAGAGCACCCGACGCCGGGTCGACCAGCAGCGGCTTGTCGTCCACCACAGACAGCGTGCGGCTCTGGCTCGGCAGCCACGGCAGGGACCAGTCGGCCAGCGCTACGTCGGCGGACTGCCGCCGTACCGGGACCGTCACGTGTGAGTCGAGCGGGAGCTCGCGGCCGAGCCGCTGGAACTTCGGAGCGGCCGTCCAGGTCACTCCGTCGAACGAGTCGAGCGCAATGACCGGCCAACGGTCCACGGGCCCGTTGGCACGTGCTGTGAAGACCACGGTGTCCGGTGAGTGCAGTCGCGCGGCAATCTCGGTCAGGGGGTTGCTCAACACCGTTGGAGAATCAGGTGGGCTCGGCTTCGGCAGGTGCACCGCACTGGACGTCGGCAACGCCACGCTAAGCGTGCTTGCGGCTACCGTCATAGCGGCGAGTGCTGCGACCAGCCGAAGCCAGGACCCGCGATCACCCGGCCACTGCAACAGGACCAGCGCGCAGCAAGCCGTCAGCGCCAGCCCGGCAAGCACTGCGTCGACACCGCTGACAGTGACGTACGCCTGCGACAGCCCAGCCACTACGACCGCAGGCAGCAAAGCCAACAGCCGCGAGCGTTGCAACACCCGTGCCCCGATCAGACAGGCAAGCAGAACGAGTACAGGCACGAACGCGACCAAGTCAGGCACAGGACTGGCCGGCCACGTCGACTCGAGCGTACGGCGCCAACCGGAGGTCACGGCCTCCCACAAGGACAGGGGGCGTCGAGCGGCGCCAGGAATGACCGCAAGCAGCGCGACGATGCCACCGACCAGCGTCAACGGCACCCGCCAGCGAGCGAGCCCTGGCCGGTGCAGGATCGATTCTTCAACCAGGTAGGCGACAACCGCGACCGCCAGCATCGGCCAGAGCACAGCCGCCGTGCCGAAGAGCGGTGCGAACAACAGGCCCGCTACGACGGCAGCGGCGAGTACTCCGAGGATCGGTAGCCGTCGGCTCATGTCGGTACGACGTTCCAGGCGTCGACTGCGTTCTGCGCGTTGTCCGCGTGGATGCGGTGTACGCCGGACGCCGTGTGCAGCGCCGCCTCCTCGTGCGTCACGTCGACGTACACGACGGGCCGGTAGCTCGTCCGCACCGTCGACAGGTCGGCCGCGTCCCCTGTCAGCACCACCAGCGCGCCACCGTCACGTGCGACCGGCAGCAACTCCAGCAGGCTGGTCGTGGTCGTCGACTGCTCGATCCTCGCCAGCTCGTCGAGCAGATCGCCGACGGACTGTACGTCGTGGTCGGTACCGCACGGAGTGGTGAGCCGTAGACGCTGGCCGGACTGTGCGGCAACAACCAGGATCGAGGCCGCGACTGAGACAGCGGTGTCGAACTGGTCAGCGGTCAACACCGACGTGCGTGTGTCCAGCAACACCTGCAGCCGCGGCTGGTCCGGGTCGACGTACTCACGCACCATCAGCCGCCCCGCGCGCGCAGACGCCTTCCAGTGCACGTGTCTGACCTCGTCACCCGGCACGTACTCACGCAGCCGGCGCAGGTCGATCGAGCCACGCAAAGGACCGGCAGACACCGGCCCTTCGAAGTGGTGCCGCTGCCGGATGCCGGCAGCCGTACGCGCGGCGTACCGCTTCGGATGCACCAGAAGCGTTGCAGCGCTACCGATCGACACTCGACAGGACACGAGACTGAACGGGTCCGACCGACGCAACAGCAACGGCCCTACCGACACAGGGCCTCTACGGGAGGTCGGCAGCTCGTAGTGGTACGTGGCAGCGCCGTTGGGTGCCAGGGCCGCGACGGCTACCTCGGACTGGTGCGGGCCGGCCGTGTCAGCCGCTACGAACGCCGGCTGCCGCCGCGTGGCCTCATTACGCACCACCAGCCGCGCCAGCGCGGGCTGACCACACTCGACGCGGTCTGGGTACAACACGCGCTCCACGGTGACCTTTGGACGCCGTACGACGGTCAGCACGCTCAGAAGCACTGCAGCAAGCCCCGCTCCGGCCAGCACCTGCAGCATTGGGTACCCGAGCAGCTGACCCGCCACCAGCAGGGCGATCGAGCCACCCAGTACTCCCCAGGCTCGCAGCGTGAGCCGCGTCGTCATGACACGACGCCAAGAGCCCGCTTGAGATCACGTCGTACGGGATTGCCGGGCGCCGGGGTGTCTTCGAGTACGTCGTCCACGACACTCTCCGCAGTACGACGAGCCAGCGCGGCGTCTGCCGTCAGCACCAGACGGTGCGCAAGAACCGGGTGGGCGATGTTCTTCACGTCGTCCGGCGTCACGAACGACCTGCCGTCCGTTGCAGCCATCGCTCGGGCCGCCCGGACCAGTGCGATGCTGCCGCGCGGGCTGGCGCCGTACCGGACCGCGCTGTGCAGACGGGTGGCCGCAGCGAGCCGGACGGCGTACGCCATCACCGCCTCGTCGACGTACACCGACTTCACCGCAGCCACCACACCACGCAGGGTCTCCGGGTCGATCACCGGCTCCAGGTCGTCAGGCGTCGGACCGGCACCGTCCAGCGCGACCACCTCGACCTCGGCGTCGTGGTCCGGGTAGCCGATCTCGATCCGCAGCAGGAACCGGTCCAGCTGCGCCTCGGGCAGCCGGTACGTGCCTTCCATCTCGATCGGGTTCTGCGTGGCCAGCACCATGAACGGGTCCGGCACCCGACGGGACTCCGCGTCCACGGTGACCTGCCGCTCGGCCATCACCTCGAGCAGCGCGGACTGGGTCTTCGGCGTACCGCGGTTCACCTCGTCGGCGAGCACGATGTTCGCGAACACGCCGCCCGGGTGGAAGACGAACCGGCCCTGGCCCTGGTCGTACACGACCACACCGGTGATGTCGCCGGGCAGCAGGTCGGGCGTGAACTGGATCCGGCTCCAGCGGCCACCGATGCTGCGCGCAAGGCTCCTGGCCAGGCTGGTCTTGCCGAGCCCGGGCAGGTCCTCGATCAGCAGGTGCCCGCCGGCGAACAGCGTCGCGACCGCCAGCCGTACGACCTGTGGCTTACCGCGGATCACCCGCTGCACGTTGGCCGCGATCAGCTCGTACGCCTGCTGCGGCTCCATGCTGCCGCCCGCGTCCCGCATCCCCACTACCTGTCCTTCCGTCGCCGCGCGGTACGTCGTACGACCCCGGACGGCGCACTCGCCGGAGGCAGCGCGGGAGCACCCGCCGCCGGCGTCGCCGTGGTGGAGCCCGCCGTACCAGTTGCTGTTGTACTGCTGCTGTTGTTGCGCTCACGGGTGATCGCCGTGACCGAGATGGTCAGCTGGAGAGCTGTCAGACCGGTGTAGCGCGTGCTTCTCGTTGTGACGGTCCTGTCCGCCTGGCCGGTCGCGGAGACCACGTAGTGCACCAGCTGACCGCCGTTGAGGTTCGGCGCGGTCCAGGTCACCGTTACCGACCCCTTGCCCGGTGTGGCAGTCACCTTAGGAGCTGCGGCCGGACTGTACGGGTAGACGGTGCGGCTGGCGGCGGAGCGCACCGACGTACCAGCACTGTTCGTGGCTGTCACCTGGTAGCTCACGCCCTTCCCCTTGGACGGGTTGAGCGTCGTCGAGGTCAGGTACGTCGGCACCTGGGTCTTCGTACCGTCGGAGCCGATCACGGTGTAGCCGCTGAGCGTGTAGTCCGCGGCGCTCGGCGTTGTCCAGGAGACGGCGACCGAGCCGTCCGGATTGGCGGCGGCGCTGACCTTGGTCGGCGGCCCCGGCGGATCAGCCTTGCCGTTGATCGAGATCACCTTGGAGTCCACGGCCGGGCCGGAGCCGACACTGTTGATCGCTTGCACGGTGAAGACGTAGCCACCGCCGTTCAGCAGCTGGCTGAAGCTGTGGCTCCGGGCGCTACCTGAGACGGTGCCCGAACCCGATGCCGGCAGGCCGACGACGTACGTGCCTGGTGCGACCCGGAAGCTCACCTTGTAGCCGGAGATCGCGGCACCGTTCGCCCGCGCGGCCGTCCACGTCACCGTCGCGTTGCCGCTACCGGGCTTGGCCGTCACCGCTCCAGGCGCGCCGGGTGCGGCCGGCGGCGGGACGGTCGGCTTCGTCGGCTTCACGATCGGCTTCGTCGGCTTCGAGGTCGGCGGCGGCGTCGTCGGGCGGGTGGTCTCGGTCTTCTTCGGCTTGTGCTCGGTCGGGTGCGGTGGCAGCACGGTCCCGGTCGGGTGCGGCTTGCCGATGGTCACCTGGACCGGCGGCAGGATCGGCCGATGCGTCGGCGTCGGGGTGGACGGGGTCGACGTCGGCGTGGGCGTGCTGCTGGGGGTCGGCGCGGTCGGCGTCGGTGTCGGTGTCGGCGACTCGCTCGCGGTCGGGGACACCGGTTTGTCGCCGCCGTTGACGTCCACCTCGCTGACCGAGCCGTCACCGTCGACCACGGTCACCACCTGGCCGGTCTCGTCGTCGATGTACAGCCGGCCGTCCTGCCCAGCCGTGACCCGCGGCCCGCCCTGACGGTCGCCCTGCTTCTTACCTAGGTCGTGCGTGTGCAGCGGCTTGCCGTCCGGAGCGAACGTGCGTACGACGCGCTTGTCGGCATCCAGTACTGCGACGGAGGCCCCGGCCGTGGCGACAGCGTCGTACCGGCCCGGCGGCAGGTTGATGCTCTCGGCCGCCTTGGCTCCGGCAGCGTCGACCAGTAGCAGCCGCTGACCGGCCAGGATCGGGATGCGCCCGTTGACGTCCGACTGCGCTACGACAGAGGTGGTCGGCAGAGCACCAGAAACGTCCAGTGGCACCGCATGGCCGGCCTTGTCGCCGGTCAGCGGAGTCAGGGTGCGTTTGCTCAAGTTGGCGAAGGCAGGCTTGCCGGCCACGCTCAGCAGTGCTCCGGCGTCACTGCCCTGGGTAGGCAGCTCACAGGCCAGTGTGGTCGTCGCGGGCGCCAGTTTGCAGAAGTGGTCCGAGTCGCGCAGCCACAGCGCACCGTCAGCGGTAGCGATCGCACTGGATACCGCACTGCCGACAGTGATCGTCTGCAGCTGGTCACCGAGCCGGACGATCTGGCCGTGCTGCCGGTACACCAGGTACGGGCCGCTCTGCGCCTCGATACCGATCGGTTCCTCCGGGATGCCGATCCGGACCGAGTTCTTCACGGTCAGGTTCGACTTGCCGAACACGATCACGCCGTCGGAGCGCACGACGTACCCGTTGGTGGTGCCCTGGACGACCTGGCTGCCGGTCTCGGCCTGGACGCCGCGGACCTCGGCGTTCACGTTCTTGCCGCCGCCGTCGACCCGGAAGACCGCGCCGAGGGTGGCGTTGTAGACCCAGTGCCCGGCCTGCTGGAACGCGACCGCCGGGGCGCCGCGGCCGAGCGCCGAGTACCCGATGAACGTCCCGAGGACCAGGGCCGCGATCGTCCACCACGCGACGGGGCGGCGGATCGCACTGGCGAGGCGAGTCATGAGGCTAAACGTGCCCTTCCTTTGTCCAGCTGCGGTACAGCGGCGATACATCCGGCCACGAGACGTCCGGAAGCTGTCTTCAGGAGGCGACAGTGGCGCGTGCGGGATCCTCGGGTTCGCCCAGCTCGGCCAGGGCCTGGCGGGCCTCCGCCGCGATCGGGCCCTCCCGCAGCAGCCGTAGTGCGCGGCGGAAGTACTCGGCGGCCTGCTGACGGGCACCACCACTCGCCTCGGCCATCGCCAGGTTCACCAGTACTGTCCCCTCGGCGTCCCGGTCGTCGTGCACCGAGGCGATCCCCAGAGCTGCCGTGAACTCGGCACGGGCGGCCGTGAGCCGCCCTGTCCGTGTCAGCGCGCTCCCGAGGATGTTGCGGGTGATGAGTTCGCCGTACCAGTCCTTGCCGGCACGGGCCGCTGCAGCGACGTCCGACACCAGAGGGGCCCAGTCCGGTACGTCACCACCGGTCTCCACGAACTGGTGCAGTGCACTGGTCAACAGCCACGCGTTGGCCACGTCCTTCTCGGCCAGCAGCTGGCGGACAGCGGTCGTGAACTCGACGTGTCGCGTCGTGAACCAATGGTGAGCAGCCACAGCGTGCTCGCCGTCCAACGCACCAGCAGCTTCCAGTACGGTCCGCACATACGCGTCCGGCCCAGTGGGCTCCGGCTTGGGATGCTCCTCCGGTACGTCGGACAACAGCTGCTGCTGGAGCGCCCGGAGCTCCTGCCCCGGCTCAGTACCCAGCTCGCCCACGAGCGCAGCCCGGGCCTTCTGGTACGTCGCGAGCGCATCAGCCCGCCGTCCCGCGTCCCGGTACGCAACCACCAGCCGCGCCCAGTTCGTCTCCCGCAGGGGGTCCTCGGTCGTCAGGCTCTTGCACAGTGCCACCGCGTCCGCGAACCGCGCCGTACCGATCAACGCATCCGCCAGCCGCTCCCGTACCGACCAGTGCAGCTCAGCCAGCCGCGTCACCTCCGGCTGGTGCTGATCAGTGACCAGCCCCTCGTACGGCGTACCCCGCCAGAGCGACCGCGCCGCCTCCAGGTGCTTCAGCGCCGTCGGAGCATCTCCAGCCCACAGGGCGTCACCACCTGCGGCCAGCAGCGCCTGCAGACGATCCGAGTCCAGCTCACCGGCCTCCACGCGGATCCGGTACGCCTTGGAGCGACTCTCGATCCGCTGCCCGTCCACACCGAGCGGCGGCAGGGTCCTACGCAACTGCCAGATGTACGTACCAATATTGCGCTCAGCCGAAACCGGGGGCGTCCTACCGGACCAGACCGTATCGACGATCTCGCCCACACCGACCCAGCTGTTCGCCTTCACCAACAGCAGGGCAAGCAACGCCCGGGGCTTGTCGGCCCGGATATAGCTGACCGCATCGGTGCCATCGATCTCTACAGGCCCCAGCACCCGGAACAACACCGCCGCACACCTCCACCTGCGCTGGACTCAACGAACCACTCCGACGCAGGGATCCGCACGCCGGTTCCACACCCACAGACCACAATCAGCTACAGAAGGTAATTACCCACACCGCTCCCATCAAACCGAACAGGTGGGTCACACTGGCCCTGTGGAATACGTCGTGCTGTACAACCTCACCGACGGCGCCGACCGCTCACGCCTCCTGGAGGTGTTCCCCAGCCAGAAGACCTACTACGAACAGTTCCACGCAGCCGGCGGTGGACTGATCGCACTAGGCCCATTCCAGGCCCCCGACTCGGCAGCCGCATCGATGGGCATCTTCCGCACTCGCGAGGACGCCGAGCACTTCATCACCAACGACCCGTTCGTCCTGGAGGGCCTGGCGACACCCCGCATCCTCGAGTGGAACGCCGTACATCTCAGCTGACATGCCGGCGGGCGGCATCCCACCTCCGAGAGAGGACGCCACCCGCCGTGTCACTCAGCTATTTCAGTCCCACCACTGGAACTGCCACCCGTGCGCACAATTCCACTCCGGCGCACAGGTCGTGTCCGGATCCCTGGGCCTGCCCCGTTTTGACGGACATCCGAGATCAGGAGCTTGTGCTCCGGAAGGATGTTCATCATGGAGTCCATGGGCAAGAAGAAGCCGCGGCCTCGTCGTTCGTTCACTGCTGAGTTCAAGGCCGAGATCGTCGAGTTGTGCCAGCGCGGCGACCGGTCGGTGGGTCAGGTCGCGAAGGACTTCGATCTGACCGAGACCGCGGTCCGGCAGTGGCTGAACCAGGCCGAGCGTGACGCCGGTACCGGTGACGGTGGGATGACCACGAGCGAGCGAGACGAGCTCAACCAGTTACGGCGGGAGGCTCGCCGGCTGCGTGAGGATGTCGAGATCCTCAAGCGGGCCACGGCTTTCTTCGCGAAGGAGACCCGGTGAACTGTTACCCGTTCATCGAGGCGGAGAAGGCGGGCAATCACAGCGTGAAGCGGGCGTGTGAGTTGCTGCAGGTCTCCCGTTCCGCCTACTACGCCGACCGCACCAGCGGCCCCTCGTTGCGCGAGCAGCGCGACGCCGAACTGACCGGCAAGATCGTCGAGATCCACGACGACTCCCGCTACACCTACGGCTCGCCGCGGGTGCACCGCGAGCTGAGGGCCCAAGGCGAGCGGTGTTCCCGCAAACGGGTCGTCCGGCTGATGCGGGCCGCCGACCGGTACGGGCGAACCCCACGAAGATGGAAGAAGACCACCATCGCCGACCCGGCCGCAGCCACCCGCCCGGACCTGATCGGCCGCGACTTCGACATCGACCCCGACCACCCCGGTCAGCTGGATCGCCGCTGGTGCGGTGACATCACCTACATCCACACCTGGCAAGGCTGGCTCTACCTGGCCACCGTCATCGACCTCGCCTCCCGCCGGGTCGTCGGCTGGGCCGTCGCTGACCATCTGCGCACCGACCTGGTCGCCGACGCGCTCACCGACGCCGTCAACCGGCGCCGGCCCGCGGCCGACGTGGTGTTCCACTCCGATAGGGGCTGTCAGTACACCTCGGCCCAGTTCGCCAACCTGGCAAGGGATCTGTGCGTGACACTGTCGGTCGGTCGCAAGGGTCAGTGCTGGGACAACGCCGTGGCCGAGTCCTTCTTCGCCACCGTGAAGACCGAGCTGATCCACCGCCGTGCTTGGCCGACCCGCAAGGCCGCCAGCAGCGCGCTCTTCGACTACATCGAGGGCTGGTACAACACCCGCCGGCGCCATTCCACCCTCGGCTATCTCAGCCCTACACAGTACGAATCCAGCCTCACGGTCACGGCCGAGCAGGTAGCCTGACCACCTCATATCGACCCTGTCCGTCGAAACGGGTCAAGCCCACCCGGCACCAAACATCGGACACCTGGTACCCGTTATGCCGCGTGATGTTCTACAACTTGAGGCACGCATCCTGGATCGCACAGGTGGTCGTGTGCTCAGCCTCCGCCTGCGCCCGAGCCACCGCCGCCCCACCAAACACCACAGCCGCCCCCATCACCATCACTCGCCCGATCGCCCTCATAACCATCTCCCTCAATGTCAATTTCGTTGCCCTACGCAACACCCACCGACGCTAGCCCCACCTCCAGCACCCCACAAAACATTCGACCCACCCAAAACCCCGACACCAACCCGCCCCAAAACAGCAAGAACACTGATATCCACCTCAGCCAACCTGGTAGGCCAGTCCAGACGACGGTAGTTGGAGATGCGGACGATTCGCGATGAGCGCGGCCTACCGTCCGAGCCCGGCTGTCGCGTCTGCGCTGCTCCGGGCGTGACATTACTCGTGGCACGAACTGCCGTTAAGCAGGTGTGAAGAAGTGGCCTAGTCACGTCGTGACGAAGAGGCCTGACGTCACCGGGACAGTGGCGCGGCCTCAGCTCGGCGGCCCCTGGGTCTTTCATCAGTCGGTCGCGACGCGGTCCAGCTCATATAAGGCGTGCCGCGGGTCGCCAGCCAGGTACTCGCGAGCCCAAGCGACGACCGAGGCCTCCTGCGCGAACAGCACGACTTGCCGCTGGTCCGAGAGCCGCAGCAGCAGCTCGAGAAGCTGGCGGGTGCGCACCTCGTCGGCTTGTACCGTGACGTCGTCGAGCAGTAACGGGCACGACTCGCCGGATGTCAGATGCTGGGCAAGAGCAACCCGCAGTAATAGGTAGACCTGCTCGGCGGTGCCGACAGAGAGCAGGTCCGCGCGCCGCCACCGGCCCGACGCGCCCCGCACCTTCACCTGCAGAGTCGCCGGATCAACCATCGCGTCGACGTACCGGTCCTCGGTCACCGACGGCAGCCATTGCCGCAGCGTGCCCGCGAGCACCGGAGCGATGTCGCGATGCACCTGTTCCTGCGCGTCGGCGAGGAAGCGTCTAGTGAGTTCCAACGTAGCTGCGAGTTTGTCGACGCGCTCCATCTCCGCCTGCGCGGCGGTCAGCTCCTCCTCTGCCTCCGGCACGCTTGACAGCGACCTCGCCCGCTCGGCCAGTGCGCCTGCCGCGTTGTCCGCATCAGCTGCCAGCGCTGACGCGTTACTGCGGGCCACGGCCACCTGCTCCTGGGCGCGTTGGACCAGCTTCGCAATGGCGTCGCAGTCACCGCCGGTCTCAGCGTCGACCTCGGCGCCGGCCGCGACCACGTCGCGCTCCCGTATCGCCTCCCGTGACGCGGCGTCGGCGTCCTGCGCAGCTCTCACCAGGGCCGCGTACTCGGTGCGCAGCGAAGTTACGGACTCGCTCAACGACTCCAGGGTGCAGCCCTCGAGCAGCGTGACGAGCTCAGCCCAGTCCCGCTGCTCGCCCTCAGCGTGTTGGACCTGCTCGGCCCACTGGTCCTGCCAGGCGGGCAGCGCCACGGCCAAGGCTGTCGGCTCGGCGTCGGCGGGAAGCCCGGCGACGCGGGCGGCGTCCCGGAGTAAGTTGACAGCGTGGGCACGGGTCGCCTCGGCCTCCGCGGCTGCGTCCTCGGCGGCGACCCGATCGGCCAGGGCATGCTCCAGCGGCGCCCGGCGCGCGGCGACGGTGGTCTTCTCCGCTCGCGCTGCGCACGCTTGCTCGTAGGTGGCGAAGGCGTCGGCGATGGGCACGCCCGTGTCGTCCGCAGCGGCGACTCCGCGGGAGCTGAGCGCGGTCCGCAACCGGTCCTCGGCGCGGCCCGCGTCGGTGCGGAGCTGCTCGACGTCCGCGATCCATCGGGCGGTGGCAATCCGCGCCTCCAGCAGTACCTCGGTCTGCGCGGCTAGTTGCCGCAGCACAGTCATGTCGTCCGGCACACCGCGTGCCGCGCATTGGGCGGCGCTGTCCGCGCGGATATTTTCTGCGCGGCGGGCCGCGGCAGCGGCGGCGCTGTGACGCCCCTCGCACTCCGCGACACGCCGGTCGGCTTCCCGGAGTGCGTGCTCGGCCGCTGCTGCGGTCTGCCGGGCCTGCTCGGCCGCGGAGGTCGGGCTCGGTCCGGTCAGGCGGGCCGATGCCGGAGCGGTCGTGCGCCTGATGCCGAGCACGCCAGCGAGCACGGCTACCGCGACCGCAACCCCGCCTGGCAGCGGCAGCCCCGCCACAAGCAGCGCGATGCCGACCAGTGCGGCGACGCCCGCCGCGGCTAGCAGCGCGGTCCGCCACTTGGAGTCGCCTGCGGTCTGGGCCGCGACGCCGGGTGCCGAAACGCGAGCCGCCTGCCGGTCCGCCGCGGCTATCTCGTCGGCGGCGTGGCTTGCGGCTCCGGCGGCCTCGGCGGCCTGCCGGTGCTGGGCACGGGCATCGTCCAGTTCTCGTTCGATCGCCGGCAGGCTCGATGGGTCGGACACGTCGACGCTACCGGGCGCGTCGATGGCCGCCAGGGATGCGGCCAGCTCACGCAGTATTGCTGGGCCGGCCGCGATTGCGGCCGCCAGCGTCGGGTCGTCCGTGGCGCCGTCCGAGGCTGGCCGGCGCCGGTCGTACGCTGCCGCCACCGCGGTAGCTTGCTCATAAGCGGACACCAGGGCGCGCACGGTCGGGACGACCGTGGTGTCCCCATCTGGTGCGGCAGGCAGCGTCTCGAGCTCGGCGCGCAGCTCCTCGGCGGTCGGCCCGGCGAGCGGGCGCGGGGTTGGCGCAGCCTGCCACATGGCCAGTGCCCGCGACACGATTTGGGCGCTGCTTTCCTGGTCGGCGATGCCGCTGGGAGCGACCCCGCCAAAACGGCTGTGGATCTCGGTCGCGCGGGCTCGGCGCCGGTCTAAGCGAGACAGCTCGCCAGCGACTTGCGTGGCGCGCTCCCGCGCCCGTTCGGCGTCCGTCTGCGCCAGTGTGGCGACACGAGCCGCTGTGAGCAGCTCTTCGACGGCGTGCGCGTCTTGTTCGGTGGCCACGGTCGCCGCCCAGGCGCGGCTCGCCTCGTCGCGGCCGTCGTCGGCGGCCTCAATCCGCGAGAGATAGTCCGCGTGCTCGGCCCGTGCCCGTGCCAGGGCCTCCTCGGCGGATGCGAGCCGGACCTTAGCGGTGCGCAGCGGCTTGGTCGCGTTGGCACGGTCCTGCCCGACGTGGTCGCGATAGAAGTTACTCAGGTGCTCAAGGGCGGCGGCCGCGGTCGCATCCGTGCCAGCGGTGGCCGCTGCCCGTGCCAGATAATCCTGCAGGCCGCCGGCTGCATCGAGGACCGCGAGCAACTCCGCTTGGTTGACGCACGCGGTCGCAGCGAACGACTTGCGGTCCAGCCCGACGAACCGGCTGCCGTCCGGGGATCCGTCGAACATGATCTCGGCGCTGACATCGCGGGAGAGCGCAACATCCATCGCGCGGCAGTCGACCATGCCCTCGAGGTCCTGGGATAGCTCGATGCGACGGCCATTGTCGAGCTCGACCACCGCCGACACGCGCCACGCCGTGCCATCCCACGGCCGGTGCAGATCGGCGTACCGCCTCTCCTCCCTGGTCGGGGCGCCCCTTGCGCGGCGGCGACCGCAGAGCGCGGAATACACCGCGGCGTGCCAAGAGGACTTCGCGGACTCGTTGCCGCCCGCAAGCACCGTTATGCCAGGCGCGAACTCGAGAGAGGCGTCCACCAGCGGGCCGAACGCGTGCGCGATGACGGACACGATGCGCATGTCAGTGCACCTCCAGTTCGTCGGTGCGACCGTCGAGAGCCCGCAGCCCGGTGATGAGGACCCGACGACGTTCGTCGTCATCGAGGTCGGCGGCGGCCCGCACGCTACGGACGAACTGCCCGCGCACGGTGCGCTCCTCCGCGAGCGTCGCGAAGTCGTAGGCGACACCGACGCGACCCAGCCGAGGCACGAGCGCCTCCAGGTGGGGCGCGACACCCGCTAGATCCGCCAGGTGCACGTCAACGCCGGGGGCGATCTCGCCGGCCAGCGTTACCCGCACCACACCGGAGAGCCCAGTGACCGCAGCTTCGACCCGGTCCCGGATCTGACCGGAGTGTGTGACGCCGTCGAGGCTGATGTCGCGGTCGTGGACCTCGCTGACGGCGACCCGGCGGCGGTCTCGTGTCACGGTCCCGTTCCCGGCGACTGTGAACACGACCGCGGCCCGCTCACCGCCTTCACCAAAGGTCAATGGGTCGGGATTGCCCGGATAGGTATGCCGCTCGGCGTCGCGCGGGTTGTGAAAGTGTCCGAGGAAGGCATGGTTGAGACCGGTGCGCTCGATCTCCTCCTCGCTGAACGGGGAATGCGGGGCCTTGCCAGACTCCTCGAAGCGGAGACGTGCGACCTCCGAGCCATGGAACAAAGCGAGGTTGACTCCACCGCGTCCGACGGTGAACCCGCGTTCCAAGAAGCCGTCGGTGTTCGCCGGCGCCCGGTGTGCGGCTCCCCAAAGGGTGAGCCCTTCAGCCAGTTCGACGGGGGTGAGCCGGTCCTCGGTGAACACATGCACGTTCGGTGACCAGTCGACTTGCCGATACAGACTTGTCGGCCCATACCAATCATGATTGCCGGGCGCAAGGTACACGGGCAGCTCAAGCTCGGCGAACGTGTCGCGCAAGAACTGGGCAGTGTCCGGCGAGAACTTGTCGTGCTCGTACAGGTCGCCCCCGCACAGAAGCGCATCGACCTGCTCGGCACTCGCGAGATCAGTGATGCGCCTCAATGTCGCGCGCAGCGCCCGCCGCCGGGCGCGCGCCAGCTCAGGGCCTGCCCACCGGAACGGTGTGTCGAGGTGCAAATCGGAGAACAGCACCAGCTTCACGGACTCCCCGCCTTCCTTCGTGCGCCCGACCGCGCAACCTCCGCCGTCCCAGGGCGCCAGCTCCGCCAGCAATTTCCGGCGACCGTCCGAGTCACCCACGGCAGATCGGCGCGCCGGCGGGTGGGCTTTAGACCGTATGTAGGACTGCTTCTCGTCTTAGGGGAGGTAGGTGCTGGCCGGGACCTCGCTCGCGCAATTGTGGGTTACCGAGCGCGTTTCCGTGCTTGGCCTTTCCGAGGGTGAGGAGACCCCGGTGTTTTACTGAGAGTACGAGTGTTGGGCTGGATGTGCACGCCCGGCCGGTCCCTGCGGCGGCGATCGATGGGCTGACCGGCGAGGTGTCCAAGGCGCGGTTGACGTCGTCGTTCGGGGAGGTGCTGGCGTGGATCTCAAGGCTGCCGAGCCCGTGCGCGGTGGTATATGAGCCCGGGCTGACTGGGTTCAGGCTGGCGCGAGCGCTGATCGGGGCGGGGGTGCGGTGCGAGGTGGCAGCGTCGTCGAAGCTGCAGCGTCCGGCCGGCGATCGGCTCGAGACCGACCCGCGGGATGCGCTGCGCATGGCGCGGTTGCTGCAGATCCGACCAGTCTGATAGCGAGGTCGTAGTCAGCGATCTCGGCGAGTTCGCCACCGCTGCCTCGAATCGCGCCTACAAGCAGATCGCGGAGGTCAGCGGTGTCCTCCGGGTCTGCATCGGCACGGGACTTGGCGATCGGCTCGCCAAGTTGACGGACCTCCAGGTCGAGCGATCGGGCTTGTCCGTCGGACGGACGAGTGTAATCCTTGCGACCGCCGAGGAACTTCGCTGCAGCTGACGCCTCTGCAGGAGATGTGTGATTCACAAGTGTGCGGCGGCCGGCATTGAGCTCTACAAGGGCCCCATTCGGCGAGGAGTTTGACGGCTCGTTGAGCGGAGGAGACGGAGGGGCCGCGTGCGGCCGCAAGTTAGCCGAGCTCCGCGCGGACCGCGCGACGCCGCATCGAGTCTTCCCAATCGCGCTCAGGAGCCGCTCGGCCAGTAGCTGTGACGGCGACCATAAGGCATGGGCGCCGGCCGCCACCGTTCCAGCGGGCTTAGCGGATTTTGGATGCCGCGAACTGACCAGACAGCGCAAGCCTTCGCGGCGCGCGATTCCTGGAGCATGGGTCCCGGTCGCGCAGCCAGCGACGTGTCGTCGCATAATGCTGCCGACATGTCATCTGTACGTCGCCTGCTCGCAGTCCTTGCCAATCCGCCGCTGGCCACCTCAGGGCAGAGGACGCTGAACCGTGTATCGCTCGCTGCTCGCCTGATCGGGTGTGACGACGTAGTCGTGGGCAACCTGTTTCCAATCGCGTCGAAGGACGTCACCGCGCTGGGGACACTCGGCGCGGACAGCGATCAGTGGCTGGCTGCGAGAGACGGCCTACTCCGACTGCTTCTCGGCGCGGATGACGTACTGCTGGGCTGGGGGCGTGCCGAACCCGCAGGCGCAGCGCGTATCCATCATCGGTCACAGATCCAATGGCTGATGACCGAGCTGGAGTCTCGTTCTCTCCAGGTCTGGACAGTCGGTGGCGAACCCCGGCACCCCTCTCGGTGGCAGCGACACACCTGTCGCGCCTATCCTGGGCGGCCCTTCGGTAGCGCACTCGCAGCGGCGTTGCTCGCCGGCTTGCCAGCTCGGTGATCTCTCCACCCGACAAGGAAGGAGAGGTTCGCACAGCTCAGCCATCGAAGTCGGCCTGCCTGCTGAAGCTACTCCACTGCCAGACGCCCAGTAGGTTCCGGCAGCAGAGTCCAGATCTCCGGTGTCGAAAAGATCGCGAGATTCCCGGAGAGGCCGTAGTCTAATCGCCGTGGGAGCGTGGACACCGAGCGAGAAGCAGCCGTTGCCTGCGCTCTACCGGCGCTTTGTCGACGCGCTGGGAGATTCGGTCATGAACGATCTCGACCCAGAGTCGGCGATGTCCAAGCCTCTGGACCTCGTGTGTCAACCGCCTCTGCCTCGTAACGTACGACTGTACGTCTTCAACTGCACCGATCATCCTTCCGAGCGGAAGGCCGGCGACTACCGCATCCAGCTACGACTGCCCGGCCAGAAGAGGCGACAAAGAGGTGAACTGGCGCTGGACCCTGGCGTCCTCGTCCTGTTAGCCGGTTACATCGCCGAATTTGACATCTTCGTCTTCTGGGACGCCAACGCTCATTCTGAGTTCCCCTACTCGAAGGGCATTCAGGTCAGCGCAGCCACGGTACACCAGGCCGCAATCCATGGTCAGAGCGATCAGCGTCGTGATGTACGTCGCAACGGCGGCTACCCCGAGCATGTCGTCGCGGTTCGAGCTGACCGGCTGCTATCGGGACTGCAGCGGCGAGAAGAACTTACTCGCCTATCATTGCTCGGCGATCCTCCGTCGGTGATGTCATGAGCGGCCTCCGCGACCATGACTTCGCCCCGAGCTATGACAAGAGCGTTGACGACCTTGCCAGCGATTTTTACCTGCCATGCATGCGAACATCCGTGCGGTACGACCGGATTGCTGGCTACTTTTCCTCCGCCGTCTTCTCTATCGCATGGCCTGCGTTGAAAGACTTCATCAACGCCGGTGGTCGGATGAGACTGATCTGCTCACCAGTCTTCTCGAGCATCGACGCCGGAGCATTGCGACAGGGTTATGCCGCCCTCAGCGACGAGGAGCTCGGGGCGGCCCTCGTCGCCGAACTGCGCCTCCTACTAGAGAGCGAGCGGTCGCGCAAACCCGCCCAGGTTCTGGCGGGACTGATCGCGGCCGAGGTGGTCGACATCCGGCTTGCGATCCTGACGGCCTCGTCGACTCCGGGCGATCGTCGACTCTTCCACGACAAGGTTGGACTATTCACCGACAATCTCGACGACACTGTCGGCTTCCGCGGCTCTATGAATGAGACCTTTCTAGGCCTATCGGCTGACGGAAATCTCGAAAGCATAGACGTCTTTCCGTCCTGGGTCGGTGGCCGCGACGCACAACGTGTTACTGATGCTCGCATTCGTTTCGAAGCATTGTGGCGTAATGAGATCGAGAGCGTCGACGTCCGGTCCATCCCAGAAGGCGCCGCACAAGCAATCCGCGACGCCAGTCCGGCGGACTGGGAGGTGCTGGTCGACGAGGCCGTGGCCGAGGCTGCAATCCGGGCCGCAACGCCAACCGATGCGAGGCCGCTCCGCGACCATCAGATTCAGGCACTTGCGACGTGGGAGCTCCATAGCCGCCGCGGTTTGCTTGAGCATGCCACAGGCAGCGGCAAGACGTATACGGCTGTGCAAGCCATTCGCGTCGTGCTGACGGAGGGCGGCAGCGCGATCGTCCTGGTCCCCAGCGCGCTTCTCCTTGATCAGTGGCATCGAGAGCTCACCTACCATCTTGGGGACCTGTCACCACAGATCCTGCTGGTCGGCTCGGGAAACAATGAATGGCGCACAGACGACCTGCTCTACCCGTGGACGAGCGCTCCAGCGACTGGCAATCCCCCACGAGTCGTTGTCGCCATGATCCAAACTGCGGCAACTGATGCCTTCCTCACCAGAGTCGCCCATAATGATCGGCTACTTGTCGTCGCAGACGAAGCTCATCGGCTGGGAAGCTCCAGTGCACAGAACCTGTTGACACTTGCAGCCCCCTGGCGGCTCGGCCTGAGCGCAACACCGGAGCGCGCCGGCGACCCAGAAGGCACCTCCCGTCTGTTTGAGTTCTTTGGCGGAGTGTTGCCGCCTCCGTACACGTTGCAGGACGCGATCAGAGACCGCGTCCTAACGCCCTACAATTATATCCCCCATGAGGTCGCTCTTGAGGCCGCGGAACAGGCGGAATACGAAGATCTCTCGCGAAGACTTCGCCGAGAGGCGGGCCGCCGAGGTAACGCCCTGGACGATGTCGAGAGCAACGACCGACTTCGGAAGCTTGCAATCGCACGTGCTCGAATTCTGAAGAGAGCAGCCGGCAAGGTGCCGCTGGCCGTTCGCGTGTTGACAGAGCATTATCAACATGGTCAGCGATGGCTGGTGTACTGCGACGGGCTGCGACAGCTTGGTCAGATCAGGAGCGCGCTTTCTGACGCGGGGCTGGATTCCCTGGAGTATCACAGCTCAATGAGCGGCGACCGGGACGCCACCCTCGCTGAGATGGATATCAACGGGGGCATCCTTGTGAGCGTGCGCTGTCTTGACGAGGGCGTCGATCTCCCCGCAGTTAGCCATGCCCTGATCTTGGCCAGCAGCCGTAACCCACGTGAGTTCATCCAGCGCCGCGGAAGGATCCTTCGCCGGTATCCGGGTAAGAGTCTGGCGTTCCTCCATGATGCGATCGTGGTTCCCGCACCGGAGTCGGACCGCCCAGCAGTTGGCGGCGACCGCCTACTCGCTGGAGAACTCCATCGCGTCCTAGAGTTCGCTCACGGTGCGGCCAACCCCCAAGCTCTCACCCATATTGAGGCACTGTGCATCCGCCACGGGGTCCCGATCGAACTCGATGCGGCCCAGGGAGCAGCGGGCGTCGAAGTGGATTCCGAGACCGAGGACAACGATGACTGATTCTGTACCGCCACCTTTTCAGCTGCCACAGCCTCCAGCAGAAGACGTTTTCGCTGCGACCGAGGAGGTCCGGGCCGCAGACTTCCCTGAAGTCCCAGCCGAGTTGCTCGCCGCTGTACTCGCTGCAGAACAGAACAATCCTGACAATCGCATATCTGCGGCACGGGCGGTCGCGCACGCAGTCGAAGCATGGCTGGTCGAACATCCCGACGAGCCCGCGGTCACACCAACAACGAGCGGCCTAAGTGGAGGGACAGGCTCGTGAGACTCGTCGCCATCGACCTGACTGACTTTGGCCCCTACCGCGGATCTCAGCGGTTTGAGTTCGCACCAAACCCAGGCGTCGAGCTCATCTGGGGCGAGAACGGACGCGGCAAGACCACCTTCCTCAACGCGCTGCGCTGGGCACTCTTCGGCGTGGTTCTGGGCCGCGGATCGAGCCAGATCGAGCCTGCCAGAGTGGGTAACCGGGACGACGCTGATAGCTCCACGGTTCGACCATTCAAAGTGGTCCTCGCGTTCACCCATGAAGGTCATAGCTACAAGCTGACGCGGGCTTATGTCCAGGATGGAAGTGCAGGGTCGCAAGCATTCCGGACCACCGTGAGCATGGTGAAGGACGGGAATGTGCTCGGGCCCGACGATCGCGACCGCGAGTTGGCGAGGCTGCTTCCTGAGCAGATCGCGCGATTCTTTCTCTTTGACGCCGAACTGCTGCAGGAGTACGAACAGCTGCTAGTACCTGGCAGCGACGCGGGCGAAAGGCTCAAGGCGTCGATCGAGCGGATCCTCGGCGTTCCTGTGCTCACCCAGGCTCGTGACGACGTGGCCGCGATGCTGGCTACCGCCCGGACCGCTCAGTACAAGACCGCACAGAAGGACAAGGCGACGAAGGATCTCGGCAACGCGCTGCAGCTGGCAGCAGAAGAGGCTGAGAACGAACGCGCCAACGTCATGGCCTTGAATGACCTGGTAGTCGAGCTGCAAAACGACGTAAACGAGCTTGAGAAGTCGCTCACCAGCAATAGTCGATTCCGCGGATTGATGGCGACGCGCGATGCCAAGCGCAAGGAGGTCGATGCTCTCCAGGCGAAGGTTGATGACCGCATCGACGATCTGCGCACTGCGGCTCACGACACCTGGCGAGCTGTCCTGGCCCCAGTGATTAGGACCGAGCTGACCACGATCGAGTCGCAAAGCGATGCCCTCACGAGTCGGCTAACTACGGCCCTCGCGTCGCGGCAAGTTGCCATAGCGGTTGCGACGGGGGTGTGTCCTACATGCCACCAAGCAGTTGGCGCTAACGCAGGGCAGGAGTTGAATGACCACGAGCATAGCGAGGACTCCGATGCACTTCAGGCCGACCTAAGTGGGCTGCGAGCGCGGCGCGACGCCCTGCGCCGGATGCGCGTCGATTCGGAGCGCATCGTCCTTCTGGAAGAGGAAGCCAGCCAGGCACGAGTGGACCTCTCTGATGCCGAAGGGAAGCTCCGCGAACTCGAGAGCGAACTGGCGGACGCGCCGGCAGGCACAGCCCAGACGATCACCCACCTAATCGATGAGCTCGCCCAGAAGAACGTTAGCCTGGCGAATACGCGCACCCGCCTGAAAGAAAGCCGCGAGGAGCTAATTCGCAAAGGTAATGCCGTCACAGCGCTATCCGAGAAACTTAGCAAAGCTGGCACACCGGGAGCCGGACTGGAAGACCGGAAGGTCACCTTACTGACTCAACTCCATGAGTTACTGCTCCACGCGGTGAATGAATTTCGAGATCGGCTGCGCGATCGCGTCGAAGCGCAAGCCAGCGAGGTGTTTCGTGCGTTGTCCGCAGAGAAAGACTACGACCGGCTCCGCATCAACGGCAGTTACGGGCTTACGATCCTGCACGCAGATGGCAGTGAGGTTCTCAATCGGTCTAGTGGATACGAACATGTGGTAGCTCTGTCGCTTATCGCCGCCCTCCAGCGGTGTTCTCCGATGAGCGGACCAATCATCACGGACTCGCCGTTCGGCCGACTGGACAAGGCTCATAAGGAGCACGTGCTGCAGGCGCTGCCGCAGATCACGGACCAAGTACTGCTGCTTGTCCACGACGACGAACTGGACCGGCAAGTCGCGCTGGACAACCTCGGGACCAACCTGGTCGCCGAGCATTACCTCCGGCGCCAAGCGGCCCGACACACAGAAATCGAGTCAGGAGCCCACCCATGACGGATGGCGGCGGTCGTATGGCAGGCCGAGTCAACATTGCGTTCACACCCGATGCGACAACGGCCGCGCGGCGCCTCCAGGAGCGGTTTCCGCTCCCTGACCTGGTCGACGTCGCACGGGTTGCGACAGCCTTCGCGCTGCGGACCAACGTACCTCTGACGCGACCAGCAGACTTTGGTTCAGCCAACGGCTCGAACTTCAATGTTGGATCGGTCGATCCGCAGGGGGAACTACGCGATCTTCTGCTTGCCCTCCACCCAGAGATCGATGAGGATCCTTACCGCGTTGTGGAGACGTTAATGAGCCTTGGCGCAATCGCGTTGGAGCAGAAAGTAGCAGCTGGCGAAGTCCTGTCACTGCGGGACATGATCAGCCTACCGGACGCCTAGCCTTTCGGCCCCACCCAGGAACTGGGCTCTTCCGCAGGCTCCCCAGCATGGCCACGGGCTCGCAGCCGAGCCGTAGTGCCGCGATTCATCGTCTCTAGGACAGCACGCACTGAGTCGAGATCTTCGCCCTCAAGAAAGCGCAACGCCGACAGCGCTGCGAAGTCGCGGTCCAACTCGAATGACAACCACCGCCGCTCAGCGAGTTCAGCGACATGACCAGTCGTGTTGGAGCCAGAAAAGATATCGACGACGAGGTCGCCTGGATCTGTGAGCATCTGGATAAAGAACCGTGGAAGACCGGCGGGGAACCTCGCCGGATGGCTGCGGAGCTCGAGCTGCTTGCACGTGCGCAAATAGTACGAGTTACTCTCGGTGTTCGGCAATGTCAAGAGGTTGGGCGGGATCGAGCCACCATTATTGCGCTGGAATCCCTTGCCAATGTCGTGGCCCGACGGCCGCACAGCGGGAGCGTAGAAGCCCTCAGCATCCTTCAGCAGTTGCGTCATTCGAGGCGAATACGGACCCAGAACCTTGCGAACGTCCGCCTTGGGATGCTCCGTCTTTGACAACCACCAAATGGTGTTAACCGAGTCCTTGACGCGCACCTTCCGTTTATTCACCCACTCGATCGGCGACGGCAATTTAGCTGGATTGTGCCAGAAGAACTCTTGCGCCAGGTTGTACCCAAGCTCGTCGACGAATGTGAGCAGAACCCGATAATTGTAGAGGCTTCGGACTGGCACCCCGCGCTTGTAAGCGTGACCAAGATCCAAGACGAGGCTCCCAGTCGGTTTCAGAACCCGCAACGCTGCCTTGCCAAATCCGGCTAGCCACTGCACGTAGGCTGATTGCTCTTCGTTGCCATAGCTCTTCTTCCGCAGGAGAGCGAACGGCGGACTCGTGACGATCAGGTCGACCGACTCTTCGGGCAGCAACGCGAGCAGGTCGATGCTGTCACCGACGATCTGTGCACCGAGCTGCGTTCCGTACACCACAGAGCTTGGCTCGAACACATTGAGTGGTGCTCGAGCGGTGATAAGCGCATCGCCGACCGGCGACGTGCTGGCCGACTGAGCCTGGCGCCGTCTCGATCCGGTCACCCGACGACCTCCTCCGTTGTTGATCACTTCTCGATGGTCGAGGACCCCTCGCCTCAGCCTCTGCGGTTCTCACAGGGTGGCATCGGGTGATCATAGGGCCTAGCTCTGACACGCCGACCACCCCCTCAGGAGACTACAAGGGAGCGCCGACACGAACTGACCCTGGTTAGTGACGCGGAGACTCAACCGCCATGATCCAGGCTCTGCGCCAATCAGGCGGAGTTGCTGTCGCACAGAGGAAGGATGTCGACGTCTTCAATGGGCCGGTGCGGGTACGTCTGCGTGGCGCCGACCGTCTTCTATCCCCAGCGTTCATACATCGCGTGAGCCTGTGCACCTGGGCCGGAGATGAGACTCGCGAACGGCTCTGGCCGGTCGGCGAGGAGAGTGTCGACGAGCCGGCGGGAGAAGCCGCGGCCACGGAAGTCCGTGTGTACGCCGAGCTCGATCACCGCGAAAGAGGGCCTGAAGCAACGTCTGCAGGAGGCGGGTCAGTCTTGACGCCGGGCCACCATCGTCCAGGCGGGAAGGTGAATCCGTATGAGACCCAGGCGAGTCGCCCGTCGATCTCTCCGGTGACCAGGACGAAGCCTTCCAGGCTGGCGAGCTTCGTAATCCGGATCTCGAACTTCTCAATGCCCTCATCCGACATCTCGTACGGAGGTTCGGAGTAGGCGTTCACATAGCGCGGCTTGAGCCTCGGGACGAGTTCGAGCGTCTCGGTCCCCGTATGGCGGGTCAAGGCCAGGGCCATGCTGTCTCTTTCGGAGCAAGCCGCTGATGTCCTCGAGTCAGGCATCAATGGCTGGACCAGAAGACAGACGTGGCCGCTCAACGTGAGCGATCAGCCTATCCCTGGCAACGAGTGGCGGCAGTTCGACAGGACGAAGCCTCGACCGGTCACACCGTAGAACACGCATGTTCGATCTTCGCCATGTGAGTGCTTAGTCGACTGCCGGCTCCCAGGCCACCAGTTCAGGACGTCTACGAGTGGCGAAGAACTGAGAGGCCGCTGCACGAGCCACCTTCACGGTGATCGCGCTGCCTTTGCCCATGGTCGTCGGCACGCCGCCATGGTTGAAGGTGGCCTCCTGCGGCTCGTCGAGGCTGCCATCTGAGCAGGACTTCGCGGAGCCTTCGACGTCGTGGTGGAGCGTCAAGGAACTGAAGGCCGCCCCTAGCCCAATCTTCATCGTGGTGAGCTCGTCCGCACTGACCAATTCAACCCAGGTCGACCGGGGCATACTTGCGACTCGGTCAAGGAGCTCGTCGAACGCGGCGTGGCTGCCGATGCGCTGCTGTCCCGCGTCATCGTCGTAGTAGGCCGTCAAGAAGTCGTTCATGCGAGTCCTCTCCCATCACCGATGCAGACCTAATAGCCGCCTGGCCAATAGGCCGTCAGCTTGGCTCCGGGTGGCAACTGCCACGGCAAACGTGTTGTCGCAGCCGTACCGTCCGCCGCAGGGACGCTTGTTCACGTACAGGGTCATTTCTCGAGGCATCCCCGCGCGGCGCATGAGAGCCGCTGCGTGACCCTCAGCGTGTTCTCGCGCGGAGTCGAGGCTGGCGGTTCGGCCGCCGAGACCTGGCGCCGTGCCTCCGGGTCCTCGCGTTCCGCTGCGCACATGAATCAGGCCTCCACCGTCCAGCCTGGTCAGAATGCCGGATGTCGGCCCGACGTCTCCCGGCCGCTCGGGTAGTCGCCGGAAAACCTGCTCGATGAACGGAGCGGGCTCCGGCTGATCTCGAGCTTCATCACCGGCGCCCCTGTCCTGCGGCCGATCGTCGGCGGTGCCCCGCGACGGCGGTCCATCTTCCTCCGAACTTGTCTCATCGACGGCCGGCGCCGGCTTGCCCAGATTGTCGGCTTCGGGTTCGTCGTCATGACAGATCAGGTGAATGCTCCGCTGGAGATCCACAGCCTGTGGCAATTGGTGCTCGCACTCCGGAGCTTTTGGGCTACGACCGAGAGCTACGGCAACGAGCCGGCGAGCGGGTCGAAGCAGTGCTGGACGACAACCCCGCTGACAGCAGCACCGTAGAGTTGAACAATCTGCGGTGCGCTGTGCAGTTTGCCAACCGATGATCGAAACGGAGTAATCGTGACCGATGACGCTACCGACCGGGACGCAGCAGGAGTCGTCGCCTTCGCCTACGAAATGGGCGTACTCAAGCGGCTCCGTCGGGCCGGATGGTGGCAGGTCGGCGTCCGCGACCCCGAGTCCGTCGCAGAGCACAGCCTGCGCGTTGCCCAGCTCGCGGCGCTGATTGCCAGCGAGGAGGGCGGCGATCCGGCGCGGGCGGCGTACCTCGGAATGTGGCACGACTCGCAAGAGACGCGGATCGGCGACATCCCGCACAGCGCCAAGCCGTACATGGATGTCGCGAGCAACGAACGCATCACCGAGGACCAGGTCGCCGTCCTTCCGGAGGCGGCCGCCAAGAGCATCCGCGAAGCTGTCACCGAGTACGAGGCCACCGAGACAATCGAAGCCCGCTGCGCCAAAGACGCCGATCGCCTCGAGTGCCTCATGCAAGCCGTCGAGTACGGCGAAGCCGGCTACAAACGCGTCGCCGGCTGGATCGCATCGTCCCGCGCCCGCATCCAGACCCCGTTTGGCAAGCGTCTCGCCGAGGCCGCTCTTCAAACCTCACCACTCGCCTGGCGTGACCGCTGATACTGCCCATTCGTGGTCGGGTGACCGCAATCTGATAGCGAGTCCGAGGACGAATCGAGCAACTATCTCGTCGGCTCACCAGACGCGTCGGCGCGACTCTGCAGCAACTCACACGCCCGCTTCACGATGTGGTCGCCCTGCTTCTCGGCCTCGATGAACGGATAACAGTTCACCGGATCTCCTTGACGCGAAGAAAGCCGTGGCCCGCTTGAGGATCTCGACGTCCTCGCGAAGCCGCCGGTTCTCCCGCCGCAGCTGCGCGAGCTCGTCCTTCTCGCTCGTGGTCAAACCGTCGGTGCGGGTACCGGCGTCGCGTTCAGCCTGCTTCAGCCACTCCCGCACCGCGGTCTCGGTCAGGTCGAAGTCCTCGCGACCTGACCTGACCGACCGGTCACCGCGCTGGCACAGCTCGACGATCTCTGCCTTGAACTCGGACGTGAACGAACGACGAGGCCGCGGCTTCTTCTTGCTCATGGACTCCATGATGAACATCTTCCGGATCACAAGCTCCTGATCTCGGATGTCCGTCGAGACGGGGCAGGCCCACTGACGATCGCCGAGAACGTGTGTCGCGCCAGACGGCGGCTGACCATTCTTGCCACGGGAGCAAGCCGTGACCTCCCACCCCCAGGCAAGGCATGGACGATCAGGGCTCGTCCCAGGAACCAGCTGCCACCGAGGACGAGGAGTCGTATGAGGCAATCTTGCCCTCTGACGGCATGCCAGGCCGACCCCACGGAGTTGCACCGCCGCACCAGATCGTCCGCCCAGTCAGACACAGCCGACCGTAATGAGGCGTAGACCTGGCCCGCACGCCTCAATGGACGGGAGGAATTACACCTGTGCGGATGCAGCCGATGTCAGCTCACGCCTTCAATGCGCTCGAAGATATCCGCGTCAGTCTCTCGCTGCCAGGCTGGAAGTTCGTCCCAGTCGGCTACGTGACTGGACTTCGGGTCGGGGACATGACGGTAGATCTGCCCGATCCAGCACAGCGCCACAAACCGGCCCTTCTGCTCTCGGCTGAGCTTGCTCGTGCCTCCCTCCGACACCTCGACGAACGCCCGAACCTGGTCGTAGACGGCTGCCGCGCTCTCCCGCTCCCAATCAGGTGTCGCTTCCCATGGCGCGACGTACCTGGGCTTTGGTTCGCCGGGGTAGTGCTTCATGACGCTCGAGATCCATGCGTCACGGAAGACGCGGCCTTGTTCGTTCGACAACAGCGTTACTCCTTTGGACGGAGAAGGTTCCTACAGTGGCGTGGCATTCCAGGGACAGGCGTGCGGAGGTGTGTCAGGTCGGCCAAACTGCCTCCGTTTCATTGCGCCTCTCGTGTGGGTGGCGGCGCTGAGTCGGCCGCTCGCTGGGCAGCTGCACGGGCACGGGACTCCTCAGACCTGATCCGATAGTCCTCGTCCAGGGCGTCCAAGGTGGCCGGGTCAATCGGAAGAGGGGACTGTGACAGTCGGTCAGCGATGCCGCGATACGGCACAGAGCCCAGGTAGAACTCGATCGAGCCGTGGCCCGGCCAGATCTCGCCGCCGCGTTCGAGCAGCTGGATCATCGGCTCGTACGGGTCGTCCAGCTCAGGGAACCGTTCCTTCGGGAGATCACCCAAAGAGGCCCAGCGGAACATGTCGGTGACAACCTTTCTGGACAGGGTCCACAGCTTGTGGCCGCTGTCAGCCTCCAGACGTTCCATCCAGACTGAATCGGTCTCAACCGAGGGATCGAGCGCCACGGCCAGGCCGAAGAACGGCCACTCCCTGGGCACACCCAGCGCATTGGCCCAGGCCGCAGTCCGCCGCAGGTACTCAACCGCCAACCGTCCACGCGACGCTACGTGGCGATCCTCAGCCTCGTCATCGTCCCAGTTGGCCGCCACCAGCCGCGCTAGCAGTCGCTCGCATGCCGCTGTGTCTGTCACAACCCCAGCCTTTCCCTCGCTACTCGTACGACATTGTCCAGATTCGACAAATCCGGTGCCACCTGAAGGTCATCTCGCGGGAGGTCCAACTTGGCCCAATGCCTCAGTAGATCCTTTACTTGCGACTGTGTGCTCAGCGGTGCCACGTTGTGCGCTGACGGATACGCAGCGAGGACCTCTGGCCTCCCGTCCTCGCTCCAAGCTCCCGATTCGGACGACACGTACGGCAAACCAGCCTCCATCAGCTTCGATTCGACGTACTCGTGCGCCAGCAGGGACCAGAATTGAACTCGGTTTTCGTCCGTCACACCGACGCCGGACGCGACTTGTTCCCACAGATCGCCGTACACGGCGTTCGGTGTGAAGTAGCCGTGTCTGATATCGCCTGGTCCGACTGCCACGTCATGTTCGCGCTGGAACAGGTGTTGCTTCGCCTCATTGATCACATCGCGTGGCAGCTCACTGTTCTCTGCGAGCGCGTCCAAATCATCGGTCTCCCGGATGCGTCGGTACTGGTCCATTTCCTCCGGAGTAGCGTCCTCGACGAACTCATGACCGGCCTCTGCTAGTTCGTCGGTGCCGACGCCATGCTCGACCGCAGAATCGATGCCAGCAGCAACATCCTCCCTCCTTGGCAGGGGACTAACAACTGCGAGACCTTCATCAGTGACCCGCTCTTCCTTCGCTGGTTCCACCTTCCCGACGCGGGCGGCCGGATCATCGGGCTCCGGCTGGCCGAGAGCGAGCGACTCGTCAGATTCGCCGGCTGGTTGTGATGTTGCTGGGCGGCTGTTGTCGGTTGGCGAGATGCCGTTTGCTGGTTCGTCGTGCAAGCCATGCCGGCTGCTCGGATCGTCAACGTCACGGGACTCAACTGAAGCCGGCGACTCTGCGTCCGCTTCGTCCTGTCGCGGGCTGAGGTACTGGAGTCGGGCCAGGGTGTCATCGTGGCGAATATGCGCCTGAAGCTCTGGTGTGTAGGACGCGAATGGGTCCTCGTCTTCCAGCCGGGCATCGGCCGACCGGTCTGCGTCAGTCGATGACGGTTCGGCTCGCGGCCGCCGGTCAGTCGTCTCATCGCGGTGCACTGACGACCAACTCGAGTATCCCGGCCAGTACATCTCATCGAGGCGTTGCTCGAGTTTCTCGCGCGCGGTCAGCGGCCGCCGCGTCTCGCGATCCGCGTCGTGGCCATCAACCGGCTGTTGACCATCCACGCGATTCGCCGGCCGATCAGCAGAGGTCGGCAATCTATCGTCGGCATCACGAACGTCGTCAGGTCTGCCTGCGCACTCACCAGGCTCACTGCCCTCACCAGGGTCGTCGCCGCGCCGACCTCTCAGCTCGGACACTCGTTCCTCCATCCGCGGTCGGCGCAGACCACAACCAGATGTAGCACTCCCGCTACGAAGAGTACCGTCAGCTGGACCCGGCATCGCCTCTCATTCGTGGGTCGCGCGTCAGACCAGTCAGCGTCCGCGCGACGACCTCGATCAAACTGGCTCGCTCGGTGTCGTGAGTTCGTCAGCGATCGCGCAGGCGACTAGGTCCGCGATCCCAGGAAGCCAGGCCCATTGGCCGTTTGCATTGATCTCCAGGAAGTACCACCGGCCGTCGGGACCAACGACGAAGTCGAGTACGCCGAAGACCAAGTCGAGGCGAGTCATCAGCCCGGCGACACCAACGCGTATCTCGTCCGGCACCTGAGCATGCTTGTAGGTCAAGGCGTCATAGTCGGTACGCCAGTCGAGTGCTGCCTGCGAGCTGTGCGCGTGGATCTCAACTGCGAACAGCTGCGATCCGACCACGATCAGGCGAATGTCGTGGCGCTTGGGCACGAACTCTTGGAACAGGTGCGCCGTGAGCCGCACGGAGTCGTCGATCTCGTCCGGCGCCACGAAACGGACTGCTGGCGTGCTGACAGGACTGTTGGCGAAGTCGCGCCCGATGCCCTTGTAGATCACCTGCCGGCCTGCTTCGGAGGCGAACGTCCGAGCTGCCGTCGGATTGTTCGTGATGATGGATCGAGGCGTGACGAGGCCGGAGGCGCTGGCGAGTCTCAGTTGATATGGCTTGTACGACGCTATCCGTTCAGCCGCAGGATGATTGATCCAGCGGCAGGGCAAAGCCATCAGCACTCCGGTGAAGCCGGCCTGCGCCTCCGATGTGGCGAACTCCTGCTCGTCGTCGGTCATGTCTGCTGGCAGCCGAAACGCCGCGGGCCTCCGGCAGTAGATGCCGCGGATATCAGCCAGATCGACGACGCGATCAGCGTGCTTGATAACCCCGACCCAGCCGTCCTCGTGGTATGCCTCCAAGGTGATCGCCATCGGGAAGTCGGCGGCGTCACAGCGAAGGACCTGGGCGCCAGATCGTTGAAGCTTCTGAACGACGAGGTCGGCCGTCACATCATTCGGGTTGGTCAGTACCAGGGCAGCCGACTCGTCGCTCATCGAAGCGGCAGATCAGGCGAGCAGACTGTTCGCGTCGTCGTTGCCATCACCCGGCCGGCAGTGCTCTGCTGCGAGTACGCCGGGTTGGCCTACCCAGGGCTGGCCGTCGGAAGTTGTGCTGATCTGCGATTCAGGGTCGTACTGCGTCTCGTCCGACGCCGTCTGGTCGACGGTGGAACGGACGAGGTGGGACATACCGAACGGACGGTTGCTCATGATCGTGGCCTTTCGTCGCGGGAGGTCAGGCGGACTTGCTGTCGTGCAGAGGGAGGATGTCGATGTCCTCAACGGGCCAGTATGCGTAGGTTTGCGTGGTGCCGACTTTCTTCCAGCCCCAGCGTTGATACATCGCGTGGGCCCGTGCACCGGGTCGGGAGATGAGGCTCGCGTACGCCTCTGGTCGGTCGGCGAGGAGAGCATCGACGAGTTGGCGGGAGGAGCCGCGGCCACGGAAGTCTGTGTGTACGCCGAGTTCGATCACCGCGAAGATGGGACCTGAGGCAATGTTTTCCGGAGGTGGATCAGTCTTGACGCCGGTCCACCACCGTCCCGGTTGGAAGGTGAATCCGTACGAGAACCCTACGAGTTGCCCGTCGGTCTCTCCGGCAACGAGGACGAAGCCGTCGAGGCCGGCATGCTTGGTGATGCGGATCTCGAATTGCTCGATGTCTTCGTCCGACATCTCGTAAGGGGGTTCGGAGTAGGCGTTCGCGTAGAGCGGCTTGAGCCCGGGGATCAGTTCGAGCGTTTCGGTTCCCGTGTGGCGGGTCAGGATTAGCGTCATGCTCTCTCCGAGTCGAGTCCGGCTTGACATGTCTGGTCTGCAAAGCTGACTCCGCGTGCGGTCCGCGATGCGCGTGCTGCTCGGGCTACCGCCCGGACGTGATGGCGAGCGCGTCGGGAACCAGTTGCGGCCACGGACTCAAGGTGTGGTGTAAGGACCTCGGCCGCGCCGACGACATCGCCAGAGTTAACCATCGACCTAGCCAGCAGGGTCGTGTAGAGGAGTCGATTCCGCTGGAGGTGCGGCGGGATGCGGTCGATCATGTCCCGGTAGAGCGACTGGGAGCGGGTTGCATCGTCGAGTAGTCCGTAGGACAGCGCTCGCAGGCCGTCGTACTCCGCGCGGTCATAGAAGTCCAGCCACTTCGGGTCGTCATTAGCTGGACCGTCCGGCAGCAGATTGGCCGCCTGACGCTGCAATCGATCGAACTGTGTTGGCTCGTGACGCGCTGCCCAGGCCGCGGCCTCACGGATAAGCAACAGCGATCTGAGCCTCGGCGATGCCCAACCGCTCGCAACAGCGGTTGCTCGTTGCGCAAGAAGCAGGCCCTCAGGGGCACGGCTCAGGCTGAACGTTGCCTGATTCGAAAGGCTGCTTAGCGCGAAGACCTCAGTCTCGAGGTCGTTCGCCAACTGCGCTTGGAACAGCGCGTGCTGCCAGTGAAGGCGGGCGACGGTCTGGCCGCCGCCGTCCAGGTGGAGCCACCCAGCCATCATCGAGAACTGCGCTGCCAGGGACTGCGCTTGCTGAGTCAGCTCGCAAGACGCCAGCCGCGACTGGACTACGTCGTCGGCTCGCCCTGCGAGCTTGACGGCGAGTGTGCACAGTGCGTCCGTTCCGCCGTACTCATCACTCAACAGTTGGAGCCGCGGGACAGCCGAGCGAAGCGTATCGAGTTCTCGTTCGGCATCGGCCGAGCGCATTCTGTCCGGACGCTCACCAAACGCGCTCCACACCGAGGCAGCAGCAGAGGCGCCGACACCACTGATGAATTGCCGTCTGTCCGTAGCGTCCTCCTTGCTTGGTGCCCGAGCCGGACCAGCTTTGGGTGCAAGGCCGGCAAGATCGCGGGGAATCCCCAGACCGTCGCAGAGCGACCGAATGGTCTGAATCGTTGGAGTCGGGATCTTGCCGTTCATGAGCCGGGAGATCGTGGACTGAGTCAGGCCCGTGGCCTCGCTCATCCTCATCTGGGTGGCACCCGTGGCGGCGCTGATAGCACGCAGCGCCGTGGACCAGTTCCAGTCGTTCAGGGCAGCGACGACGTCTTCATGAACCAGTACGTCGGCCGGCACCTTGAACGTCGTACTCGAGGGCAGGTCACGACGGGCGACAGCACACGCACCACAGGCCGAGCCGGGATTGTGCCGGCTCAGGGGCGCCTCACAGTGTTCGCATCGTCGCACGGAAGATATTGTCGCGAGCCCTCTCCGTTGGCGCTATGCAAGCCTGCATAACGCAGCCACACACTCATGCAGACACGCATCGTGATCGCGGTAGCCGCACCTGCACTCTCTGTAGTGTGACTGATCGCCCCAGGCATTGCCACCGCGCCGTCGCGGCGCCAGCCAGGCCCTGCGATCGCCCATGGACGCCCGTCCCCGACGTGGAGTCCTCCGGCGATCCTGACTGCCGGGTCTGCGTGTGGCTCGACGCTCATCTGATCGCCGAGTGGACCGGACCAACCTCGAAAGCCGAGGACTACGCGGCACTTCTGTCCAGCCAGTTTCCGAGCCTCCGCTTGACCCGTGAACCTGCACTCGACCCGGCGGTGATCCAGTGATGCGTCGATTCGAGCTGTTCAGCAAGCGCGATCCATCCGGCGGCATCGGAACCGGGATTGTTGCCATTGGCGTCGAGTTCCCGATCGACGAGCAGCGCAACGCTTGGGTCGTACTCAAGTGGCTCGGCGAATACCCAGGCATCGCCTTCTGGCCAAGTGTTGACGATCTTCTCGAGGTTCATGGTCACCTCGGCGCGGCCGAGGTCCTCTGGCTCGACCCGGACGAGACCGATCAATCCGAGGAGTCCAGCGCCGAAACCGCCCAGTGCCACCACAACAACGGTGCGTTCATGGCGGGCGGCGGGTCCTACACCTAGACAGCGCGGCCGGCGTGCTGGCGGATCCCCTGAGCCCGCGCCGGTCGCGCCCACCAGCCAACGACGGCGTCCCACGTCAAGGAGGAATTCGTGAGGCAGATGTCTGCCGACACGGGTCGGTGGGCCATGATGGTCCCCACTGGAGGTGTCATTGATGGTCCGCAGGACAAACGGGCTACTTATGGCGGCACGCGCGTTCGTCGAACGTGGAATCGCGATCATGCCGGCATCGCCCGTGGTGCCCGACCCCGCTGGAACCAGTTGGCGCACCACGTGGATGTGCAGTTGCGGCGACCGGTACTGCGAGACTCCAGGCGCACACCGGCTGACAACCGAGCCGCTGACTCAGCTGAGCCAGGTGTCGGCCGCCTACGACGTCGCCTCTCCTCCGAACCTACTGATCGCGTCCGGGCCTCAGGTCGCTATCTGGCGCGTTCCACTCGCGGCCGGCTCGTACGCAATGCGTCGGCTCGAGCAGCAACGCCTGACGATCTGGCCGCCGGTCATGCGGCTACCGGACCATGGCTGGATCTTCTGTACGGCACCGACGAAGCGGCCAACTGGGCTCGCCGACGCCGAGCTGGTCAGGGAGGATGCTTCGGTCCTGGCGCCACCGTCGCGAGGACCGAACGGCGGCAGGCTGCGCTGGCTCTGGAGCCCCCGCTTCCCAGCGGTCCCGTTGCCAGAGGCAGAGCCTGTGCTTGCTGCGCTCGCCGTCGGCTCGATGGACGTGCTCCGAGTGGCTGGAGCGCCCGATGAGCCCGCCGACGCGCCTTCCAGGACGACAGATCCAGCTCACACCAGCCGCTGACACTCGGCACGATCGATTCCCCCCACCGACCTCAGGCGGCTGGTGCGAAGACGCGCGCGATGATCCGATCACAGGCCTGGTCGCCTGGCCCGGATTCTTCACCCGTCTACCAGGCCTGATCGCCGACGCCATCGGACACGGCAACAGCGTGGGCCTGGCGATCGGCGACGTCGACAATCTCAAGGGCTACGTCGAAGGCACCAAGGCCGTCGACGCCCAATCCTTCGGTCACCTGGCCGGCAACGCCTTCATGGGCCGCCTTGGCACCCTCGCCCGCAACTGGCTCTGGCGCACGAGCCTCGAACACAGCTGCCTGGCCACCTTCGGGGGCGACGAGATCGTTCTCCTCGCGACTACGACGGATGGCCATCCATTCCTCTCCCACGTCGAAGGTCTGCGCAACCATCTGTGCGCAGGCCTACCGCGGACCGTTTCTTTCGGCGCAGGTGTGATATCGCCAACCGATCTGCCCACGACCGTGGTCGGGGACCACTGGTGGCGCGAATTTACGGTCCACACAATCGGGGCGATCGAGCACGCTCTCTTCGACCACAAACACGCACGCAACGAAGGAGCACCGATCGCCCAAGGCTTCATCGCGCATGCACCCCTTGGCCCGAGCCGCTGACATCCCGTGGACCAGCCAGTACCACGTCGCGGTGCGGCGTTTGATTGGACGGGACTCGATTGCCTCGACCTCGTGGACTGGGTTGACGATCAGAGCGCCGTACCGGACGGCGAGTTGCATCATCCCGGAGATGACCGCGCAGCAAGTCTTCGCCGTGGGACGGCCGGCGTTGCGCTTGATCTCGCCGATCACTCTGTTGATGCGTGGTGTGGTCGCCTCGCAAAATCTCGAGCTCGCCGAGAGCCGGCCGTACATGGTTCTTGATGGCCGAGCGGTACGTCGTCAACGACATCGGTGATCGCCTACCGTCCTCGACGCGCTCCTTGACTTCTCAATCCACAAGTCGATGAGTTCCTTGATCTTGTGCGTCGACTTCAGCTCGCCACCTTGCGTGGTCTTCGCCCGATCTCGGAGTTTGGTGAGCAGGCGGTGCTCGGCTGCGGATTGGTCTTCGAACGCCGTGACCTCACGGACGCGCCCGTCAAGGTCACGGAACTTCGTGGTGGCGCGCCAGCTGATGACCTTGCCCTTCACGTCGTCTTCTCGGCTCGGGATCGGACGTCGCGCAGCGGCGAGCGGTCAGGCGGGGTCGAGCAGCCGTCGGCAGACCGTCAATCGGCCGGCCGGCCGGTCGGGCGGCCGGCTCCGGAGCCAACTCAGCCAATTGACCGAGTAAAGGCTGACCTGGAGGACCGGCCCCAGGGGCGCCATCAGGCGCCTGACCTGCGGAAAGTGGTGGGCCCCGTGGGACTCGAACCCACAACCCGCGGATTAAAAGGGGCAATGATGCCCTAGCAACCAGCCTCTCTAGGCGTCAGAGGCCTCATTTGGAAGGGCTTCTAGTCACTCTAGCGATCCCCGTTTGACTCCACTTCGCACCACGAATGATCCCACGGCGTGCGTAGCTCACGCCCTGGATCCGAGTCCTCGCGGCGGCTGAAGCAGGTGTACTAGCCAGTCCAGGGCACGTGACCACTCCTCGGGCCGGGGTCGCCGGTGGCCGTGGCTGCCGGCCTGGATGATCATGCCTACAGGATCGTTGACGAGTGCCCGCGGGATGCGTATCCGCCAGCCACCCGGAGACCCACAACCTCGGGCCGGCTCGCGCGGTACGGCGAAGGTCTGCCCTAGCCTGATCCCCCGGAATCGGCATCAGGCCGCACGGGGGTGATGCGCTCGCGGATCTCCCTCACCTCCGCTTCATCGAGCGCCAGCCAGCCGATCTTCATCGCGATCACGAGATAGGCCTCGATCGCGTTCAGGTGGATCGACACCTGCTCGATCTCACTGCTCCCGGACAATTCATCAGCATGCTTGAGCCGTTGTAGAGCCGTCCTGGCGACGATGAGACCTGCGACGGCCGCCTCGTGTAGGGGCGACCGCATCCGTAACGGACCGCCCCCGTACATGAAGCACATGGCCTCGCCGCGCTTGGTCGGACGCACGGTGCCGCTGGACGTTGTATAGGTCAGCTCGGCATCCGATCGGCAGTTCTGATTGATCCAAGCGAGAACCGTCTGTTCGTCGAACGCCTGGCGCAGAAGTCGGTCGATAAACTCGATCAGCGAGTTCGCCGCCTGGGAGACGGGATCCGCCGAGTGGGCCATAGCATCCCGAGCGCCTTGGAGCTTCCGGCTGAGCATCGCGCTCAGCTCCAGCACCATCGCCCGGACACCGGCCGACTGGCGTTGCTGGAGGTCGGCGGTAAGCTCCGCGAGGCTCCGGTCGTCCGCCGTCTCAGGCGATGGGTCGTGCCGACCGATATCGTCATGAAGCTCGACCAGAATGGCCAGTGCCGACCCTGCAAACTCATTGACCTGAGGTAGCTGCGCAAGCTGAGCCTGACTCAATGGCGCGACGCTGTTGTCAAGGGTTAGAGCGAACGGCATCCCGAACTGAAGCGCCCGGCGAATCGCGCCGACCACGGTCGCAAGGTCGTCCTGCAATGCCAGCCGCAGACGGTCGTAGTGATCCTCATTGAGAAGCTGCCGCAACCGTTCGTGTCCTGCTGAGGTGCCCAGCTCGCTCATCCAGAGCGGGATCCGGTCGGTATTGACCGATGCGATGGTCGCGCCCAGCTGTTCGATTCCGTCATCGCCGCCGGGTGGAAGGCTGAACTCCGCGATGAACGCAGTCAAACGATCCTGCCATGGCCGCTCATCGTTCTGATCAGTCAAAACAGCCGCCAAGCTCACCGACAGATCGACCAGGAGGATCGCCGCGTCGGTAAGGTCCAGGGTGGCCCTAAGTCCTTGCGGCAGTTCGGCCAGTTGCCGTGCTAACGCAGACCGTCCCAACGGCTCATAGGCCTGTATCACTTACCCCGACCTCCACCCCGCATCGCAGTCAGCGAAATGCTCACCTGGATGTCAGATCATAGGCGGAGGTGCTTCACCGGCCCGAAATCGCGTCGGAGGCGGTTGAGCCTGTGGATAACGGCCGCGGGACCAGAGCCTTTCAGTGCACTCTAGAGACAGACCTCCGGGACGTGGCCACCGCCGCAGCACCCGTCATGTACCGAACAGACAGGTTCCGGGGCGAGCACGCCGGAAGGCCGCCCGGAGGTCGCCAGCGCCAGGGTTTGGCCGTTCGGATCAGGTGGTCGGCGAGGTGTCAGGCCGCGGTCCCGTGGGCTAGACGTGACCGCGGCCACTCGGATCCAGCGGTCCACACCCACCGTCTGCTTCCGGGAGTTTCGGGCCGGTACGCCAGAGCCCAGCCGCAGAACTCGTCGGCCGTGCGGCCCATCCGCTGCGCGGCCAGCCGCCGATCTTCCCAATCGGACTCGTAGAACGTCTGGCGGTCCGCCGGCCCGCCGGCCAGTGTGACAATCGGCTCCCGCAAGGCGCCGGGCATCAGAATGCTCCGGTCGCACCGTGTGGCCCGTCCGGGGTGGCGCGTCCGGTCGGCCTGAGTTCGGACTCATCGAGCCAGACCACCTGCCCGTCGGGCAGGGCGACCCGGCCGAGCCAGCGGCCACCCTCGCTGATCCAGGCGTCGAGTTCGCCGATATGGCGGCGCCAGCCGTCAACAGCCAGCGGCCGGTCGAGCTTCCTCACGGTCGCCGGATCACGCGGGCCGTGCGCGTTGTACTGCAACTCCAGGTCAGCTGCCAACGCGTAGGCCTCCGCCTGCGAGTCACACCGCCCACGGTGACCGTTGATCGCGTTGTCCCAGATCTGCCATTGCTTATCCCCGTCGCCGGGGCGCACGTTGAAGCGTCCGACCATGACACCACTATGCCATTAATCGAACCTATGTTCTAGCCGAGTTGAGTACAGGCGGTCAGTTGAGGCTGTTCGGCAGAGTCGGGAGGTCGTCCGGCCGCAGGTCCGGGCGGTGGCGGATGTAGCGCATCCCGTGCCGAGCCTGGCCGGCCTGGGTGGCGGCGTCAGCGGCGACTTCTGCCACAACGGTGGGCTGAACCTTGGTCAGTGGCTTCTTGGAGTCGGGGCCTCCCCATCGGTACGAGGTGATCTCGTCGGGCCATGGATGGCCGCTGGTAGCGGGGCGGAGTACGGCGGCGAGCTGGGCGGACTGGTCGGGTTTGAGCGGCACCGTGCGGCCGACGACGACAAGTTCACCCTCGCCCGTGTACAGGCCGGCGATCACAACGTCGGGGTGGCTGATCGGTCCGAGGACTCCGCCGACGATGACCTCGCGGGTTTCGCGGTGCTTCACCTTGACCCAGGCGTCGCGGCGCCCCGGCGTGTAGCGCGAGGCTGCGCCTTTGACGACGAGTCCTTCGATGCCCATCGCGGCGGGTAGCACCTCGAACCACTCGGTGGCTTCGTCGAGGTCATCGGTGACAGGTGTCAGCTGCAGCGGTGGGACCCACCTTTTGGACAGCTGCTCGAGCCGTTGCCGGCGGACGGTCCAGCGCTGCGTGCGCAGGTCGACGCCGCTCACGGTGAGCAGGTCGAACGCGGCGTAGGAGGCGGGAAGTTCGGCTGCCTTGGCTCGGGCCTTCGCGGGGCTGGTGACGAGGCGCTGCTGGAGCGCGTCGAAGCTCAGGCGACCGTCGGCGCCGAGGATTACCAGCTCGCCGTCGAGCACGACTCCGTCGGGGACCTGTCGGATCACGGCGTCGGCGATGTCGGGGAACCGGTCGGTGATGTCGTTGCGGTTGCGGGTCCACAGCCGCGCCTCCTGCCCGCGGCGGACGATTGCGACCCGGTAGCCGTCCCATTTCACCTCATACCGTGACCCACCCGGCATCGCCGCGGGCCGGGGATCTGGTCGACCGATCTCGCCAGGGCGACCTCGACCGGCCCGGCCAGGTCGGCCGGGACACGCGGCGGCGGCACCTCACGACGTGGCCTGGCCGGCGTCACTGTCTCGCCTGTTCTCGCGTCGGCGAAAGGGCGGCCAGGCCACGACGATCACTCGCCGTACCGTGAGCCCGGCGTCACGACGTGGGCAGAACCGGTGGTGCTCCGGAACGTTCGCCCCGTCGCATTTCCCGCACCGCCAGATGCCGGCCACGGCACCAGCATGCGCTTCGTTGTCAGCTCATGTCACCGTACGGTGACCGGTTCGGTGGCGAGAGGGCTATTCCCTCGGCTTGCGCCTTGGACCGGATCGCATCCTCGGACCGGCCCAGCTTGACGCTCATCACGCCAACAGGCGTGTTCGCTCCAGCCAGTTCACGCAACTGCTGCGGCTGGTCCTCGCTCCACTCCTCGCCACTGTGACGGCTCGACTTCGACTCAGCCACTGTGCTTCCCTCCTCCGTCCGAGTCGTTGCTCCTGGCATCCAGTACCCAGCCCCACACCCCCACTTAGGTAGATTGCGCGGGCCTCCGCCGTGCCCCACTCCGATCCGGCGAGGGTAGAAACTGTCGGCAGCGGGTGGGATCGTGTTGTGGTATGGAGCTGACTGCCCGGGATTTCGAGCGGATACCGCGGACGAATCTGCACGTGCCGGTGCGTGAGTTTGCTCGGTTGTGGCTGGCGGCTGAGCGTCGCGGCGATGCTCTGGCAGCAGAGGGTCGGGGCGACTGGTACCTGACCGGCGTGCAGATGACGTGCAGCTGGTTGGCGTGTGCCTTCGTGACCTTCAACTACCCCTCCGGTCCGGTCAAGCAGCGGGCGCGTGCTCCGATCACCAGGGGGACGACGAAGGCGTACGAGGAGCTGATCGCGGCGGAGGCTGAGGCTGCGGAGCGTGCGGTAGCTCGGGGTGGGTTGCCGGGTCGTCCCGGTCTGGCTGAGGGTGCGATGGCGACCTTGGCGTGGACGTGGCTGCGTTCGGGTGTGCCGCCGATCGATATTGAGCACGCGCAGGCGGGCTGACGACAGGTCGCCCCCTCCCTCCACGACAAGCGGGCCTCAGCAGCCGTCGTTCGGCTGCTGAGGCCCGCTCTCGTCCGTCTGGGGTCCTCCACCCAGCAGTCAGCTGGCCCGTCGGCGTGGGCGGTGTGCTCCGGCGGTGAGTCCGGAGGTGATCGTGCGGTCGGCTTCGGTCCGGGGTAGGCCGATCCGGCCGGCGGCGGATACAAGTTCGTCGCGAGCGATGTGCTGGTCGAGCAGCTGCGCGCCGACGAGCTGGCCGAGTGCGAATGCGGCGCGGTTGAGGGTGTCGTTGCGGCGGCCCGGTGTGGAAGCGAGGACTTTCTCGAGTTCCCCGGTGAGGGCCGCGAGGGTGTACGCGCTCGTGTTCTTCAGGTCGGGTGTGGTCCGTTGTACGTCGGCAGGCTGTGTCGTGTCGAGGGCGTTGATAATCCATCTGGGCAGCGGCCGGGGTGACACGCTGCGGTCGGCGAGGTACCGGCCGTCGGCGGTGATCGATCCGGCACCGACGACGTAGCCGCCGTATCCGCGTGTGTCGATCTTCCATCCGATGCGGCCGGCGCTGTTGCCGAGCTGCTCGCCGACCGGCTGTCGGTAGTACAGGTGTTGTCCTCCCGAGGGGGTGGTGATGGTGTAGGTCGGCGGCAACGAGGCGGCATGGTCGCCGGCCACGAGCGCGAGGACGTCGGCACCGCTTGACGCACCGCGCTCGCGCCATGGTTCGGGTGCTTCGTCACGTGGGCTCTTGGGCTGGTCCAGGTCCACGACGAGCAGCCCTGACGGCCCGGCGGCGACGCCGATGTTGTACGGGGCTTTGCGCCAGGTGCGGGCGATCGCGAGGTGGTCGATGGTTGCTTGGTGTTCCCAGTCCTTGCACACCGCGGGAACCTTGCGTCCGGGGACGAGCGGGAAGACAGCCATGCCGTGGTCGGCGTGCCAGTGTGCGGCGCGGCTGAGCGCCTGGTGGTCGGTGTCCGGGACTGGCCGAGCCCGGTAGGTGCTGGTCACGGTTCGAGGCCTTTCCGGTCGGGGCGTACTCGTTCGCTGCGGACTCGTTGTGCGGTCTGCTCTGTGACCGGCTGGGTGGGCTGGTGCGGGTCGGCGTCGCGGAGTTCGAGGTAGACGCGGGCGCCGAACGATCCGCGGTTGGGGTAGGCGCGGTCGGCGCCGGCGACCTGGAACTGGTCTCGCAGGTGCTCGACCAGTTGGGCGATCTCGTCGGGTTCTCCGGACAGCCGGACCTTGATCGTCATGCGGGCGCCTCCTGCTTCGCGTTGGTGCCGGGCCAGGCGGAGGCGCGGGTGTCGCCGTTGAACACCACGCGCAGCGGGCCACGCTCGCAGAGCCCGTCGAAGTCGGTGCGGCCTGGAATGTCATCGTCGGGACAGGGCACGGTCGCGGCGTAGTCGTCGCCGTCCTCGGTCTGGAACACGATCCACGGGGTGCCGTCGCGGTCGATGACCACAGGGGTGAGCGCGTGGGACACCAGCTCGTTCAGTTCGTCGTAGGTCGTGAGGAGGGTTCCGTTCGGTACGCGTCCGGGCATGGTCAGCTCTCTTCCGTGGCAGTGGTGGCCGTGTCGGTGGTGGTGATGGGTCGGCCGTAATGGGCGAGCTGGGGCACGCGCAGGTGCGGCCAGTGCCTGGTGGCCAGGAGCGTCTCGGCGTGGGTTCGCCCGCCGGTCCAGGTGGGGGCGGTGTCGCTGCCGGGCAGTGGGGTGGTGTCGCGGGCGTGGGCGTAGAGGATGCTGGCCAGGTCGCTCCCCCAGCCGTCGGTCAGGTGGTCGGTGTCGTTGGTGTCGTCGGCGTACCGGAGGGTGATGGTGAGGTGCTCGGGGTAGCGGCTCGGGTCTTCGGCGTGTAGCTGCTCGAGGCGGGCTTGGACGGTGGCGGTGAACCGTTGCTGGTACTCGGCTCGGTCGTGTTGTTCCAGTTCGACAAGCAGTCCCTCGGCGTCCTCGATCTGTTCCAGCTCGGCGATCGTGAGCCGGTCGCGGGACTGGCTCCAGCGGTTCCCGAACAGTGTCTGGCCGATGTGGTTGAGGCTGGCCTCGTAGGCCTCGAACATGCCGTGGTCGTTCAGTTCGTAGACGGTGTTGACCACGATCCCGATCGGTTCGGTGCGATAGGTCAGCAGGTACTCGCCGTTGTAGCCGACGGTGCTGTGCAGCAGGCCTTCGACGCCGGCGGCCTCCCATGATCCAGGTCGTCCGGCGGTCACTGCCTCGGTGCTGCCGAGGTTCGCGGCGGCCGTGGCGAGCAGGTGGGTGATGAACTCCGCGCCGTCGCCGGGCCGCTGGCCGGCGTTGATCGCACGAATCGCGCGCGTGATCGCAGTCACGGCCACATGGAAGTCGTCCGGTTCCGGCTGCAGTGCTTCCGGTAGTGGTCCGTTCAGGTTCGGGTCGCCGGGGTTCGGGGGTTCTACCAGCATCGTCGATCTCCTTCGGTGGTTGACGGTTACGTGTCAGTTGCCGGGTGTGGCCGGGTGGCCGAGAGGCCGGACCTGCGGCGAGGTCCGGCCGACTGCGGCCCGGTCAGGCCTCGTCCTCGTAGGAGTTCTCGCGGTGGAGTGCGGCGCGCAGCCTGGCGCCGATCCACTCACCGACCGCGGGGGTGACGGCGTTGCCGTATCCGTCGACCTGGTCGCGTGCCGATCCCCATACGACGTAGGTGCCTTGGTGGTCGCCGAAGGTGACGTCGAAGCCGCAGCCGCGGCCGATCTCGTGGGCGGCCATCATGCGGAAATAGCAGTCTTCGAGCTTCAGATCGGTCAGCGCGGTGCGCCATTCGGCGGCGAGGACAGCGGTGGTGTCGCGGGAGGTGAGGGTGCCGAAGGGGTCAAGGACCGGGTGTGGCGCGGTTTCGGTGCCGGTCGAGCCGTTCTGCTTGTACCAGCCGGAGAACAGCAGCCCCGGGATCTGCTCGGCCGTCACGGTCGGCATCGCCTCGGCGTGCACCGTCGGGGTGGTGTTCTTCCGGAACGGCACCACACCACCGGACAAGCCGGTGGACAGCCCGGTGGAGAGTAGCCCCATGGTCTGCGACCCGACCTGTGTCGGCAGCGGCTCGGCGGCGCCACGGGCCGCGCCCTGGTAGTTGTCCACGGCAAGCAGCACGGCCTTCTCGCGGGTGGCGGTGACGGTGTCCATCGGCTGGGTGATGTGCTGACCGTCGCCGTTGTGCCGGTGCGCCACCATGACTTGCCCGGTGGACAGGATCGCGGTCTCCTGCTGGCTGGTCTGGGTGGACAGCGGCTGCCAGGGGTGCCGCTCGGAACCACGCTCCGCCTTGGCTGGCATCAGCACGGCGGGGAACTCGGCGAACCGCTGCCGGCACCGCTCCGCTCGGGCCATCGTCGTGGCTGCCAGCGGCTTGTCCCGGTCACCGATGCGGGTGCCGAGGTTGGACAGGTCGAGGGCGTCCAGCGACGGCGTGAACGACGGAACGACAGCCTTGCGGCAGCGCGGGCACCGGTAGTCGTACTGCTTGCCGTAGCAGACGGTGCCGGTCGCCGGGATGCCGGTGCGCCAGGTCCACACGGCCTCGACAACGGTCGAGCAGTGGTCGCACCAGGCCGGCGGCCGGTGCTCCAGCTCCGGGGTTGGCAGAGTTTTGTCCCAGAACACCCAGTAGCCGCGGTCGCGGGACTGCCCGACGCCGAAGAACATCGAGTTCAGGTAGAGGATCTTGTGCTGGTAGCCCAGGTTCTCGAACTGCTTCAGCCACCAGCGGTGTGTGGAGCCGTCTCCGACCTTCCGCTTCCCCGGGACGAGGTGTCCCCAGGACTGCAGCTGGGTCGTGCACTCCACGAGGACGAGCCGCGGGTGGTGCTGCGCGGCGTAGTGCAGCACGCAGTTGGCCGTGGCCCGGTCACGCTCGGAGCGGGTGACTCGTTCGTCGTAGTCGGGGTCGTCCAGGTCGAACAGCGTCAGGCCCTGCTCGTAGGCCTTCATCGTGTTGGCCGGCGAGTGGTTGACGCAGGACACGCCTGCCGCCAGCAGGTCGCCCGGGGGAAGGTCCCGGGCGGAGTGGTAGTCGGCGGAGTCGGGGTTGGCCAGGTCGGCGATCCAGTGCTCGGTGGTGGGGTGGTTCGCCTCGTGGACCTCGACCTTGTAGGCGTTGTGGTTCGCGGCTGTGATCACGTCGAATCCGGCCCGCTCGATGCCCTGCGTCAGCCCACCGAACCCGGAGAACAGGTCAACGGCCACGAGGGTGTCGTGCCGGAACCGCCGGCGTACCGGCGCGGGACGATGCGTGGCGACGCGACCGCTGCTCATCGGGTGGCTCCTTTGCGCTTGGGCTGGTTGGGGACGATGTAGAGCTCGGGGCAGCAGTACGGTGAGCCGCACTTGTGCGCCGACGTGCACCAGGCCTGGCACGCGGTCCTCGATACGTTCTTGATTCGCCGGGTCCTCATGGGATCTGTCCGCCTCCCGCTGGTGGGCTTGTGTGACGGCAGCCCCGTCCTTTGGGGCCTGCCGGCTACTGCCGTCTGCCGGGCCGCCAGAGGCTCCGAAGTCAAGGGGTTCTCGGCTGGTGGACAAGGAAATAAGCGAGCGCAGCGAGCGCCGCCGTCCTCCAGGCGAGAACCCCTTGACTTTGGAGGGGGCGGTCTGGCACCGCCCGCCAAACCCAGCCACAGAGGCTTTCCCTTCCCCGGCCGGAGGCCGGGGCCGCTCTCCCTCCCGCCAGGGGCGGGAGAGCCTGGCCAGCGCTTTTAGTCGTCGTAGCCGCCGAGTTCCAGCACCGGGCCGTGGTCATCACTGGCCTGCTCGGTGGTGCTGACCCATGCGGTGGTGGCGTGGTCGGTGTGGGTGTCGTCGGCGTGCCAGCGGGCGAGTTCTTCGGCGCGGGCCGCGGCGTCGTCGGCTGCGCCTGCGTGGCGTTCTTCGGCTTCGCGGCGGTGCTGAATCTCGATCAACGCCCGCTGCGCCCGGCGTACCGCTTCGGCGGTCTCGTCCGCGGACGGAACCCGCGGCACATCGGATTCCGCGATTTGTTCTTCGTCGGCAGCCACCTCGCGGATATCGGTCGGGGCCAGGTCCTCCTGTGCGGCACGGTCCTCGACCGGCTTAACCTTGTCGACCTCCGCGACCGCTTCGGGAGTGTTGCCGTCGGCCACTATCTCCGCGTCAAGGTATTCGTCGTCAGCCAAGTCTGGTTCCGCGGCCTTGCTGGGCAGCTGGTCGTCAACGAGTTCGGCCTCTACGAACTCGTCGCCCGGCTGGGCGGTCGCGAAGTCCCGAGCGCGGGCCTCGGCGACCTCGGTCAGGTCGTGCTCGTCGACCACGTCGAAGTCATCGGCGGTGTCGAGCCATTCCTCGGGGGTGGGTCCGTCGTCGCTGTTGTCGATGCCGCGTTCCTCCAGTTCGGCCTCGGCGCGTTCGGCGTTGGCGCGGGTTTCGGCGGTGTGTGCCCACCAGACGGCGCGGGCGTCGTCGGCGAGCTGCAGCTCGGCGGCGCGAGCGTCCAGCGCCTGGGCCAGGGCTTTGGCCTGCTCGGCTTCGGCGAGCAGCTGCTCGCGCATGGCGTCGTCGTCGCGGGCGTCGGCTTCGGCGGCACGGAGTGCGGCGGTGCGGCGTTCCCGTTCTGCGGCCTGGCGGGTGCCGGCGAGTTCCTCGGCGACGTACGGCGGTGTCCATGCCTTTTCGCGTTCGTAGGCGCGGACCCGGACCCGCAGTTGGCCGTTCGACATCTCGGCTTCTGCGCGGTCGGCCTCCGGTCTGCCGAGTGCTCGCCACCCGGCGCGCCAGGAGGCGTATTGCTCGACCTGACCCGGCTTGGGTGCCTCGCCGAGTGCGTCGTCGGTGGCCTCGTGGGCCATGACTTCGCGGTGCGCGGCCACCGTCCCGGCCTTTTGAATCCACTCGTCGCGCGCCCGGCCGGGCTCGGTCGATGGCTGGTCGAAGGCCTCGATCGCCCACTGCGGCCGTTCGGCGGCAACCTTTTCGCCGAGCTGGGCGGCGCGTGCGTCGGCCTCGGACGCGAGGCTGGACAGGTACGCCGACCACTTGGGGTCCTCGAGCTGCGGGAGCCGGTCGGCGAAACTGTCGCCGAGTGGATCGAGGGTGCCGTTGGTGTTCTTGATCCGGTCGTGGATGACGTAGCTGAGCTTGCGGGCGTCGTCCAGAGACCGCTGCTGGATCGCGTCGGTGAGTACCTGGCGCGGGTCGTGCCCGGCCAGCTCGGCCTGGCGCAGCAGGGCCTGGAGGGTTCCGGCGCCGTCCTCGACGGCCAGCTTGGTGCGCTGGTCGGGCGTGAGAACCCCGGCGTCGGTGAGTTCGTCCAGCCAGCGGGCCGTGCGGCCGGCGGTGGCCAGTGCGATGCCGTCGGCGAGCAGTTCGGCCGGTGTCCGGAGCCGATCGGCTTCGGACGCGTCCTCGGCCGCGGTCTGCAACGCCGACAGCTGCGGGTCGTCCATGTCGAACGCGCCGCGCAACACCGACAGCGCCGACCGCTTCGCGGCGTCGTTGGTCTCGCCGTACTCGGCTTCGGCGGCCAGTGACTGGGTGACGACGTGCGCGGTGTTCGCGACCCGGCCCCGGGTCATCGCGACGTACAGCGCGTATACGGATGTGTTGTGGGTGGCGACCAGGTGGCTGGAGTCCACGGTCAAACCTTGGGATGAGTGGACGGTCGCGGCGTACGCCAGCGACACCCAGTCTTGGACGTACTGCGCGGGCAGCACCATGGTTTCGTCGGGCACGGGTTGGCGGGTGCCGCGGATGAGCGGCGCGACCCGTAGGCCGCCGTCGTCCAGCACCTCGACCACTTTGAACTCGTCGCGGTTGAACGCGGCGCGCTTGTTGCCGCGGTAGCCGTGCAGGTGCCAGGCGTTGAGCCTGGTTTGGATCAGGTCGCCGGTACCGACCCGGTTGCCGGTCGAAGCCAGCCAGGCGGTGCGCTCGTCGTCCACCTGGCCGTACCCGACCAGGCGTGCGCGCAGCTGCGCGGACAGCTCGGCGGCCTGGGCGTTGGTGTCCACGATCAGCAGGGCGTGGCGCCCGTTGAGGTGGTCGGCCAGCCACGCGTCAGCGGCGGACCGTTGCGCGGCTTCGAGGTGGCCGCCGTCGAGAATGCGGCCCTGCTTGTGGTACTCGCCCAGTACCGACTCGTCGCCCTCGCGTAGCCGTAGCGACGCAGGGCCTTCCCATCCGGCGGTGAAGCGGCGGGTTTCGCTGAGTTCGTGGTGGAGCGCGTTCGCGGTGACCAGCCGCATGCCTCCGCCGGCGCCGACGGCGGCGAGCTGGCGGTGGTCACCGACCAGCAGCAACTTCGCACCGTCGGCGTCGCAGTAGGTCTGGATCTGGGCCAGGTCGGTGGTGTTGGCCATCGCCGACTCATCCACCACGACCAGATCGCCGTCGCGCAGCGACCAGGCCTGGTCCTCGGTGGCGGCCGACCCGTCGGCGAGCCGCTGCTGGGTCATCAGCCACCGGGTGATGTTCTTCGCGGTGACGCCGTCAGCCGCGAGCACCTCGGTCGCGACCTGGGACGCGGCCAGCCCGACCAGCCGTCGCTGCTGCCCGCCCCACAGGCTCGGGTCTTCCCACGCCTTCGCGAGTGCGCCGACGACGCGGGACTTGCCGGTGCCTGCCGGGCCGACGAGCGTCTCGACCTTCGCACCGGAGGTGAGGACGCCGCGCACCGCGGCCTCCTGATCGGCGCCGAGCTGGAGACCGTCGGCAGTCAGCCGGTCCACGAACGTCTGCACGCACGGCGGGCTCATCGCGACAGCGCCGCGGGCGTAGCCGGATGCGGCGAGCTGCCGTTCGGCCTTGACGTGGTCCGGGGTCACGTACCGGGTCGCGCCCGGCGCCGAGTACGCCGACGACCCGTCACCACGGCGTAGTTCGTCTGGCAGCGCCGAGAGTTCGCCGGCGCTGTGGCCAGGACGGTCGGCATCGACCTGCTGCGCGAGCTTCAGGCCGCGCTCGGTGAGCCGATCCAGTAGCCGCGCGATCTTCGCCGGCTTCATGTTGCCGAGATTGTCCGGCAGCGCGTTGCTGATCGCACGGGTCAGGTCCGCCGACCGCCAGGTCGCGTGCTTGGCCTGCACGTCGGCCAAGGCTGTCTCGAGGACCTTGGCCTGGTTGATCCGCCCGGGCAGCCACTGGCGCTGCTGCAACGCGAGCACGTCGCGGGCGACCTTGCCGAGTCCCCCGCGGACCTCGGCGCGCAGCTGCCGGTCCCACCGCTCGAGCCGCTGCTCGACGGTCTCACCGTCGTGGGACTTGGCCTTGCGGGTGGCCAGCGACGCCTCCTGCTGGATGTAGGCCATCTCCAGGTTGTTCGGGGCGCGGCCCATCTTGGCCTCGAACGCGGCCACCATCGGCGCGGTCTTCTTCGTGATCGCCTTGCGGCGCGAGGAGAACAGGTCCATCGCTGCCTGGTCGATGCCGACGATCTCGCGGGCCTTGCCGTCGGGCCGCTCCTTGAACTGCACCCCGAGTGCCTTGATCAGGTGCTGTTCCATCACTCGCTCGCCGACCGCGCCCGCGGCCGGTTTCCATCGGTGCAGGGCCTGCCCGTCGATGGTGCGCCACTTGCCGTCGGGTCCCTGCACGCGGTTGAGGATCGCGTTGTGGATGTGCAGCTGCGGGTCGTGCTCGCGGCTGTCGTGCTGGAAGAACGACGCGATCGTCCAGCCGTGCGCGTCGGCCCATCGGCCGGACACACCGCCGAAGCGGCCGACGCGGGTGTAGCCGGCCTTGTCCTGCAGGTAGTTCAGCGCCGCCACGTTCCCGGCCCAGATCGCGTCCTCGACCGCCTGGCGGTGCTTGCCCCACTGCACCGCTTCGCGCTCCGCGCGCTGCACCGCACCGCGGTAGTGGTGCACCGCTTCCCGGTCCAGCGGTGCACCGGTGCGCTCGGCGTCAGCCAGTGCGGCTTCGAGTGCACCGCGTGCCCGCTCCGCTGCGGTGCGGGCCTGCACCTCTTGCGCCTCGAACGCGGTGTGCAGCACCGTTACCGACTTCTGCGGACTGAACGTGGCGTCGTGGAACGACACGTTCTTGCGCACCGCTTTGCCCGCCAGTGCACGCAGTTCGGCGCGGCGCTCCGGTGATGCACCGGGCTCCTTGGCCAGTGAATCGGCGTACACCTGTTCCTCGGACTTGTAGTTGCGGCCGGTGTGGCCGAGGGTCTCGGCCTCGTCCCACCGCGCCGGGTCTCGGAACGCCTCGTCGCGCGGGTCGATGAACCGCTCATACAGCGCGGTCATGTCCTGGTTGTCGACCTCGCCGGACAGCCCGAGCGCCTCCGCGCCCGTGCCGAACCACTGCCCGGGCGGCTCGCCGGCCGCTACGGCACCGGTGTAGTAGTTCTCCCGCCCGGTCGCGACCGAGCCGGTCAAGTAGCTGGCACTGTGACCGCTGCGCACGCTCAGCACGAGGCACCACCGGCCCCCTGCGCGCCCGTGGCGCCCGGCGCAGCGACAGCCACCGCCAGCGGCAGGCCGATACGACGACGCGAAGCGGAGTCGAGGCTCCATTTGATCGTGATGCATGGGTGTGTATCAAGGTTCTTCATCCTGAATGTCTCTGCTGAGGGATGGTCGATCGTGGTTTCGTCGGTGGTCTGGTGACTGGCTGCTGCTGCTTGTTCTGCTGCCTGGGTGTCGTGACTGCTGGCTGCTTCTGGGGTGTTCTGGGTTCTGTTCATCGGCTGCTGCTCGTTTCGAGTTCGTTGTCGGTGCTGGCGTCGTGGTCGCTGTGCTCGTTGCTGTCATCGGTGTCGGTGCGGGTGTCGGTGGTGGTTTCCCCGGGTTCGGTGACGAGCTGGAGCTCTCCACGGACCTGCTGGTCGGTCTCGCTGTCGCTGGTGTCGGGACCGGTGGGCTCGGCCCACCCGGCCATCTCCTGGAGCCGCTTGGCCCGGGGGAAACCGACCGGGTGGCCGAAGGCCTCGTCGGTGGCGCGGCGGATCTCGCGCTGTCCGAGCGGTGCACCGCCGTGCTCGGCGGCGTGGCGCACCACCGCGTCGAGCAGCTCGGCATCGGAAGGACCCGCGCTCTTGCGCGGTGCGGCTGCGGTCGCCTCGGCTGCCTGGCTGTTGCGGTGCGGTGCGTGCATCGGTGCGGGTGCACCGCTCTGGTCTTCGTCGTGCACCGGTGCACTCGGCGCACGAGGTGCGGTGCGGGTGCCGGGGTGCACCGGTGCAGTCGTGGCGTTGGTGCGGAGTGCACCAAGTAGGTAGGCGACCAGCCAAACCGGTGCACCCGAAGTCACGGGAGTCGCCGTGTCGTCGCGGTCGGGGTCCTCGTGGTTGTCCGGGCCAAGCTCGACCGGACCGGACAAGACAGGAGTGTCGGTGAGGCCGAGCGCGGCGGAATCGACCAGCGCGAGCAGTTCGCCCGGGGCCAGTCGCCCGCCGGCGGGCAGCAAAGCCGCGAGCTGGTTGGCCGACAGCAGGCCGTCGCGGATCGTCTGCAACGCGGCGGTCCGGGCGGCGCGGGCGGCGTCGAACGGCCACAGCTTCCGGCTCGGGCACAAGGTCGCCAGCCTCGACGCCATCCGCACGACCTGCTGGACCAGCGCCCGGGCGCTGGTCGGGTCCGCGTCGTCATGGCGGGCGGTCCTGGACAGGTGCAGCCACACGCGGGTGGTGATCACCGGGGAGGTGAACCACGTCAACGCGGACAGCTTGGCCCGGGCGGGCTGGGCCAGCTTCATGTGCAGGCGCAGCAGGTGGGCGAGCATCTCGACCAGCACCGCGTAGGCCAGCGGCGCGAGCGCGTGCGCGACAGCATCGGCGATCCCGCGGGCCGTGTCAATGTTCAGCCACACCGTGCCGCCGATGAACACATACGTGGTCACCAGCGCGCCGGGAATCCGCCATCCCCGGGTCAGCGCGGCCAGCCGCAGCGCAGTGCAGGCGATGATCATGCCGTCGGCAACCAACGGCACCAGCGGGCTGTCGAACTTGGCCGAGACGGCGTTGAACGATCGGGCACCGCCGATCCCGGCGACGCCGAGCGCGGCCAAGACCGCGACGGTGATCAGGACCCGCCGCGTCGTCAGCCGCCCGGTCTCGACCGCGCGGGTCACCCCACGGGCTGCGCGGCGAACCGCCAAGGCAAACCCGAAGAGCGACCCGACACCGATCAGCAGCGCGGCGGCGCCTCCGGCGATCGTCGGCCAGGTCACCGTGCCCGGGTCGGGCAGGTCGAGCAGGAAGCTCGTCATCACAGGGCCTCCATCGCGTCGTATCGCTTGTCGTGCTGGTACAGGTCTTGGTCGTCAAACGTCGGCGCGTGGCCGGTGTGGTCGCCGTGAGCCGCGGCGGGCCGGTGGTCGAGGTGGTTGCTGAGGGCATCGATCTCGGTCGACGCGACCGCGGTCGCGGCTCGCTCGGCCGCTGCAGCAGCCCGGTCCCCCGACGCCGTCACATCGGCGTCGGCTGCCCAGCCGGGCTCGGCAACGCCGTCTCCCTCGAGAAGCTCCCGGTGGACCTGGTTGTGCGCTCGGTCGGCCTCCTCGTCGGCATCGTCGGCACCGGCCTCAGCTGTGTCGGTGCCGCCGGAGTCCACGCCGCCGGTGCCGCCGTCCATACCGCTGTCGGTGTGGTCGGGTTCCTCGATGAGCAGGATGTGGCGCGAGGATCCGCCGAACCGGACGGCCGCGTCGTGGTCGGCGTCGGTCAGGGCTTGCCGGTTGGCTTCCTCTTGGACGTGCACGCCGGGTTCGCGTGAGAGTCGGCGTAGTGCGGCGTCAACCTCGCTGCGGTCGTAGGGCTCGACGCCGGCGGCGCGCCGGTCGGCGTCGAGTTCGGCGCGCAGCTCGACCATGCCCACCCAGCGCCGCTCGATCCCGTCCTCGTCGCCGAGGATCAGCAGCATGTCGTAGGCGCGGCGGATCGCGTTGTCCAGGACGCGCTCGTGCTGCACCCGGGCCGCCGCGGTGTAGTCGTCGTGGTCGTAGTGGTTGGTGGTCATCGTTGGCCTCCAGCGGTGTCCGGTACGGCGGCCAGGCCGCCGCGGTCTCCGCGTCGGCCGGCCTTGATCTGCTCGGGGGTCGGGGCCGGGCCGTTGTCGTCGCGGCCGGTGGCCCACCAGGTGACGAACGGGTCGGCGTCGGCCGCGAGCGGCACGGTGATCGCGTGCTGTCCGGCGGCGTCGCGGTGCGCGAGCACGTCGCAGGCCGGGGCGTACTCGCCGATGCGGCGGGTGACGCCGGGGCGCTGCCGGTCGTGCCAGTCACCGACGAGCTTGTTCGACGCCTCCTCGCCTTCGTAGGCGGTGGTCCAGGCGTCCATCAGCCACAGCAGTTCCTCGACGATCTCGGGGTGCCACAGCCAGCACGGCGGCAGCGTGTCCCGTCCGGTCGCGTACCGCAGATAGACCGACTCCATCCACGGCAGCAGCTCGCTCAGCACCGCCTCGACCGCTGCCTGGTCGTGTTCGGGCAGCCGCAGCCAGGACCGCATCGGTTCCTCATCGCTGCTGTCGGCGGAGCTTGCCGCCTTGCGTGCGCCGGCGGGCGTGGCGGCGATCCGGGTCAGCAGGTCCTCGAACGAGGCGACGGTGTTGCCGAGCGAGGTCACGGTGTCGTTGAGCCGGGCGACGGCGGTCTTGGACGCGGTCTGCTGCATGCCGGTCTTCATCGCGACCACGTCGCGAGTCAGCGTCTCGACCGACCGGGCCAGGCCAGCGACCGCGGCCAGTGCGGCGGTGCCGGGGTCTTTGTCGTCGTCGTAGCGCATCAGTGGTTCTCCTGCCCGTTGTCGTGCCAGAGCGTGGGTTGGGTGCCGAGCGGGCGGTTGGACCACAGCACCTCGGTCCGCCGTCCGTTGGTGCCTGCCTGGCCGGTGAATCCGGCCAGGTCGAGGCGGTGCCAGTCGGCGTAGAGGGCGTCGTAGAGGTCGCTTGGGTAGCCGGACAGCACGACCGAGGCGCTGCATGCCTTGAGCGCGTCGGCGAGTTCGACGTGCTCGGCGGGGCTGCTCATCTCGACGGCGTACTGGCGCGATGAGCGGGTGCTGCCCAGATAGGGCGGGTCGGCGTAGATGCAGACGTGCTCGTGGCGGCCGTAGGCGGCGATCACGTCCAGCGCCGGGCGGGCTTCCAGGCTGACCCTGCGGAGTCTGCGCAGCGCCGGGGTCATCCGCTCGACGTAGGCGTGGAGGTAGTCCGGCATGGACACCGTCGTCCGGTCGCCGGGGTCTTGGAAGTGCCGCCAGCCGGTCCGGCGGCGGGTGCCGCCCATGCCCTGGCTGAGCTGTACCCAGACCCGGCGAGCGACTTCCAGCTCGTCGAGGTTGTTGCCGTTGGCATCTGTCAGCGTGTAGGCGTTGATGTGCTCGGCGCGACTGTGCGGCGTTAGCCAGCACACTCGCGCCAGGTCGTTGCCGCGGTCGCGCAGGACCCGCCAGAACGTCATCAGCGATCCGTCGAGATCGTTGACGGTCTCGAACGGTACCGGGGCCTTGGCCAGCAGGACTGCCAGCGACCCGGCGAACGGCTCGACGTAGTGGCGGTGGGTCGGCAGCAGGGCCGCGAGCTGTGCGGCCTTGGTGGTCTTGCCGCCGTAGTAGGCGAACGGCGGCGCAAGCTCGGCGGTCATGCGACTCCCCTCTCGTCCCAATCCGTCTGGTAGTTGCTGTCGGCCCGTTCTGCGGCGAGCCGGTCGGCTTGGTCGTCGTCGTGCCAGCGGGCGAGTTCCTCGTCGCGGTGAGCGGCGTCAGCCGCAGACGCGGCGGTGTCCAGCCGGTCCTCGGTCCGGGCCAGTGCCGCGGCTGCCCGTTCGGCCGCGGCACTGGCCTGGTCCCGGTCGCCGTCGGTGTCGTCGTCGGCGGCTTCGTCTTGCCAGGCTTGGACGGTGCGCCATGCGTCGGTGCCGCCTGCGGTGGGCGTGACGCCGGCGGCGTGGCAGTCACCGCAGAGCTGGTCGGTGGTGCGGACGAAGTGCTCGACCGGGCCGCACTCGGCGCACACCTTCCGTGCGGCGAGCGCCTTGTTGACGGCGGCGAGCTGCTTGTTGGTCGGGGTCCGTTTCGTTTTGGCCTTGTCGTCCACGTACAGCCACGCGAACCGTTGTTCGCGCTTCCAGGTCAGCCGGGCGAACGGCTCCTGCCCGCCGCGGGACAGGCCACGCTCGCGCAGCTGTCGCCGTGTGGACAGCCCGGCCGGTGCCTGGCCGAAGCGGAACTCCGGCAGGCCGTTGCGGACCCGGCCGGGCCAGCGCCGGCCGTCCCACAGCTGCACCCATTCGACCCTGCTCATGACTGCACCACCTCGTCGTCATGGCGGTCGTCGGTCGGTAGCGGTGCGAGGGAGCTGACCGGCTTGCTGGTCTGGCGGGCGTAGGCGATCTCGCGGCGGGTGGACTCGCCGACGTAGCCGCCGGGGTTGACCACGTAGACCCAGTCGGCACGGTCGATCTTGGCCAGGTGCAGGGCGTCCAGTTGCCGCTTCTGCCACCCGGTGATCAGGTCGCCGGTGTGTGCGAACACTCCCGGGGCGAGCACGATGTGCCCGGTCAGGGTCAGGTCGCGGTTGGCCTCCGCGATCTCGTCGCGGAACCGGGTGGACCCGCAGATCACGACTACGTCGGCACTCACCAGGGGCGTCATGACCGGCCCTCTTCGTCAGTCCCGGCGCCGGCACCGGCCCGGGCAGGTAGCCGGTCCTGTGGCCGAGCCTCGCTGTCCCCGGTGAATTGGGTGAGTTCGGAGCGGGCTGCCAGTGCCGCCCGGGCGGTTCGCATCGCCCCGGCAAGCCGGACCCGGGCGAGCAGTTCGCGGGCCGGGTCGTTTGCTTCCAGCCAGGCCACCGCGGCATCGAGGCGGGCCGTGGTACGCCGGACGACGGGTGCGGTCAGGCGCTGCCGCGCGGTAGTCATCTGGTCGGTGACGGCGACTGCGGAGGTGATCGCGGCGTCGCGAAGCCACGCGCAGCCGACGATCAGCCGGGCACCGGCCCACTGCTCGCTCGCGGCCAGCTGGCGGCTGGTCCACTGCACGGTGGGCCGGTTGTGGAACCGTTCCCTGCGCAGATCGGAGCGTTTCCAGGCCATCTTGATCCGCCCGATCGCGGGCGGCATGCCGCGGGTGATGATCAGCGCCTGCCCGGCGCGCAGCTGCGCGATCTGGCCCGGGGTCAGGACCGGGACGTGCCGGTCGCTGATCGTCACCCCGCCGGTGGTGCGGTCCTTGGTCGCGGTCTGCTCGAGGCGTTCCCCGCACAGCGTGGACCAGAACTGCAGGTCGTCGTCGTCGCTGGTGCCGGCCAGCACGACCTTCGTGGACACGTTCGTCATCAGTGAACCGGTCGCGGCCTCACCGAACCGCTCTCGCAGCTGCGCGCGGGACTGCGCGACGATGTGCAGCGTGATCCCGCGCGACCCGAAGTCACCGGTCCACCGGTCCAGCGGGATCAGGCAGATCAGCGCGGCCTCGTCGAGCACCATCGTCAGCTGCGGCTCCAACCGGCGGCCCGTGCTGCGGACCGCGATCGCCCGAGCCTGGCGGGCGATGTGGGCGGTCAGGGCCGTGACCAGCGGCGCGGTCTTCTTGTCCTCGGCGCCCAGCAGGTACACGGTGCCGGTCTCGGCCAGCAGCCGCGCAACATCGAACGCGACCCCACCCGGTGCAGCGGCAGCCGCGGCGGCCGGCACCGACAGCCAGCTCAAAGCGGGCATGATCGTGGTGGAGATGCTGGATCGGGTGCGCTCGTTGTTCATGAAGAACTGCGTGGCCTGCTGCTCGAACCCGACCGCGTCCGCGACCCGCAGCTCCCACAGCACGTCGTCCTTGCCGGTGTCGGGGTGCGCGACCCAGCGCTGCACGTCGGCCATCGTGTAGCCGCCGAGCGCGGCAGCGTGCATCAACGCGGTCAGCGCCTGCCGGGCCAGGTTCAGCCAGTGCTCGGCGTCGTCGGACTTCGCGCCGACCCCGTCGAGCAGGTCCGACGCGCGGTCCATCGCCACCGACGGGTCGGTGCAACCGGTCAACGGGTCGAACGTGATCGTGGACCCGTCCTCGGTCAGGCCGTCGGGGTCGAACACCCACACCGGACCCCGCTGGCCGCGCAGCCCGCGGGTGATGTCGAGGACGTCGGTCTTGGTCGAGGTCACGATCGCCGCCCCCGGAGCGTCCAGCAGGTGCCCCATCACCAGGCCGGTCTTACCGGCCCGCGGCCCGGCCACGGTCAGCGTGTGGTCCTCGGCCGACGAGCGGACCTTGACCCAGCCGACCGTGGCGACCGTCGTGCCCAGCTGCGTCAGCGGCACGAACCGGCGCTTCCACGCCGGCACCTGCGCCAGCGACGGACGGACCTGCCTGGCCTTACGGCGCAGCATCCGCGCCGACGCGTTGCGGTGCACGTCCCACGCCGACGCCAGCCCGTCAGTCACCCGGCCCGCCCGGCCCAGGCGGCGCAACAGGCCCCGCGAGCTGGACCGCGACCGCAGCGTGAACCCGGCCGTACCAATCAGCACCACCACCGCCGCCGCCAGCAGCTGCCACCACCGCGCCGACACCTCGACCGTGTCCGGCAACGCCCGCAGCACGAACCCGGCGTACCCCAGCCACAGCGCCAGCGACAGCCCGGCACCCACCGGCCGGTTGACTGCGACCAGGCCCAACGTGACGAGCAGCAACACGCCACCGGCGATCACCCACCCGGCCGCGCCACCCGGCGCACCGACCCGCAGCCCGATCGCACCGGCCAGCAGCACCCACAACGGCGCCGCGATCAACGCACCGTGCATCAACCGCCAAAACAACAGCCCGGCAGTCACGACACCGACCACACCCGTCGCCGCGGCCCAGTAGCCCAGCTCGGTCAGACCCGGCGTCTTGTCCCAAGCCACCGCGCCGACACCGAGCGCCGTCAGCGCGACCATCGCGAGAGTGAAGTGCGGGACCATCGCACCCTCGGTCCGGGTCGGGCGGCGCATCATCGCGCACCCCCGACACCCGCCGCGACCAGCACGCCGGCCACCGCGAACACCGCACCACCCACCGCAGCGACGAACGACACCCGCAGCCACTGATGCTTCGTCCACGCGATACCGGCAAGCCGCTTCGCGTGATGCGTCACCGCCACCAGTGGATCGGCCACCTTGTTGTCGTACGACCGCGGGTAGATGTGGCGCTCCAGCAGCTGCTCGACCGACCGGCGACGGACCGCACCGAAGTACAGAAACTCCCCCGGCACCAACGCATCCGCCGGCCGGTACATCCGCGGCACCACCACCAGCAGCGCCGAACCCAGCGCGACCGCGAGCGCAACCAACGCCACACCGAACGACACCCGCGCAACCAGCGGCGACCCATGCGAGCGCGACACAAGCGTCAACACCACCGCCGCGAGAGCGGTCTCCACCGTCGCCGCGAAACCCGCCTTCGTGTCCGCCTTGTCGATCGCCTGCGCAGCCGCATCGTGCATCCGCCACGCCAAATCCATCTGCATGCGCTCGCTCATCGCACACCCCCGACGGAAGTCATCGGGTCGCCGGTGGTCTCCTGCGCGTCCTCGTCAGGCTGAACACAGCCGTTGTAGGAGTGGTCAGCGCGGAAACGAGCCCAGCGCGCTGGCGGAATCGCCGCGCTGCTCACCTCGACCGAGCCCATGAACCGCTCAGCCAAGTAATGCCCGTCGACCGCGGTCTGGTCGACTGGCTCAACACCCAGCGCAGCCGCCAACCGATCGACCAAGGCGCGCTCGGCGACGTACTCCGCTTCCGGCCCCTGCGGGCGTTCGTCGTGCCGCAGGTGGAACCGGGCCTCAACTACCGGCGCCCGAAGCTCCGGGTGATCGGCCACGAACGCGGCCAACTCGAACAACCCTCGAATCGTTGCCGCGTGCTCCGACGGCAACTCCTCCAACATCCCAATCGGCGGCACCCACTCCGTGCCGACCTGTACTGCGTCAGTCATGCTGTAGACCTCTCGAACTCGTACCTGAGTGATGGGAGAACCGGCCCCGGATCGGTTGGCGCCCTGACGGGGCCGGTCCTGGCTTGCTTGTGGTGCCGTCGGGCGCTGCCCGACGAGGGAAGTCATGAGGCTTCGCCGCAAAAGTCGGCGGCCGTCACAACGCGGCCGGTGCTAATGGCCGCTTCGGCCATCCGCTCAAGCACGCGCGCGGGAATGAACAGCCGACGACCAATCCGCACTGCCGGGAACTCCCCGGCAGCGATCGCGCGGTAGAGCGTCATCTCCGCCATCCCGAGCTGCTTGGCCATCTCAGCGACATTGAGCCAGTCCGGCTTGCCCTCAGTGGACTCCTGCATTTCCGTTCTCCCTTCTGAGAACTCTAGTCTTGTCTAGACTAGACTAGTTAACTAGAACACGCAACGCTCCGCAGTAGAGATGGCTAGCTGATCTAGCGCGGACTACCGTGCAGCTATGAAGTTGGACGACTCGTCAGCGAGCCCCCCGTACATTCAGGTCGCGGACGCCCTGCGAAAGGCGATCTCGACCGGCGAACTAAACGTCGGCGACAAACTCCCGTCCGGCCCGAAGCTTGCGAAGCAGCTAGGCGTTTCGACGATGACGGCGCGTCGGGCGATCGAGCGGCTCCAGCGCGACGGTCTGCTGCGCAGCACCCACGGTGTGGGCGTCTTTGTTTCAGCGACCGTGCCGGCGGACAAGGACGACGAATTGGCCGTCCTTCGGAGGACTGTCGATGAGCTTGAGCGCCGCGTGGCCGCCGTTGAGCAACTGCTGCAACCAGAAGGGGGCACCCGAAGTTGACGTACTCCGAGTCGTCCGCCGTAGCTCACTGGGTCCATGCGAACCAGTGGACACTGGAGTAGACGACACGACCCGGACAAACTGTCCGGGTAGGTCGTGCATGAGGCTGGCCTATCGTTGTAGGCATGCGTGGAGCAGGCGACCATCTCAGCATCGGAGAGCGCGTTGCGTTCTACCGGGCACGGCGCGGCCTCACTCAGTCGGTGCTAGCGAACCTGGTCGGCCGGACCGAAGACTGGCTGAGCAAGATCGAACGCGGAGAGCGGGAGATTCGCCGGCTCGACGTGCTTGCGGAACTCGCATCAGCACTCCGAGTGTCTCTGGGCGACCTCGTGGGGCAACCGGTCCTCCTGGAGGACGATCACGAGCACGACGACGTGCCAGCGGTCCGAGACGCGCTCATGGCCCCCCGCCGACTCTCGCGAGTGTTGTTCGCAGACGAGCAGAACGGCCGGCCACCTGATATCGAGCAGGTCGCGAGTCTGGCCGAAGGCGCCTGGGAGCATTACCAGCATGGCCGCATCGGTCGCGCTATCGATGGGTTGCCGGAGTTAATCCGCGCTGCCCAAGCTATCGAGGCCGATCGGACCCGCGGCGGGAGAGGACCGGCCGTCTCCGCTCGTATCCACCACCTGGCCGCAACGACGCTCACCAAGATCGGTGAGTCCGATCTGTCATGGATCGCAGCCGAGCGAGCGATGAACGCCGCGGACGATGCAGACGATCCGCTGGCACTCGCTTCCGCCGCTAGAGCAGGTACCCATGCCTTGCTCGCCGTCGGGCGGTACGACGACGCACTCCAGCTCGGTCAGACCGCTCGGTCCTGGCTCACCGACCACGTCCAGAACATGGACCCTGCTGCGCTGAGTCTGCTCGGCATGCTTGATCTACGAATGGCCACTGCCGCCGCTCGACGGAACGACCGCACGACAGCCACCGAACTACTCGCCTCTGCCGACGCCGCAGCACACCAGCTCGGCGCTGACGCGAACTACTGGCAGACGTCGTTCGGTCCGACGAACGTAATGCTGCACCGGCTGTCGGCAGCTCTGGATCTTGGCGACATTGCCTTCGTCACCGAGCACGGTCCACGTGTCGACTCGACCGTGCTACCGACGGTTCGGCAAGTTGCACACAGCATCGACCTCGCCCGCGCGTACAGCTACTCCGCGCATGACGCTGAGGCGATCTCCGCCCTCCTCAGCGCGGAGGCCAAGTCGCCCCAGCTCGTGCGCCACAATCCAGCCGTACGCGAGATCGTGCGGCAGATTCACCGTCGCACCCCGAGCACCGGAGGTCGCGGATCAGAGATCCTGGCGCTCGCCGAGCGTTGCCGGGCGGTCCAATGAGCGGCCACACACTCGGCCTTGTTTGTGCCGCTGCCGGCGGTATCGAGCAGGTTCGGGAACGGCTCATCGAGCCGATGCTCGATGACGGATGGACCATAGCCGTAACCCTTACCCCAACCGCGACAACCTGGCTCGAAGCGACGGACGAAGTCGGGAAGATCGAGGCCGTCACCGGTTTGCGAGTTCGCAGCGCACCTCGTTTGCCTAACGAGATCAGTCCCCATCCCGCTGTGGACTGCTACGCGGTGGTGCCGGCGACTGCCAACATCGTAGCCAAGCTGGCGCTCGGCATAGCCGACAACCAGGCACTCACGCAGCTGTGCGAGGCGATCGGCGGGCGTCGCCCTCCCATCGTCGTCTTTCCGAGAGTGAATGCAGCCCACGCCGGACAACCGGCATGGGACGGCCACATTGCGGCGCTGACGCGAGCTGGAGTCCACCTCGTCTACGGAGAAGACGTTTGGCCGCTCCACACGCCGCGCAGCGCCCCAAACAAGCAGATCCCCTGGTATGCGATCCGAAGTGCTATCGAATCCGCGGCCGCCGAAGCCTGACAGCACGCGCGGCGCACTACCAAGGATTGGGTCATCGGACGTGACTCGGCTCCCGCCTGGCCGCTCGCCAGGCTCGCACGTACTCCCGGATTCTCGACTCGCTTCTTTGCCGGAACTTCCTTGCGAGCTGCGCAGCCACGATCGGCTCGCCGCTTAGTGACAACCGGTCGCACTCAGCCCAGACCTCTTGCTCGACAGCCGACGCCTTGTCGTCTGGGGGCAGCAGAGCGACAGCCGCCGTCAGGTGGCTCAGGGCTTGGTCAAGTTCGGTGGCGAGCTGACGAATGGTCTTCAAGGTATTGCCCTCGGTGGAGTTCACGTCATCGAAGGTAGGTCCGCCGCCATCGCGGCGACAGCATTTCGGTCGAGGGCGGCGTGTCGGAGCGCAGAATCAACGCTAAGCGGGTGTACGGTACGCCCGCGCTGACCGAGCACCCATTGCGAATGCACACACGTGTCCACGCAACCTCGCGGGCATAAAACCCCCTAACCTACATACTCCACCCCTATCGAACATGCGTTCGAACAGCTAATGTATCGATATGGCGGACAACAGCGCAATCGAGTGGACAGAAGCTACATGGAACCCCACGACCGGTTGCGATCGCGTGTCCGCCGGATGCGACAACTGTTACGCCTTGAGCTTGGCAAAGCGCCTGAAGGCCATGGGAGCAACCAAGTACCAGAACGACGGTGACCCACGGACGAGCGGACCAGGGTTTGGTGTTGCGGTGCACGAGGCGGCTCTGCAGGTGCCATTCACGTGGCGGCGTCCGCGGCTGGTTTTCGTGAACTCCATGAGCGATCTGTTCCACGCAAGAGTTCCGACATCGTTCATTCAAGATGTGTTCGACGTCATGCGCCAAACACCTCAGCACACATACCAGGTTCTGACGAAGCGAAGCCTGCGCCTACGGCGAATTGCACCCAAGCTTTCGTTTCCTTCAAACGTTTGGTTGGGCGTGAGTGTCGAATCCGTTGCTCAGTACAACCGAATATCTGACCTTGCCTCCGTGCCAGCTGCGGTGCGCTTCCTGTCCTGCGAGCCACTACTTGGACCGCTACCATCCGTCCCGCTGGAGAAGATCGACTGGGTGATCGCCGGCGGCGAGTCCGGCCCGAACGCTCGCCCAATGAGCGCGGACTGGGTCCGAGAGCTCCGAAACCAGTGCGTCGACGCAGGCACGCCGTTCTTCTTCAAGCAGTGGGGCGGCCGGAGGCCCAAGAGTGGCGGTCGCGAACTGGACGGCCAGCTTTGGGACGAGATGCCCGAGGCCTACGGCGCGACGGCGGTCTAGCCCAGCTGCCATCAAAGACGGCGAGTTGCCACACTGAGATCTAACCGAGCGCTATTCTTAACCCCTTCGAACAGCAGCGGAAGGGTTGGAACAGGATGGCGCGCGGTCGTAAGGCAGTGGAATTATGGGATCGACCACCGCACACCGCAGCCAAGCATCAACTGCTTCAGGAGTACCTCGGAGCCTGGTTCCCCATCCTCGCCAAGTACAACCGGCGACTCTTCTACTATGACGCCTTCGCCGGGCCGGGCCGATACAAGAGCGGGGATGACGGGTCGCCCCTGATCGCCCTGAAGACTCTGATTGAGCACGACTACTTCACTTCAATGCCTCGTACCGAGTTCGTCTTTCTATTCAATGAGCAAGATCCGGGTTGCGCCGAACACCTGGAGGGATTGATTGACGAACTGAAAGCGACAAATAAGCCTTGGCCTGCGAACGTCAGAGTTGGCGTTACCAACAACACCTTCATTGAGTTGACGACAGACCTTCTCGATGACCTTGACAGCCGGGCCGCAAAGCTCGCTCCGACTTTCGCATTCGTCGATCCAGTGGGAGTCAAGGCGACTCCGATGGCGGTCTTACGCCGACTCACCGACTTCCCCAAAGGTGAGTTGTTGGTCTACTTCGCCCACGAAGCAGTTTTCCGCTTCTGCGGTGCGGGAAACATCGACCAAGCGCTCACGGACCTTTTCGGCACCGAAGAATACAAAGACGCTGGACTTCTGACAGGATCGCAGCGCAGTCAATACATTCACGACCTGTATAAACGTCAGCTGCACGAAGTCTGCAATTTTCCTTACATTCAAAGCTTCGCGATGTACGACCATCGAGGTAAGCGACTGTACGACCTGTTCTACTGCACCCGCGAACCAATTGGCTTGGACCGCATGAAGGGCGCGATGTGGAAGATTGCGCCGTCCGGAGACTTCAGTTTCCGCGACCGGTTCGCGAACCAAGATGTGATCTTCGGCGCGGAGGTAGACACCACGCCACTGCAGAGCCACCTACTCACTCACTTCAGTGGCCAGGCTGTCACAATCGAAGCGATTGTGGATCATGTCATCGTGGCGACACCTTACGCCAGCGGCCACGTGAAGCGCGCAACCCTGGCCGTGATGCAAAGGTCTGGATTGATCAGCAGCCCAAACCAGAAGCGCAAAGGCACATTTACGGACGGTACGATCGTCATCTTTCCATAAGCGAGAACATCGCCTGGCGGTCGAGTCTGACAATTAATGCACGGTCAAAATTCGGCGGGAGCCGTCGAGGAGTCCCCAGGATCGCAGCAGCTCAAGCGCTCGGCGGATAGTTCCCTCGGACACGCCGTGTTGCTTCGCGAGCTGCTGCGTCGGCGGTACCGATGTGCCTTCCGACAGGAGGCCTGACTCAATCGCGGCGCATAGTTTGCCAGCGATCGCCTCGTACGGCGCCCGCGGCGTACGCATAATCCGTTCACGCTCGCTGAGTTGTTCTGGACGCCTCGGGAGACGGTCGTACAGAGCGGCGGCGGCTCGCTGGTCGGCCTCGGACACGAATGCCGTGTAGACGCGGAGCGTTGTCGTGCCACCGCCGCCGTGTCCGAGCCGGCCAGCGACAGTTCGGATGTCGACCCCAGCGGCGATGAGCTCCGTCGCAGAGTAGTGGCGCAGGTTGTGAAGGTGGGTGTCGATGCCGAGGCGCGCAGCGAGCTTGCTGTAGCGCTGAGAGACGCTGTCTGGTACCAGATACACCGCGTTGTCAGGGGATAGGGAGAATACAAAAGCATTGTCAGCGATCTTGGTTTCGAGCTTAGCCGCGGTCTCGTCACAGGAAGCGCGGTGTTCTCGCAGAAGCGCAATCGTCTCGGAGTCAAGCGTGAGGCGCCTGTGCTGGTGTGTCTTGGTGTCTTTGAGCCACTTCGCCCGGCTGTTCTGGGCGACACTGGTATCGATCACGATCGTGCCCCGGTCGAGGTCGACCTTTGACCATCGAAGCGCGCACAGTTCGCCGCGGCGGGCACCAGTGACCATCGCAAGCCACACGAAGGTGCCCCAAGCGGGGTCCTTGAAGGCCTCACTGAGGATCCGGGCGGCCTCACCGGCGGTCGGTGGGCTCGGATTCGGCTTCGGTGCGGCTGGTGGCTTGCCGGTGGGCATCGGGTTGACGGAAACCCACTTCCATCGCACAGCCTGGCGGAAGGCGCCGCTCAGGATGAAGTGGATTTGACGAATCGTGGACGCGCCAAGCGGGCGGCACGCATGGGGCCGGCAGCGGTGGTCGCACTCATGGGAAGACTTGGTTCGGTGTTCGGTGAAGGGACGTCGATCGCAGTGACCGCGACAGCGCCGAAGCTCGGCGTAGTAGGAGTCGAGAATATCCGCGTCGACCGCTCCAACCTTGACGTGGCCGATCAGCGGCTCGATGTGGTTGCGGACGTAACCGCGGTAGGTGCGCACGGTTGTCTCGTCCAGCTCGGCGAGCTCGAGATGCCGCTCGATCAGCTGACTCAGGCTGGCGTTGGTACGAGGGTGCCGCCGCTCATCAACTTGGGTCTGCAGCCGGCGCATGACCTTCTCAGCCTCGCGGCTTGCCCTGGGCGTCGCGGCCGGGATGGTCTCTTTCAGGTAGTGCCGACGTTTCGTGACCGGATCAATCCCGGCATAGACAGAGACGCGGAGCGCTCCACTGGGCAGGGTCTCGATGCTGCCCTTCGGGCGCTTCGGTGCGCGCTCTGCTGATCCCATGGGATCAGATTGTAGCGATTCGCACCACGACTGATCCCACGCCCGCTGCGCATCCACGAACTCATGCAAGAGGCCTAGGGATAAAGCCGCAGGTCAGAAGCACATTTCCATTGGTGGGCCCCGTGGGACTCGAACCCACAACCCGCGGATTAAAAGTCCGCTGCTCTGCCAGTTGAGCTAGAGGCCCTCAGTTGGTGAGGGGAACAGTGTGTCAGGTTTGGTGGGGGTTTGCTTCGTGGGGGGCGGGGGTGAGGTGTTGGAGGTGGTGGTACAGATCGGAATTCGCTCGGGTGGTCCGGGTGCTGACAATCCTGCTGCGGGGGGAACGGACGGCGGGGTTGGGGGAGATTGTGGTGTTGTTTCGTGGGGGCGGTTGCGGTTGTCGGAGTGGTCGGGGGTTGTGGGGCGGGGGAATTCGGGGGTGGGTGTGCGGGCGGGAGCGGGAACGGGCCAGAGTACGGGCGGGGGCCGATTCGGGTGGTCGGCAGCGATGTGTAGACGCCGACCGTGGCGGACTCGCCTGCGAGTAGCTCACGAGTAGCGAATCAGTCGATGACGCCGGTGGTGATGCGGCGGGGGGTGATGTCGAACATCGAGTCCTCGGGGGGATTGGCCAGGTACGCCGGGCGTGCCTCGGGTGGGAGGTACTTCTCGACCATCGCGTGCAGCAGGGCCGGGTCGAGAGGGAGGAACCGCGCGACGCCCTGCATGTTGACGTAGCGGGCGGTCGGGCCGTCGGCTGTTTGGACGGAGAGGGAGAGCTCGCCTGAGCCGGTGCGGTGCAGGCGGGTCTTCTTCGACTTGGCCGGGGTCATCACCTGGAAGCGCCCGTCAGGGAGGTGGTGGAACCACACCGGTGTCACGTGCGGCGACCAGCCCGGGTCGTCGATCGCGAAGACGGCGACCAGCGGCTGCGCCAGGAACTCGGCCATTTCTTTCGTGTCCATCGTTCGAAACCCCATGTACGCACCCTCCCACCCGCCACCGACATACTTCATCCATGACCCAGAGGACTGTCCGGTGCTCACGTACGTCCTGAACTCGCAGGACCTCGCCGACGTGCGGTTTGCGGTGTCGCCGGTCGCTGAGATGGTGCTGTCGTTGCGGGCCTTGCGGGAGCCCGGGCGGTTTCCGTTGCAGCTTGGATGGGTGCGGGCGGTTCAGCCGCGGGTGGCCGAACTCGACTGGGACGTACTGCGGTGGCTGGTCAACGACACCATGGGGAGCCCGGATTTCCTCACGCCGCGGCCCTCGTCGCCGCTCACGCAGCTGGCCGACGAACTGGACCTGCTCGCGGCCGTGGACCAGGAGACCTTCAAGAAGCAGCTCATAGCGGTGAACGGCGAGCTCCCGGATGCCCTGACTGTCGACAAGGTGGTCAGCGCGCTCAGCGACTACTGGCAGGCCATGATGGCGCCGTACTGGAACCGTATGCGGACCCTGCTCTCCGCTGACATCAGCTACCGCGGCCATGTCCTCACGCAGTACGGCACCGGCGCAATGCTCAACGGCCTGGGCCCTGCCATCAGCTACGCGGACGGTCTACTCAAGGTCGACAGGGTCGCAGCGCTGAGCCGCCAAGAGAACATCGACGGCCGCGGTCTCGTACTCCAGCCGACCCTCTTCGGGCCGTACGCCGTCATCCCGTTCGACCCCGGCGCCGACCCGCTGCTCGGCTACCCACCGCGCGGTCAGGCGAACCTGTGGTCCGTAGTCGAGCCGCCGTCCCACCAGGACCTGGCCCAATTGATCGGTACGCCGCGGGCGCGCATCCTCGATCTGCTGACGCATCCCCGCACCACGACCGACCTGGCCGGCGAGCTGCAGGTCACCCCGTCCGCGGTCAGCCAGCACCTCCAACTGCTACGCCGTACCGGGCTGGTCGAGCCGCAGCGCACTGGCAAGCAGGTCCTCTACCGCCCGACCGAACTCGCCGCACTGCTGACCGGTAGCGAACCGTTGACACCGTCATAGCATCCGGTAATAGTTTGCGAAAGCGATTTCGCAGGACCCACGTCGTGGCAGCCGACGTCCACTACACCGCCCTGACACAGGAGTCGGCATGAGACGTACTGTTGCGCTCGTTCTCGGAGTTCTCCTCCTCGGCATCGGCACCATCACCCCGGCCCACGCCGCCACCCTCGCCCTTACCCCGATCACCGTCGGCAACGTGTTCACCGACGGCCAGCAGGTCAAGGTCGGGCTGAGTACCGACGCCTCGTCCGTGACCTGGTCGGCCGCCGACGTCAACGGCGCCGTCGTCGCCGGCGGCAGCCAGGCCGCCGCGAGTACCTTGCAGGTCGCGGTCACCACGCGCGGCTGGTACGAGCTCACCGTCCAGGCCGGTACGACGACCGCCCGGACCACCTTCGCCATCCTCAGCCCACTCAGTACGTCGGCAGTCGCCGGCCTCACCACCACCCGGGTCGGCGACTTCGAGAGCACTGCCGAAGGCTGGACGTTCTACCCGGGCAGCGAATACCCCGGCGCCACCGGGAGCTTCGCGCTCGACACCACCGCCAACCACTCCGGTACGAGCTCCGGCAAGCTGTCCGGCGACTTCAGCGCCGGCGGTGCGTACGTCAGCGTGAACCGGACCCTCCCGTCGGTCGCCGCGACCAGCGTGAGCTTCTGGGCGAAGACGCCGAACCTGACGTTCCTCACGTTCCGCATCACCGACTCCACCGGTCAGGTCCACCAGCAACGCCTGACGTTGTCAGGGGCAACGGACTGGCAGCCGCTCACAGTCAGCCGCTTCGACGGCGGCAAGCAGTACAGCCACTTCGGCGGCGCGAACGACGGCGTCTGGCACGGCCCGGCCAAGCAGATCGAGGTAGTACTCGACAAGGGCGCCATCAGCGGCGCCACGAGCAGCAGCGTGAACCTCGACGACCTCACGCTCAACGCCCCAGCAGCCGCACCCACCACTCCACTGGGCGACTACGAGAGCGCCGCGGAGGGCTGGTCGTTCTACCCTGGCAGCGAGTTCCCGGGCGCGACCGGCAGCCTCAGCTACGACACCACGGCCCCGCAGGCAGGCGCCCAGTCGGCCAAGCTCAGCGGCGACTTCACCGGCGGCGGCAACTACGTCGCACTGCAGCGCACGTTCGTCCCGATCGACCTCAAAGCCCTTGATCTGTGGGTGAAATCCAGCCAGCTGTCCTCCATCGGCCTGCGCCTCACCGACGCGACCGGTCAGGTCCATCAGCAGCGCCTCACGCTGTCCGGATCCGCCTGGCAGCACCTCAGCGTCACCCAGTTCGCTCAGGGCACCGGCTACCTGCACTTCGGCGGCGCCGACGACGGCGTCTGGCACGGCCCTGCGAAGGCGATCACGCTGACGCTGGACAAGAGCGCGATCATCGGCGGCGGTACGTCGGCAGCCGTCAACGTCGACACGGTCGCCGCGACCACGGCCCCGACGTACCAAGGTGCCGGCACGCACTTCGCGCAGTCCTGGAACCCGGACCTGATGCCCGTACTCGCGCTCTCCGGCGCCCGCTCCGCCCGCGACGAGGCGTACTGGAACGACGCCGAGAAGACCCCCGGCGTGATCTCGTTCCCGGGCAAGATCACGACGTACCAGCAGGGGTTCCAGGCCAACGGGATCGACCCGTTGATGATCGCCGACCGCGGGAACGACCTGTACGACGGCGGCAAACCGCCCACGACCGACACCGCCCGCGCGGGGTTCGCGAACTACGCCGACGCGCTCGCCACGCAGTACCCGCAGATCAAGAACCTGGCGGTCTGGAACGAGTGGGACATCAACGGCGAGGGCCCGGCGTACCAGACCCCCGAGGCGTACGTCGCGTTGCTGCAGGCAACTTATGCGAAGCTGAAGGCGAACCACCCGGGCCTGACGATCATCGGCGGCGGGGATACCGACGTCACGCAGCAGGCGTGGTTCCAGCAGTTCTGCCAGCTCGGCGGGCTGAAGTACCTCGACGTCGTGTCGATCCACCCGTACAACTACCTGAACGCGCCGGAGAGCCTCGGCACGATCATCGACCAGGTCCGCGCGACGATCCGGCAGTACAACGGCGGTGTCGACAAGCCGATCTGGATCACCGAGGCCGGCTGGTACACCGGTGCCGGCAGCGCCGCGCCGGTCACCGAGCCGACGCAGGCGATGTACGTGGCCCGCGCGATGCTCAACGTCCCGGGGCACGACGTCGACCGGTTCTACCTGTACGACTTCAAGAACGACGGCATCGATCCGGCCAACCAGGAGTACAACTTCGGCCTGGTGCACAACGAGGCCGACGCGCTCGGCAAGTACACACCCAAGCCGTCGTACGTCGCCTACGCCACGGCAGCCCGGCAGCTCCGCGGGGCGACGTTCCTCGGCAAGGAGTACCCGGGCAACGGGCTGATCGACCAGGTGTACGCGGCCAATGACGGTACGCCGTTCCGCGCGATCTGGGCCGCGTCCGGCGCGAACACGACCGTGACGGTCAACGCGACCGGCCCGGTCCAGGTGACCAGCCTGTACGGCCTGCCCTACACCCTGACCCCGAACGCGAACGGTCAGGCCACCGTCACAGTCGGCGTCTGGCCGACGTACCTCTCCGGCTCGACCGTGACCTCGGTGACGGCACCGTAGAGCTCTAGCTCACCCTCCCGATCCTGAAAAGATCGGGAGGGTGAGCTAGAGTCGAAGACGTCCGCGGGAGCTCACAGGGAGTGGGCTGAGAGGGTGTCTCTACCGTCACCGACCGCTGAACCTGAATCGGGTAATTCCGGCGTAGGGAGGAGCACGATGGAGTCCGTCTGGGTGAACGGCACGGCGGTCGACGGGCCGGCCGGGAAGTCGGTGGCCGAGCTGGTCGCGGAGTTCTCCGACCGGAGCACCGGGATCGCGGTCGCGGTGAATCAGAACGTGCTGACCAGGACCGAGTGGGCGCAGACCACGGTGCGCCCGGGCGACCGGGTCGAGATCGTCAGCGCGACGCAGGGAGGCTGAGATGGACGATCCACTCGAGCTCGGCGGGCGGACGTACACCTCCCGGCTGATCATGGGCACCGGCGGTGCCGCCAACCTGGAGGTGCTGGAGGAGGCATTGATTGCCTCCGGCACCCAACTCACCACGGTCGCGATGCGTCGGCTCGGCACCGGCCACGAGGGATCGGTGCTCGACGTACTGAAGAAGCACGGCATCGACGTACTGCCGAACACGGCCGGCTGTCACACCGCCGCCGAGGCCGTCCTGACCGCGAAACTCGCCCGCGAGGCGCTGGAGACCGACCTGATCAAGGTCGAGGTGGTCGCCGACGACCACCTGCTGCTGCCGGACCCGATCGAGCTGCTGGATGCCGTCGACGCCTTGGTGGCGGACGGTTTCACGGTCCTCCCGTACACCAACGACGACCCGATCCTGGCCCGCCGGCTGGAGCAGGCGGGGTGTGCGGCCGTGATGCCGTTGGCCGCACCCATCGGTTCCGCGCTCGGCATTCGGAACCCGCACAACCTCGCGCTGATCGCCGAGGCCGCGAACGTCCCGGTGATCGTGGACGCCGGGATCGGTACGGCGAGCGACGCCGCGCTGGCGATGGAGCTCGGCTGCGACGCGGTGATGCTGGCGACCCCGGTGACCCGCGCCGAGAAGCCTGCCCTGATGGCCGCCGCGATGCGCGACGCGGTCTCCGCCGGCCGGAACGCCCGCCTGGCCGGCCGCGTCCCGCGCCGCTGGCAGTCCGCGCTCGCCTCGTCGCCTACAACTGGCCTGCCAGCCTTTTAGCCTCTGCCGCATCCAGTGACCGATCCAGGAGTACTGCGGTCAGCGACAAGGTCAGCTCCTGGTTCGGTTGCAGCACCAACGGCTCGTCCCACGCCAGCGCCGGGCACACGCCGACGTACTGCGAAACCCGCAGGAACCACGGCCGTACCTGCTCGGGCTGCACGAGCAGCAGGCTGACATCGCCCTGTACGAACGCGATCCACGGGCTGGACGCCACCTCCAGCCCGTCACCATCCGCACTCAGGACTGTCGTTTCCGCCAGAGGCAGTCGCCAGAAGATCCCGCCGTACGCCGCTCCGTCGCGGCCGGTCGTCGCCGGACTGTCGATCCGGATCGTGCCGTACCGGGCGGTGAGCACGCTCCGCCAGTCGAGGCGCCAGCCGCCGAACGCCAGGTCGCCCGCGAGGCTCCGGCGTTCGACCAGCTGCGGGCGGCCTTGCTCGTCGTACCAGGTGATGTCGTCGATCAGTTCGCGATCGTTGATGGTCACGCCCCGGCTGCGCTGCTGACCGTGGTTCGTCAGCAGGGTCGGGCCCTGGCCGCGGACATACGTGCGCCCGCCCCAGTGCGACGTGCCGTTGACCTGCGCGACCGCGAGCGAGACGCCGTAGTGGTGCCGGTGGTCGACCGGGCTGACCTGCGTCAGCGGGTGCCCGCCGAGCGTCCGGACCGGATGCAGGTACGGGCGCGGCGCGTGCACCTGCGGCATCCGCCGGCCGAACTCGTACCGGGCGAGCAGTCCCGCGGAACTCCCCAGCTCGAAGATGTCACCCTGCTGCTGCCACCCGATCCGGTCGTCCGACACCGCGGACCGCGGCTCCTGCGGCACCGGACCGGTGCTCGCCCGCACCGCCAGCCGCAGCTCCGGTACGTCGTCCACCGCGTCCGAAGGCCCCGTGATCGACGCCAGCAACCGCTGCCAGGCCAACTCCCCGAGATCCTTCTGGGGCACCCGAACGGTCGTCAGCGACGGTACGGCGAACCGCGCCAGCCCGATATCGTCCATCCCGGTCACCGACAGATCCGCCGGTACGGCGACGCCGACCTCGTTGAGCCGCGCCAGCAGCCCGAACGCGACCAGATCGTTGAACGCGACCACCGCCGTCGCCTGCGAGTCGAGCACCCGTTCGACCGCGGCGTACCCGTCCTCGATCGACCTGCCGCACTCCAGCCGGACGAGGTCCAGCCCCGGGATCTCTCGCTCGGCGACCTCGAGCGCCTGCAGCCGCAACGTGTTCGACGCGGACGCGGCCGGCCCGGACAGGAAGGCGAGCCGGCGATGCCCGAGCCCGACCAGGTGATCCACGACGATCCGGACGGCGCGGCCGTAGTCGACCACCACCGACGCGACCTCCGCCGGGCCCTGGCGGTTGACGAGGATGACCGGCTGCACCTGCGGGAGCAGCTCGACCAGCCGCTCCTGGTCCATCCGCGGCGAGACCATGATCAACGCGTCACAGCGCCGCCGGGCCTCGATCGCGATCGCCGCCTCGGCCTGCGGGTCCTCGTCGGTCTCGGCGACCAGCACCCTGTACCCGGCCGCCGCCGAGGCGTTGGTGATGCCGCGGAGGATCTGCTGGAACAGCGGGTTGCCGAGGTCCGGGACGACCAGCGCGACCATGTTCGTCCGGCCCAGCGACAGGCTCCGGGCCAGGTCGCTCGGGCGGTAGTTCAGCTGCTTCGCGGCGGCCCGCACCCGGGCGACGATCTCGGGTGCGACACTGAGGCGGCCGTTCATCACCCGGGACACGGTCGCCCGCGACACCTCGGCCACCCGTGCGACGTCGGCGATCGTGATGCTGTCCTTCGGTGTCCGGCCCACCGCTGCATCCTCTCCCGATGAAACCGGTTTCTCAACCCCCGGTGTGATCGGATGGAAGCACACACCGAACGGAGGAACAGGTGACTGAACTGGAGTATCCGCAGGTCCAGGGCGTTGCCCCCGGCAACGGCTACAGCCACGTGGTGACCGGAACCGGCCAGTGGGTGGCCGTGTCCGGGCAGGTGGCGCTGGACGCGGACGGGGCGTTCGTCGGGATCGGCGACCCGGGCGCACAGGCCGAGCAGGTGTTCGCGAACCTCGAACGCTGCCTGGCGACGGTCGGCGCGACGTTCGGGAACGTGGTGAAGCTGACGTTCTTCGTCACCGACATCGGCTACCTGCCGGCGATCCGCGTCGTCCGCGACAAGTACATCCCCGGCACCAAGCCCGCGAGTACGGCGGTCCAGGTCGCGGCCTTGTTCAGCCCGGACGCCCTGCTGGAGATCGAGGCGTACGCGATCATCTGACCGCTCGGGTCAGCGGAGGAGGTCCACCGCGCGGCGGGCGGCCTCGCCGATGGCGGCGTCGACGCGTGGCTGGCGGAAGTCGCCGCGGGCCGCGAGGGTGAAGACCGCGATCGCGTACGCCGACCCGCCGGGCAGGGTGACCACGCCGACCTCGTGGCGGAGCGCGCCGAACGTACCGGCGCCGAGTTCGTCGTCCTCGATCACCTGCAGAACGTCACCCTTTGACGCGGTAGTGGTAGCGCGAGACGGTCCGGAATCCGAGGCGGTCGTAGAGAGCCCGAGCCGGCGCGTTGCTCTCGACGACCTGCAGCCAGACCCGGACGACCCCCAAAGTGCTTGCCTGCTGCAACAAGCCGTGGATGACCGCCTGCGCAAGCCCCTGACGGCGGTGCTTCGGGTCAACGGCCAGGCAGTACAGGCCGGCCCAGTCGTCGACCAGCGCGAGCCGGCCGATCGCCTGCACGGGTTGCCCGGACGGGATCACCGCGTACAGCGCACGGGCCCGGTTCAGGATCTGCCGCGCGGCGGCCTGCGCGGCGGATCCGCCGCGGCCGTCGACGGCCCACCAGAAATCCATCCAGGAGTCGTCGGGCGCCGCGGATATATTCACCGGCCCAAGCTGCTCAGCCGGTTCGCCGAGGTTTGCGAGGACGTCGGCGAGCTCGGCGCCCATCACCAGCGTCGGGTTCCGGAGCTCGTACCCGCGGGCCGCGAGCCGGTCGTCGAGGTCGCCGGGCTGGGCCGCCGGACCGACCTGGAAGGACGGCGCGATGTCGTGCGCGGCGTACAGGTTCTCGACGTAGTCCAAGGCTTTGCCGAGGTCGAACGGTGCACGCTTGGGCAGGACGGAGTTCGCGCGCAGGGTGACCCCGGCGTTGCGGCGGACCACCCAGCCGTCCAGCTCGGTGCTGTCGGCGGCGGGCCAGCCGTGGTTCATCAGGGTGTCGATACGAGCTGCGGCGATCACTCCATCGAGCGTAGAACCGACCGGATCAAATTGCAATCGAATGGATAGTTATTCATAGCGCCCGGATCGCGTCCGCGAGCAGGTCGATGCCCTCCACAACCTCGCTCCGGTTCAGTGACCCGTAGCCGAAGACCAGCCCAGCAGGTCCGTCCCCGGCCAGCCAGTACGGCGCCAGCCCGTACACCCCGAGTCCGCGCTCCAGCGCTGCCTCCTGCAGCGCCCCCTCGCCGAGCCCCGGCGGCAGCCAGGTCATCACATGCAGCCCGGCCGACACCCCGACCGGCTCCAGCTCCGGAACCCGCGCCGCCAGCCGCTCGACCAGCGTGTCCCGCAGCTCCCGGTAGCGCGGCCGCATCCGCCGCAGATGCCGGTCGAACTCGCCGCGCGCGACGAAGTCCGCGAACGCCAGCTGATCCAGCACCGGCGACCCACGATCGTCCATCAGCTTCGCCCGCGTCATCGGCTCCACCAACCAGGCCGGCAGGATCAGCCACCCGAGCCGCAGCCCCGGCGCCAGCGTCTTGCTCGCGGTCCCGGCGTACGCCACCCGATCCGGCGCGAGACCCTGCAGCGCACCGATCGGTTCCCGGTCGTACCGGTACTCCGCGTCGTAGTCGTCCTCGATCACCAACCGGTCGCCGCGACCCGCCCACGCCACGAGCGCCGCCCGGGTCTCCGCCGAGGTCACCGCCCCGGTCGGGAACTGGTGCGCCGCCGTCACCAGCACCGCGTCCGCCCCGGACCGCTCCAGCGCCTCCACGTCGACCCCGGATGCCAGCACCGGTACGCCGACAGCCTCCAGACCGACGGCCGCCGCGACCTCGCGGAGGTCGTTGTCGGAGGGATCCTCGACCGCGAGCCGACGCAGCCCTGCGGCCGCCAGTACCTGCAGCAACAGCCGCGAGCCCTGCGCGAACCCGTTGCAGATCATCATGTTGTCCGGGCGGGCCGCCGTACCGCGAACCCGGTTGAGATAGTCGGACAGCGCCGTCCGCAGCTCGATCGTGCCGCGACCGTCGAGGTACGCGAAGCTGCGGTTCGGCGTCTCGTTGAGCACCCGGCGGACGGACCGGAGCCAGGCGGCGCGCGGGAACTGCGACACGTCCGGGCGGCTGTAGCGGAAGTCGATCCGCGGCGGTCCGGCCGGCGTGGCGATCGAGTGCGTCGGGGAGACCACCGCGATGTCCGCGACCAGCGTGTAGCCGCCGCCCCGGCTGATCAGGTAGCCCTCGGCGACGAGCTGCTGGTACGCCTCGACGACCACGCCGCGGGACAGGCTGAGGTCCTGCGCGAGCGCCCGCGTGGACGGCATCACGGTCTCGGCGCGCAGCAGGCCGGCCCGGATCCTGGTGCGGATCGCGCTCTCGAGCTGCTGGTGCAGTGGTACGCCGTTGTCCCGGTGCAGCTCGACCAGGAGTTCGCCGGCTCCGGAACTGGTCCTCATTCGGCTCACAGAACTGGACCTTATCGGCGTACCGCTGCGCTGTCAGGGTTGTGAACACCACCGATTCCCCGAACACCACCGAGAATTCACAGAGGATTCACCGAGGAGATGAGAGCGATGACCGAGATGCTGCGTAGCGGGGACGCCGGGTACGACGAGGCGCGGACCGTGTGGAACGCGATGATCGACCGGCGGCCGGCCGTCGTCGCCCGCTGCTCGAGCACCGCCGAGGTGGCGGAGGCGGTCCGGTACGGCCGGGCGCACAAACTGGAGATCGCGGTCCGCTGCGGCGGGCACAACATCGCCGGGCTCGCGGTCCCGGACGGTGGGCTGATGATCGACCTGACGCCGATGAACGCGGTCCGGGTGGACCCAGAGGCGAAGCGGGCGTGGGTGCAGGGCGGGGCGCTGCTGGGCGAGCTGGACCGGGCGGCGCAGGAGTACGGGCTGGCGACGACCGCGGGCAACGTCTCGCACACCGGGGTCGGCGGGCTGACGCTCGGCGGCGGGATGGGCTGGCTGGCGCGGCGGTTCGGGCTGAGCTGCGACAACGTGCTCTCCTACGAGGTCGTGACCGCGGACGGCACCGTCGTACGGGCGAGCGCGGACGAGAACGCCGAGCTGTTCTGGGGTCTGCGGGGCGGCGGCGGGAACTTCGGGATCGTGACGTCGTTCGAGTTCCAGCTGCACGAGATCGGGACGCGGGCGCTGATCGTCGAGTTCACGTACCCGACGGCGGCCGGTTTCGACGTACTGCGGGGATGGCGGGAGCTGAACGCCACCGCGCCGCGGGAGGCGACGTTCACCGCGGGCATCTCGGCCGACTCCGTGACGGTGGGGTACGTGTGGGTCGGCGAGGGCGGCGACGAGCTGCTGCCGGCGTTCCGGGCGCTCGGGCCGGTGACGGACGAGCTGGTCGAGGAGACGACGTACCTGAAGCTGCAGACGCGGGACGACAACGTGCAGGGGCACCGGTTCCGCCGGTACTGGAAGGGGCATTACTTCAAGTCGCTGCCCGACGACGCGATCCGGGCGCTGGTGGACAACCCGGGCGTCGGGGCGAGCCTGCAGGCGTACGGCGGGGCGATCGCCGAGGTACCGGACGCCGACGCGGCGTTCAGCCACCGGGACACGCTGTTCGAGTTCGTCACGGCGACCCGCTGGGAGGACCCGGAGGATGACGAGGCCCGGATCGGGATGCTGCGCGAGTACGCCGCGACGCTGGCGCCGTACGCGAGCGGGGCGTACGTGAACACGCTGAACGACGACCCGATCCAGCGGGCCTTCCCGCCCGCGACGCTGGAGCGGCTGGTCGCGCTCAAGACGGCGTACGACCCGGAGAACGTGTTCCACCTGAACCAGAACATCCGTCCGGCGCGCGGCATGATGGTGGTGTGACGACTGAGCTGACGCCGGAACTGGCCGCGACGATCCACGAAGGGTTCTCGCGGCGGGACCGGGCGAACATGGGGCCGACGATCGCGTTCTTCGAGAAGCTGCTCGGCGAGCACCCGGACAACCCGTACGTGCTCTACGAGGTCGGCGGGTCGTACGACACCGCCGGGCAGGAGGAGACCGCGGTCGGGTACTACGAGCGCGCGCTGCCCGGGCTGACCGGGGAGACCCGCCGCAAGTGCCTGCTGCAGTACGGCAGCACGCTGCGGAACCTCGGCCGCTTCGACGAGTCGCTGGACCTGTTCAAGAAGGCGTGCGCGGAGTACCCGGAATCGGACTCGCTGCGGGTGTTCAAGGCGCTCACGCTGCAGGCCGCCGGCCACCAGGACAAGGCGCTCGCCACGCTGCTGCTGGTGATCGCCGACAAGGTCGACTCGGCCGAGATCAAGCGCTACGAGGCCGCGATCCGCGGCAACGCGGACTACCTGGCCGACCGCTAGCGCATCTGCGGGCCGCGGCCGTCGTCGCTAGCGCTTCTCGGCGACTCCGCCGTAAATGGCGTCGCGGACGTCCGGCTCCGGCTCCTCGTCGAGGCGACCGCCCGGCACGTGCCAGTCGACCAGCCGGACGACGCCCGGCTCGAGAATCTCCATCTCGCCGAACAGCGACGAGATCTGCTCCACCGACCGGAACGCGAGCGTCGGGAACGCGTGCTTGACCTTCTCCTGCAGCTCGGTCACCAGCTCGTCGACCGCGCCGCCGTCGCCCGGGTTGCACGCGTGCGTGATCGCCAGGAACGACCCCGGCGGCAGCGCCTCGACGTACTGCCGGGCGACCGCCAGCGTCTCGTCGTAGTCCGCGATGTGGTGCAGCATCAGCGCCATCACCAGCGCGACCGGCTCACCGGCGGACAGCAGGTCCGCGATCGGCTGCTCGGCCAGCACTTCGTCCGGCTTGGTCAGGTCCGCCGCGACGAACTGGGTCCGGTCGTTGTCGAGCAGCAGCGCCCGCCCGTGGGCGACCACCGACGGGTCGTTGTCGACGTACACCACCAGGGACTCCACGTTCACACCCTGGGCGATCTGGTGGGTGTTCTCGGCGGTCGGCAGCCCGGAGCCGGCGTCGATGAAGCGCCGTACGCCGCGCTCCTCGGCCAGCCAGGTGATGACCTCCTTGAGCCAGCGACGGTTCGCCCGCGCCCACTCCGGGGCCTCCGGCGCGACCTTCATGATCTGCCGGTACAGCTCCCGGTCGGCCTCGTAGTTGTCCTTGCCGCCGAGGAAGTAGTCATAGACCCGGGCGACGCTGGGACTCGCCGTATCGATGCCGTACGCGACCAGCCCGCCGTCGTATTTCGGCTGATCGGTCACGCTGTCTCCTCACGTCAGGTCTCGTCCGAGCGTAACGCACAGAGAGTCAGCCTTTCACCACGGCGTGTTCAAGGGTTGTAAAACCTCAACAGTCACAGGGGGTTCAGCACGCGCAGGCGACGCCGTCGGGCGCGGCCAGCGGGTCCGACGCGCGCCGCTCGATCCCGGTCACGGTCTCGATCGGCCCGCCTTCACGCACCCAGTACTCGTAGCCGCCGATCATCTCCTTCACCGGGTACCCGAGCCGCGCGAACGCCAGCGCCGCCTGCGTCGCGGCGTTGCATCCCGGACCCCAGCAGTACGTCACCACGGTGGCCCCGTCCGGTACGACGTCCGCCGCCGTACGCTCGGTGATCTCGCGGTGCGGCAGGTGGATCGCACCAGGTACGTGGCCCTGGTCCCAGCTCTCCTGGCTGCGGCTGTCGATCAGCACCCAGCCTGTCACGCCGGCGCCGATGTCCGCGGCGACGTCGGCCGCGTCCACCTCGAACGTCAGCCGGGCGGCGAAGTGGGCGACGGCGACGTCCGGCGCGGCGGCAGCGGTCCGCAGTACGGCACTCATCTGATGACTCCTTGGTTGTCGGGGAGGCACCAGCGTCCGGCATCGGGACGATCCGGCGATAGTGGCAGGAATGCCCTAGTACATCAAGATTCAGCCACGGCGGATTTTCGACCGCGCGCGGGCCACCTTGATCGCCTGCTTCAGCGTCTCCACGTCGTACGCCCAGTAGTGACGCTGCCCGTTGACGAAGAACGTCGGCGTACCGGAGACGCCGCTGGTGTCCGCGGACTCGATGTCCTGCGCCACCCGCGCGGCGGCCACGTGCCGCTTCACCTCGTCGTGCAACCGATCGGTGTCCAGACCGAGCTGTTCCGCGTAGCCCATCAGGTCCTTCGGCTGCAGGTTCTCCTGGTTCGCGAGCAGCAGGTCGTGCATCTCCCAGAACGCACCCTGCACCGCGGCGCCCTCGGCGAACTCCGCCGCGATCTGCGCCCGCGGATGTACGTCGGACAACGGCAGGTGCCGCCAGACGTAGCGCAGGTCGTCGTCCTGCAGCAGGTCGCGGACGATCGGCTCGGCCATCCCGCAGTACGGGCACTCGAAGTCGCCGTACTCGACCAGCGTCACCGATGCGTTCTCCGGGCCGCGGACATGGTCGCGCTCCGGATCGACCGGGTCCGTCAGGTCGAGGAGCTGCTCGGCCTCCCCGAGCAGCGCCAGCGCCTTCTTCGGCGGCGACAGCAGCTTCGCGGCGCGGAACACCGCCCAGGTGAGCGCGGACGCCACGATCACCGCGGAGAGCAGGCCGACCTTCGCCTCGGCGAGCTGCGCACCGTCGAACGCGATCGTTGCGATCAGCAACGAGACCGTGAAGCCGATGCCGGCGATCGTGCCGCTGCCGAGGACCGACGCCCAGCCGACGCCCGGGCGGACCCGGCCGCCGGAGACCCGTTCGAGCAGCCAGGACACCCCGGTCACCGCGATCGGCTTGCCGACGACGTACCCGAGCAGGATGCCGAGCGTGATCGGCGAGCTGAACGCGCGGCCGAGGAAGCCGGCGTCGATCGTGACGCCCGCGTTCGCGAGGCCGAACAGCGGGACGATCAGGTAGCTGGTCCACGGGTGGTAGAGGAACTGCAGGCGTTCGTTCGGCGAGATCGTCGTGGTCAGGCCGACGGTCGCGGAGCGCGCGAGCTCCGGGGTCGGCTGCTCGCGGAACAACCGGAACAGACCGGTCGCCTCCTCCAGCTCCTCACGACCGGGCGAGTACGCCGGCGCCGTGAGGCCGATCGCCAACCCGGCGACCACCGGGTCGACACCGCTCTTCAGAAGGGCGGCCCACATGAGTACGCCGAGAACGACGTACACCCAAGACTTGCGGACCCTGAGCAGGGCCAGCGTGAGAACGACGGCGAACGCGACCACGGCGAGGACGAGCGGCATCAGCTTGACGTCCGAGCTGTAGACGACCGCGATCACCACCAGCGCGAGCAGATCGTCTACCACGAACACCGTCAGCAGGAACACCCGCACGCGGTCCGGCACACCACGCCCGACCAGCGCGAGCAGCCCGAGCGCGAGCGCGGTGTCCGTCGACATCGCGACACCCCACCCGCGCGCTCCCGGACCGCCCGCGTTGAACGCCAGGTAGATCAGCACGGGCGCGACCATCCCAGCGACCCCCGCCAGCATCGGCAGCACGAACCGGCTCCGCTCCCGCAGATCCCCCAGATCGAACTCCCGCCGCGCCTCCAGCCCCACCACCAGGAAGAACAACGTCATCAACCCGCTGTTGATCCACTCCCGCAGATCCAGCCCGAGGTGCTGCTGCCCGAGCCCAACGGACAACTCGGTCCGCCAGATCTCGTCGTACGTCCCCGGCGCCACATTCGCCCACACCAGGGCGACAACGATCGCCGCCGCAAGAACTCCCGAGCTCCCCGCCTCGGTCCGCAGGAACGCCCGCAACGGCGCCGCAAACTCCCGCCGCCAGTCGGTCCGCCCACCCAACAGACCAGCCACGTCCGCCATACGCACACTGTAAGCGGAGGACCTTGATTCTCGGGGCGGCTAACACTGTCAGGTCGTCGGGCTGCATGATGTGCGGTGCCCGACTGCAGTCCATGCCCTGGAGATTCCAGTGACTGAGCCCGATCTCGCCAACTCGGCGGATACCTTCGCCCGGCTGGCGATCGAGCTGCACGACGCGCCTGGTGTCGAGGAGACGATCGACGCGGTGGTGCAGTTCGCCCAGCAGGCGTTGAGCTGCACGTATGCCGGTGTCGCCTTGTACACCCGTGGTTCGCAGGCCGAGATCGCCGCCGTGACCGATCCGGTGGTGACCGCGTTCTACGAGCGGCAGATCGCCACGGAGAGTGGTCCGCTGATCACGGCCTTACGAGAACGTGCGGCGGTCCTGATCCACGACACCGCCACCGACGAACGCTGGCCCGAGCTCGGGACCGAGCCGCCGGCGATCCGGAGCCTGCTCGACGTACCGTTGGCGACCGGTGACGCGCCGCGGCGTACGGTCGGCGTGCTCGGGCTGTACGGCGCCGAGCCGGGGGCGTTCACCGCCGACGACGAGGCGATCGCGTACGTGCTCGCGCAGCACGCGTCGGTCGCGGTGGCGTCCGCGCGGCACGAGGAGACGATGGCGCAGGCCGTCGACGCGCGGAAGCTGATCGGCCAGGCGATGGGGATCCTGATGGAGCGCTTCGACGTGGACGGCGACCGGGCGTTCGCGATCCTCAAGCGGTACTCGCAGGACACCAACACCAAACTGCGCGACGTCGCGCAGCAGCTCATCGATACGCGCAGACTCCCGCACTAGCGGCAATCTGACACCGTTGTCCGGCAGCCACCGGCGGCGAACCGTTGCATACTGCGGGGTGAGCCTGACGCCGGGACTTGTGCGGCCAGTACCGCGGACCGGGTCACGTCTCGGCGTCACAAGCCCGGACCCCGCCGACGCTGCCACGTTACGCTGGCGCAATGGGTGAGTGGCGGCCGTTGGCGGGGCCCTCGCGGCAGGTCGCGCTGGAGATCCTGCTGGACGGGCCGTTGTCGCGGGCCGAGTTGTCCCGGCGCGTGGGGCTGTCGCCCGGAAGCCTCACCCGGCTGACGAAGCCGATGGTGGAGTCCGGTCTGCTGGTCGAGGTCGAGGGCGGTCCCACCGACTCCCGGGTCGGCCGGCCGTCGCAACCGCTCGATCTGGACGCGACCGCGCACCACTTCGCCGGGATCAAGCTCACCGGCGACTCCGCGATCGGCGTACTGACCACCCTGCGCGCCGACGTCCTGGCCAGCGTCGAGCGCCCGATCGTCGACCAGACGCCGTCCGCCGTCGCGGACCTGGTCCTCGAGATCACCGACGAGCTGCAGCTCCAGGTCCCCGGCGGCCGGGCGCTCACCGGACTCGGCGTCTCGATCGGCGGCCGGATCGCGAACCGCTCCGAGGTCCGCTGGGGGCCGTACCTGAACTGGGTCGACGTACCGTTCGGTGAGATCCTCGCCGCGCACACCGCCGTCCCGATCGTGCTCGCGAACGACCTGACCTCGCTGACCGAGGCCACGCACTGGTTCGGCGCCGGCCGGAACTCGGACCGCTTCGTCCTGCTCACCATCGGCGCCGGCGTCGGATACGGGCTGGTCGTCCACAACCGGGTCGTGGACAGCCCGGACGTCACGCTCGGCCTGATCGGGCACCACCCGCTGCTCCCCGACGGCCCGCTCTGCGACCGCGGCCACCGCGGCTGCGCGCTCAGCCTGCTCACGGTCGGCGCGATCACCGGCCAGCTCGGTACGGCGCTGGGCCGGAGCGTCGGGTACGACGAGGCGCTCGATCTCGCGGCGAAGGGCGATCCGGTCGCGCGCGAGGTCGTCGGGCGCGCGGGTCGTGCTCTCGGCAAGCTGATCGCCGCGGCCGCGAACTTCACGATGCCCGGGCTCGTCGTCCTCGGCGGCGAGGGCATCCGGCTCGCCGAGGTCGCGCGCGAGGAGCTGCTGGCCGGCCTGCACGCGGACCGGCACCCGTCCGCCGCCGAGCTGCCGATGGTGCTGCAGCCGGCCGACTTCAGCGAATGGGCCCGGGGCGCGGCCGTGGTCGCGATCCAGACCTTCGTCCTCGGCATCGAGTAACTGTCTATCTCGCGATAGTCAGTTACAATCATCGGCATGATGAGGCGATGGCTGGAAGGCTGGCGGCTCTGCCGCGGCCTGGAGCCGGTGATCGAGTACCCCGACGCGTACGCCGCCGTACTGCGTCTGCCCGGGCGTGACCGCGAACTGTTCACCCGCACCGACGACGCGGCGACGGTGGATCGGCTGGCGTCGTCCCTGCCGGAGGAGACCTGGCTGACGGTGACCACACAGACCGGCGACCGGGTCGCGGGTCAGCTATTGGCTGCGGGCGTCGAGCCGTTCGACGAGCGGAAGACGCTGATGTCGATCGACCTCCAGCACCACCCACACCCCTACCCGCCGCCCCACCCGCAGGGAGTGCAGAGGGCGCAGGTGGGGCAGGCGGGCGACGGCTATCGGCTCAGGCTGGGGTCCGATGGGCCGCTCGAGTACGTTCACCTGCTGACGTGGGACGGCGCCGTCGCGGCCCACGGGATGGCGGCGATCGTCGGATCGGATGCCGTGATGCACGACATCCAGACCGATCCGGCGCACCGGCGGCGCGGGCTCGGCAGTGTGGTGATGGGCGCGCTGGCCGGGCGAGGGATCGAACGCGGGGCACGGACCGGTCTGTTGATGGCGACCACCGACGGTTTCCATTTGTACCGTCGCCTCGGCTGGACGGCCGAGGCGACGATGGTGACGGCGTCAGGTGCTCGCCTTGGCCCGGTGCGCAGCGACCTTGGTCCGGTTCTGGCAGGCGGTTGAGCAGAACCGCTGGGTGCGGTTGCGGGTCGAGTCCAGGAACAGGTCGTCGCAGCGCGCCGCCGCACAGCGCCGTACCCGCTCCAGTTCGTCGCTCCCAAGCAGCATCGCGACGGCGGTCGCGAACTCGGCGAGCCAGCCGGCCGCGGCCTCCGGGTTGCCGAAGTGCAGGTGCCACGGCTCGCCCACGTCGCGGGTTAGCTGCGGCGCCGCCTTGGTCTGCTGGAGCAGCAGGTTCACGAGCGCCGCGGCCGCGTCGACGTCCGGCAGGGTGCTGAGCGCGTCGTACAGCGTCTTCGCGCCGGCCGCGTAGTCGCTTGGGTCGACGGCCGGCGGGCGCTTCGTGGTCAGCCGCAGTACGGCGTCGACGGATGCGGCGTCCGCAGCACGGGCCGGGCGGCCTTGGCGCATCGCCGAGCCGAAGGTGTTCGCCAGCGCGATCGCGGCCGTCAGCGAGTCGTTCAGGTGATCGGTGGCTTCCACCGGTCCAGTATCGGGGAAAGTTCGGCGGACCGGGTGAATTCATTCACCGGGATGAGGTGCGTCATACCAGCGTCGTCCTCGGCGGCGACAGACATCCGTCCGCACTCCGATGATGCCGATCGTTGCCGGAAACAACAACGATCGGCAGGTACCTCGTCCAGTCCCACCACCGCCCGAACCCGTGGGATCGCCGGACCGGCGGAGGCGGTCGAGCTGCTCGGCCACCCGGCGATCCCGATGGTGATCGATGCCGAGGGCAACTGGAAGGACGGGCAGCACGCGACGAACCTTCCGTCGTCGCTCGCTGCGATCGCGGAAGCCGCACCTGATCCTGGTGGAGCGGTAGATGGTCGGCCGGGAGATCGACCTTGCGGTGCTGGAGTTCCCCGACGGACGGATCGAGACCGCGCCGGCGCTGGAGATCCACCCGGATCCGGAGCAGCCGTTCTTCAACGCCGCCGCGAAGTACGACAGCGGCGCCACGCGGTTCGTCGTACCGGCGCCGCTCGATACCGGGCTCGCGGCGCGGTTGCGCCGTACGGCGATCGAGGCCTTCGAGGTGCTCCTCTGCGCGGGCCTGGTCGTACGGCGACCGCTACTGGGCGTTCCCGAAGCACCGTCCGAACACCCTACGGCCCGGCGTACAGCCTCACATAACAGCCCAGGCCAACCGCCCCCAGCGCACCACCCGCCGCACCGGTCCTGCAACCCGGGGTGGCGTGCATTCTCGACAGGAGGTGTCGGCCTGTCGGGTAGTGCACCTGAGCGTGATCGGGATCGCGCGTACGGTGTCTCGCCGGTGCTCTACCTGTCGAACGTGCACACAAACGTCCCGGAAAAGCCGCCTTGGGGAGGATCGCGACCCGCTCCGGGAGGCAATCCACCCCAACCCGGTCCCCGGGCCCGCGAACTGCCCGGTGCAGGGTCGTTCGGGAAGCTGGACGAGCTCGGGTCGATCCAATGGCTGTGCGAGGCCGAGCATCCGGACGGTACGCCGATCATGCACGAGTTCACCCGCGCCAAGGGGCGGTTCATGGACACCGTGTACGTGAAGACGTCGGAGCGGTCGACGCGGAAGTTCCCGCTGATCCTGACGACCGGGGCGGATCCTGTCGCAGTACAACGTCGGAGCGCAGACGCGGCGTACGGCGAACGTGGCGTGGCATCCGGAGGACGTGCTGAAGATTTATCCGCACGACGCCGAGGTGCATGAGGTGACCGACGGCGACGTGATCACGCTGTCCAGCCGGGTGGGGCGGACGGTAGTTGCTGAGGGCAACCGATGGGCGGCGGCGTTCCGACGCACGTCCGGCCCGCCAACGAGATCGCCGCGCAGTTCGCCCACCGCTCCCTCGCGGAGCCCGCCACCGCCATCGCCAACCACATGAACGCGGTCTGGGACCCCCGCATGAAACAGGCCCTGATCAACCACGCCAACTCCGGCGCCACAGACCTCGCCCCTCCCGCAGCCCTAGCCGCGCAACAACTCCACACCCCAAGACCCACCCCACCCCGGGCGAGACAGCGAGCGCTGGGCACACAACATCAACCACACCCGCTGGGCGGGGTTGGTTCGACAATGGGGGGATGGTTGGAGAGGGTGGGTGTGTGGAGGACAGGCCCGGGGGAATTGACGTGCGCAGGCGGCGGGATGCTGTGGCGTGGGATGTGGCTCGGCAGTTGGCGTATGCGGTGGCGCGGCCGGGAGTGGTGGCTTCTCGGGGGCTGGGGGATGCGGACGGGTGCGTGCTGGGGACGCCGTTGGTGGCGCCCGTGGCGGTGCCGGCGGTGGATCGGTCGGCCATGGACGGGTACGCCGTACGCGGGGACGGGCCCTGGCGGATCGTCGGGCATGTAGCGGCAGGGGTCGCGGAGCCTGGGACGTTGGAGGACGGCGAGGCGACCGGGATTGTGACGGGCGCGACCGTGCCGGTGGGGGCGACCTGCGTCGTACGGTCGGAGGATGCGGTCGTGAGCGGCGACCGGCTGGAGGGGCCGGCGAAGGAAGGGCGGCACATCCGGCGTACCGGCGAGGAGTGCAAGCCCGGCGACCAGCTGCTCCCGGCGGGGATCGTGGTCGACCCGGCCGTGCTCGGGCTCGCCGCGACCGTCGGACTCAACCGGCTCACGGTCGTCCCACCACCCACAGTCGCAGCCGTCATCACCGGCGACGAACTCGTCCACCGCGGCCCGTCCTCCCCCGGCCGCATCCGCGACGCCATCGGCCCGATGCTCCCCGGCCTGATCACCCGCGCCGGCGCCCGCAACGGACCGCTCACGCACCTGCGAGACGACCGCGACGCCCTGGTCAAGGCCCTGAAGGAGACCCAGGCCGAGCTCGTCCTCGTCTCCGGCTCCTCGGCGTCCGGCCCCGCCGACCACCTCCGCGCCGTGCTCACCGAACTCGACGCCGACCTGATCGTCGACGGTGTCGCCTGCCGCCCGGGTCACCCGCAGGCGCTCGCCCAGCTACCCGACGGCCGCCTGGTCCTCGGCCTCCCGGGCAACCCGCACGCCGCGCTCGTCGCGTTCCTGACCCTGGGCGTCGCCGCGATCACCCGCATGCGCGGACTCCCCCTCGCCACGCTTGCCAACATCGCCGTACCGGGCGGCATCACCTGCCACCCCACCAACACCCGCCTCGTCCCGATCCGCCTCACCGCACAGGGCGCCGTACCGGTCGGCCACGACGGGGCTGCCATGCTCCGCGGCCCGGCGGTCGCCGACGCCCTCGCCGTCGTCGCCCCGGGCCCGTCCGAGGCGATCGCCGCCCGCCTGCTCCCGATCGACCCCGGAGCCCGCCCGTGGATCCTCTGACGCAAAATGTCGAGGCCCTCCGGGCGCGTCCGACGTACCGGGCATGAGAGAGCGCAGCGAGCGAACAGACAGCAGAGCCGACCTTGTCGTTCAGGCCGGAGCCGAGCGCAGCGAGGCGGAGGCGTGAACGATTACGGAGTGACCGGTGCGACCACCGGTGTCGAGGTACTGATGCAGCTGCCGGCCCGCACCGTCTGGGCCGGGATCACCGCGATCCAGCGGTACGGCGAGTGGAGCCCCGAGTGCTACTACGGCGCGTGGCTGGAGCCGGGCGCCCGTTTCGAGGCGCGGAACCGCTTCCCGAACGGGTTCGAGACGTACGTGACCTGCACGGTCACCGTCCTGGAGGAGCCGAAGCGCTTCGGCTGGGATGTGTACGGCGGCGAGGAGTTCCCGCTCGCGAACTGGGCCTACGAGCTGGAGGACCGCGGCGAGGCGACCCTCGTCCGGCAGACGTTCACGCACGGCCCGGGCGACAGCGGCCTACGGATGGGTGTGGTGAAGTACCCGGACCGCGCCGCGGAGATCATCCAGGGACGCCTCGACGAACTGGCCACCAACATGCGAAAGACCCTCGCCGCCATGGAGTCGGCCCTCTGACACTGGTTGGGAGCACGTCCGACGTGCTCCCGAATCAGGACGCCTCGCTCTTCTCCGTCTGTGCCGAGGGAGCTGTCCAGAGACAGTCGGCCGTACCTGCGTCGACGTGCTGCTGGTAGATGTCGACCTTCCAGGTGATCACGTTCAGGCATTCGTTGAGCTCGGCGATCTGCGCGCTCACGTAGTCCTGGTGGCTCTTCAGCAGAGCGAGCCGGTCCGCCTCGTTGCCCGGCCCTTGCCGGACCAGGTCCGTGTACTTGCGGATGGTGTCCAGCGGCATCCCGGACGAGCGGAACTTGATGCACATGCCCAGCCACTCGACGTCGTCCTCGGTGTAGACGCGCCGCCCGTTCGACTCCCGCCGTACCTGATCGGCGAGCAGACCCTCGCGCTCGTAGAACCGCAGCGCGTGCACACTCAAGCCGGTCCGCTCCGCCACCTGCCCGATACTCAGTCCACCCATACGGCACCTTAACCCCGAACTAGACCAAGGGCTTCAAGGCCGAGAGCGCCTGTTGTACGTCGGCACGCGTCGTGTAGATGTGGAACGACGCGCGCAGCTTCCCGTCCCGTACGGCGGCCCGGATGCCCGCCGCGGCGAACGCTTCCTGGGCGCCGGGCAGCTCCGTACTGACGATCGCGCTGTTCGACGGCGGCAGCCCGAGCCCGGCGCGGAACTCGTTCGCGAGTGCGAGGTTGTGCCGGTTGATCGTGCCGACGCCGATCTGCTCGATCAGCTCCAGCGCCGGTGCCGCCCCGACGAAGCAGAACCAGGACGGCGACTGGTCGAACCTCCGCGCCCCGGGGCCGAGCTCCATCGCCGGCCCGTAGTACGAGCCGTGGATGTCGCGTGCGGCGTACCACCCGGCGGCGGACGGACGGCAGCGCTCCTGCAGCCGCGGCGACAGGTACCCGAAGGTCGCGCCGCGCGGCGACATCAACCACTTGTAACTGTGCGCGATCAGCGCGTCGACCCCGTCCACGGTGAGCGGATGCCAGCCCACCGCCTGGGTCGCGTCGAGCACCACGAGCGCGTCGATCTGCTTGCTCGCGGCAACTACCGCGGGCAGGTCGAGGACGTCGCCGGTCGACGACTGCACGGCACTGACCGCGACGACGTCGACGCCCGCCGTGATGGCCGCGACCAGCTCGTCCGACGGTACGGCGACCACCTGGACGCCGCGGTCGGCGTGCACCTGCCAGGGGAACACGTTCGACGTGAACTCGACGTTGTCGGTCAGCACCTTCGCGCCGTCCGGCAACGCGTTCGCGATCGGCGCCACCGCGGCCGACACCGTGCTCCCGACGAACACGTCCGCAGCCTGCGCCCCGACCAGCCGCGCGAACGACTCCCGCGCCCGGGTCGTCGACTCGTCCCACGGCTCCCAACTGGTCGCCCCGACCCGCCAGTCCCCCAGCGCCGCCTGCAACGCCTCCCACGCCGGCCGCGGCGGCAGCCCGTACGACGCCGTGTTCAACCACCCCGGCTCGGCATCCCACAACTCCGCGATCTCCATCCCCCCACCCTACGGACCCCGCTTTGAGAACCCACCAACCAGGTTTCCGGCCCGGAAACGGTTGGTGGCTTCTCAAAGTGGGTTGACCTAGACAGCGGTCTAGCTCCTAGCGTTCGGGGGACCTACACGAAGGAGCTACGGAGATGCGTTACCGCACGCTGGGTGGGACCGGGATCGAGGTCAGCACGCACTGTCTCGGCGCGATGATGTTCGGCGCGGTCGGCAACCCCGACCACGACGACTGCGTCCGGATCATCCACGCCGCCCTGGACCAGGGCGTCAACTTCGTCGACACCGCGGACATGTACTCGGCGGGCGAGTCCGAGGTGATCGTCGGCAAGGCGCTCAAGGACCGCCGCGACGACGTCGTACTGGCGACCAAGGTGCACTTCCCGTTCACCGAGGGCCGGAACCGGAGCGGCAACTCGCGGCGCTGGATCACCCGCGCGGTCGAGGACAGCCTGCGTCGCCTCGGCACCGACTGGATCGACCTGTACCAGATCCACCGGCCGGACCACACCACGGACATCGAGGAGACGCTCTGGGTGCTCAGCGACCTGGTCAGCGCCGGCAAGATCCGCGCGTTCGGCTGCTCGGCGTTCCCGGCCGAGGACATCGTCGAGGCGTACCACGTGGCCGACCGGCGCGGGTACGGGCGCTTCCGGACGATGCAGCCGACATACTCGATGATGGCCCGCGGCATCGAGCGGTCGGTGCTGCCGACGTCCCGGCGACTGGGGATGGGCGTGTTGACCTACAGCCCGCTGGCGTTCGGTTTCCTGTCCGGGAAGATCCGCAAGAACCAGCCGATCGACATGACGTCGGGTCGCGCCGCGCTCGCCCCCGAGCGCTTCGACCCCACGCTGCCCGCGAACGCCGTGAAGTACGACGCCGTCGAGCAGTTCATCGAAGTTGCCGACGGCATCGGTACGACGCTGCCGGAGCTGGCGCTGTCCTTCGTGACGTCGCACCCGGCGGTCACGTCGGTGATCTCCGGGCCGCGGACGATGGAGCAGCTCGACGGGCTGATCAAAGCCGCCGACCTGACTCTCGATGACAAAACACTGGACCGGATCGACGAGATCGTCCCGCCCGGTACCGACCTGTATCGGGCGGACGCCGCCTGGCAACCGCAGTCGATCACCGACGTCGGCCAGTGGCGCCGCCCGCTGTCCGATCGCTGACGCTCCTCGTATCGTGGGTGGCAGCCAACAGTTCGTCAGGGAGGGTGTCATGAGCTTCGACAGGCCCGGTCTGCCGCATCCCGGTCACGAGATGGATCCGGCGATCGACGACACCCTCCGCGAGGAGGGCATCGAACTCACCAAGAACGACGAGCCCGACATCCCGGACCACCCGGGCGGCCCGTCCGCGGGCCCGCAGCCGAACCCTCCACGCCGCCCGGCACACGAGGACCAGGACGCGACTCCCGATCCCGCGCCGTAACTCACTCGACTTCAGGTGCACTACCGTGGCGCCCATGGTGACGCCGTGGCGGTGACGATGCGTGATGTCGCGCGCGCGGCCGGGGTGTCGCCGAAGACCGTGTCGAACGTGATGAACGGATACCCGTACATCCGCGAGGAGACCCGGACCAAGGTGCTCGCCGCGATCGACGCGCTCGACTACCGGATGAACATCTCCGCCCGGAACCTCAAGTCCGGGCGCACCGGCGTGATCGCGCTGGCCGTCCCCGAGCTCAGCAACCCGTACTTCGCCGAGCTTGCGGACGCCACCATCGAGGCCGCCGGCGAGCACGGCCTGACCGTGATGATCGAGACCACCGGCGCCGACCGCGAACGCGAACTGTCCGCGCTCGCCCGCCCGCGCGGTCACCTGGTCGACGGCCTGCTCTACAGCCCGCTCGGTCTCGGCCCGGAGGACGTCGACGAGCTGAAGACCTCGACGCCGATGGTGCTGCTCGGCGAGCGGATCTTCCACGGCCCGGTCGACCACGTGATGATCGACAACGTCGACGGCACCAAGGCGGTCATCCGGCACCTGCTCGACCAGGGCCGCCGGCGGATCGCGGTGATCGGCGTCCGCCCGGGCGAGCAGGTCGGCACCGCGGCCATCCGGTACGGCGCTTACACGTCGACGCTGGCCGAGTACGGCGTACCGGTGGTGGCGGAGCTGGCCGTACCGGGTGGGGCGTGGCGGCGGTCGAGTGGCGCGGATGCGGTGCAGGAGCTGCTGGAGCGCGGGGTCGAGTTCGACGCCGTGTTCGCGTTGAACGACTTGCTTGCTTTGGGCGCGATGCGGACGTTGATCGGGCGTGGGATGCGGGTGCCGGAGGATGTCGCGGTGGCGGGGTTCGACAACATCGACGAGTCCGCGTTCAGCAGTCCGGCGCTGACCACGGTCGACGCCGGGCGGATCCAGATCGCGCGGACCGCGGTCGACCTGCTGGTCCGCCGCCTGAGCGGCGACGACGGACCCCCGGCCGAGATCGTCGCGCCGTACGAGCTGCACCTGCGCGAATCCACCCGCAACTGACCTCTTGACCTGGAGCGAGGGCTGCCAGCATGATCTTCTACACCGATGTAGTACACCGATGTAGAAGGATGCGCCCGTGACCTCTGCCAGCCTCACTCTGGATCCTGCTTTCGTGGTCGCGCCGGTCAACCGGCGGACGTTCGGCACCTTCGTCGAGCACATGGGCCGGTGCGTCTACACCGGCATCTACGAGCCGGGCCACGCGACCGCCGACGAGGACGGTTTCCGGAAAGACGTCCTGGAACTGACCCGTGAGCTGGGCGTTTCCGTGGTCCGGTATCCCGGCGGAAACTTCGTGTCCGGCTATCGCTGGGAGGACGGCGTCGGCCCGCGCGACCAGCGCCCGCGGCGGCTCGACCTGGCCTGGCACAGCGTCGAGACCAACGAGTTCGGCCTGGACGAGTTCAGCAGGTGGTGCGCCAAGGCCGGCGTCGAGCCGATGATGGCGATCAACCTCGGCACCCGCGGCGTCCAGGAGGCGCTCGATCTACTCGAGTACACCAATCACCCCGACGGGACCACGCTGTCCGATCTACGCGTGTCACATGGTGCCTCGCCGTACGGGATCAAGCTCTGGTGTCTCGGCAACGAGCTCGACGGGCCGTGGCAGGTCGGGCACAAGACGCCGGCCGAGTACGGGCGGCTCGCGGCCGAGACCGCGCGGGCGATGCGGATGATCGAGCCGGACCTGCAGCTGGTGGCGTGCGGGTCGTCCTCGTCGAAGATGCCGCTGTTCGGGACCTGGGAGCGGGACGTCCTGCGGGAGACCTACGAGTTCGTCGACTACATCTCCTGCCACGCGTACTACGGCAACGACGACGGCGACACGGCGTCGTTCCTGGCGTCCGCGGTGGACATGGACCACTTCATCGACTCGGTCGTCGCGACCGCCGACCACGTCGGCGCGGAACTCAAGAGCAGCAAGAAGATCAGCATCTCGTTCGACGAGTGGAACGTCTGGTACGGCGACCGTTCGCGGCGCACCGACGGACCGGGCGACCAGTGGGACGTGGCGCCGCGGCGGATCGAGGACGAGTACAACGTCACCGATGCCGTTGTGGTCGGCAACCTGCTGATCTCGCTGCTGCGGCACAGCGACCGGGTCGGCGTCGCCTGCCTGGCGCAGCTCGCGAACGTGATCGCGCCGATCATGACCGAGCCGGGCGGCGCGGCCTGGCGGCAGCCGACGTTCCACCCGTTCGCGATCACCTCCAGGCTCGCGGCCGGTCAGGTCCTGCGGATCGAGACCGACTCCCCCACGGTCAGCACCGCCCGGTACGGCGACGTACCGGCCGTCGACGCGGTCGCGACGTACGACGAGGGCCGGGTCGCGCTGTTCGCGGTGAACCGCTCGGGCGACGGGCCGGTCGAGGTCACGATCGACGTCAGCCGGACCGGTGCGACCGCGATCGACGAGGCGGTCATCGTGCACGACGACGACCCGAACGCCACCAACACGGCGACCGCACCCGACCGGGTCACCGCGCAGCCGTTCGAGTCCGCGCGGCTGGCGGACGGCAAGCTGACGATCACCCTGCCGGCGATCAGCTGGACGGCGATTTCGCTGACGCAGTGACCTCGGTCGACCCCCATGGCTCAGACTATGGCCCGTGACCAATCCGTCTGAGCAGCCCGACCTCGCCGAGACCGCACGGCTGGAAGCCTTCAGTGACGGCGTTTTCGCGATCGCGATCACCCTCCTCGTGCTCGAGCTGCACGCTCCGAAGCTCGAGGGGGGCCAGCGGTTGTGGCCGGCGCTGCTGAACGAGTGGCCGCAGTTCGCGGCGTACCTGGCCAGCTTCGCGATCCTCGGCATCATGTGGGTGAACCACCACTCGATGTTCCGCCAGATCCAGCGCGCGGACCGCGGGCTGATGTTCCTCAACCTGCTGCTGTTGCTGTGGGTGACGCTGCTGCCGTTCCCGACCAGCCTGTTCGCGGAACACCTCGAGGACAAGACGAGCAACGGGCACGTCGCGGCCGCGGTCTACAGCGCGACGCTGACGCTGGCGGCGATCGCGTTCAGCCTGATCTGGTGGTACGTCCTCCGCCACCACCTGGTCGAGCACACGATGTCGAAGGCCGAGATCCGCAAGTCTCTGGTGCGCTACTCGGTAGGCACGGTGATCTACGCGGCGACGATCGGGTTCTCGTTCGTCTCGCCGCAGCTCACGCTGGTGATCGTGTTCGTGCTGGCGCTGTACTACGGGTTCGAGCAGGTCAGGACCCGCGGCGGAACTGCGTGATGTGGATGCCGGGGGCAACTTCGATGCGGCCGGTCTCGGCGTACCCGCGGGACTTGTACAGGTTCACGGCCGGGAGGTTGGCGGATCCGCAGCGCCCCGTCATACGCCCCGAGCCAGTGCTCCGCGGAGGCCATCAACTCGTGTAGATCCTCCTGCAACGGCGGGATCCCGTCGAACCCGATCAGCTCGGCCTCCACGGCGTACGCAGCATGCTGAACCGCCAGCAACCGCGCCGCCAGCGGACGGTCGGTAACGTCGAGCGTGGTGATCACACGCGGCACCCTACTATTGGTGCCGAGGAAGTTAGCCGAGCCTAACTTGAATCGACATGGGGGCGATGTTGTGAACGCGAGGGTGTTCCGGGATTCGTACGGCGTACCGCACTTGCAGGCCGGGGATCCGCTCGCGTTGGTGTATCTGCAGGGCGTGAACGCCGCCCGCGACCGGGCCTGGCAGATCGAGCTGGACCGGCGGCGGTGTCTCGGGACGAGTGCCGCGTTCCTCGGGGCGGAGGCGGTCGGGTGGGACGTTTTCGCCCGGCAGGCGCGGCTCGCGGACACGGCGCGGCGATGCTTCGAGTCGCTCGACGGCGAGACGCAGGAGTGGGTCACGGCGTACGTCGACGGAGTGAACCACGCACTGGCGGGCGGGGCGCGGCGGGCGCCGGAGTTCGCAGAGACCGGGTTGGCGCCGCAGGTGTGGGAGCCGTGGGCACCGCTCGGGATCTGGCTGGCGGTGCACATCCTGTTCGCCGGGTTCCCGTCGAAGCTCTGGCGGACGCACGTCGCGTCGGTCCTCGGTGACGACGCGCTCGAACTCTTCTCGTCGGAAGGCCCACACGGCTCCGGGAGCAACGGATGGTTGATCCCCGGCACGCACACGGCGTCGGGTCAGCCGATCGTCGCGGGCGACCCGCACCGCTACATCGAGAACCCGGGCGTGTACCAGCAGCTCCGCCTCACCTGCCCCGAGTACGACGTCTTCGGCCTGGCCGTCCCGGGCATCCCGGGCCTCGCGCACTTCGGCCACACCGGCACGGTCGCGTGGGCGATCACCAACGCGATGTCCGATTACCAGGACCTGTACGCCGAGCAGCTCCGCCGGACAGCTACACGTGTAGAAGCGCTCGGCCCGGACGGATGGAAGCCGGCCACCGCGCACACCGAGGTGGTGGAGGTGGCGGGCGGCGATCTCGTCGAGCTGGAGGTGATCGAGACCGACCGCGGACCGGTGATCACGGGGCCGGAGGACGGGAAGGCGATCTCGCTCCGGTATCCGCCCCGGGTGACCGGCAAGCTCGGGTTCGAGGTGATGGCTCGGTTGCTGCGGGCAACCACCGTGGCCGACGTCGACGCGGCGTTCGACGACTGGGTGGAGCCGGTGAACGTCGTACTCGCGGCCGACACCGCGGGCGGCCTGCTGCACCGGGCCGCCGGCGTCGTACCGCGTCGTGCCCGCGCCAACATGCTGCGCGTCGTACCAGCCTGGGAACCCGGGCACGAGTGGGACGGCTGGCACACGCCGATGCCGCGCGCCGACGTGGACGGTCCGGTCGCGATGGCGAACGCGCGTGAGCTGGCCGCAGACCTCGGTGTCGAGTTCGCGGCACCGCACCGCGCCGACCGGATCCGCGAGCTGGTGAACGCTCGCCGCGACTGGTCGGTCGACGACATGCCGAGCATCCACCGGGACACGTACCTCGGCTCGGCGGGCTCCGTCCTCGACCTGCTCACGGACCTCGACGGCCTGTCGTCGGAAGCAGTTGCCCTCCGCAATGAACTCTTCGGGTGGGACCGCCACATGGACGCGACGAGCACGACGGCGTCGTCGTACGCCGCGATCCGCAAGGCGCTCGTCTCGCGGCTCACAGACCACTTCACGATGCTCGAGAACCCCGACGTGGCGGACATCTTCACGCCGTGGATGGACCCGCTGGCGCACGTCTCGTACGCGCTCGAGAACCTGCTCGCCACGGACCTGGTCCCGCAGGTCAACATCGCCTGGCTGGCCCGCGAGGCGCTGGAGGAGGTCGCCGCGAACAGCCCGCGCCCGCCGTGGGGCGAGACGCACCAGCTCGCGCCGCTGCACGCGTTGCGCGGCCCGGTGTTCGCGCCGTCCGAGGAGCCGTTCGACCTCGGGCTGTCCGGCGATCACCATTGCGTGATGTCCACGTCGAGCCTTCCCGGGCTGACGGACGTGTCGATCCGCGCCTCGGCGGCCCGGTACGCGTGGGACCTCGCGGATCGCTCCGCCAGCAGCTGGATCGTCCCGCTCGGCGCGTCCGGCGTACTCGGCGATCCACACCATCACGACCAGCTCCCGCTCTGGCTGCAGGGTTCCCTCGCGCCCGTCGACGACCAGGTCACTCGCGAGGACCGCGGCCACGAGCACACCGTCGACGGTTTCGGTACGGTCCGCATCGAGGAGGCGGATCCGGAGCGCGACCTCGACCTGATCCACGAGTGGGTGACGGCGGAGCGCGCGGTCTTCTGGGGCATGCAGTCGTTGTCCCGCGACGAGATCGCGGAGATCTACCGGTTCCTGGACTCGGTGCCGACGCATCACGTGTACGTCGTACGGCTGGACGGGGTGCCGGTGGCGTTGCTGCAGACGTACGACCCGCAGGCGGATCCGGTGGGGGCGGCGTACGACGTCGAGGCGGGCGATCTCGGCGTACACCTGCTGATCGCCCCCGGCGAGGCCCGGTCCGGCTTCACCGGGAGGCTGATCGAGGTGCTGATCGCGTTCATCTTCGAGCACCTCGGCAATCCACGGATCGTCGTCGACCCGGACGTCCGGAACACCCCCGCGATCGCTCGCTTCCAGCGGAGCGGCTTCGCCCTCGGCCCGGAGGCGAAGATCGTCCACCCGGACGGCAGCACCAAGACGGCGCAGCTCGCCTTCCGCCGGAAACGGCGTCCGGGGCGCGGACTCAGCTCTTGACGGCGAGGACGGCGGCGATCAGGCGCTGGTAGTCGGTGAGGTCGTCGGGTTCTTCGTCGTTGCGCCATTGGACGGCGGGGACGATCCCGGGCTCGAGGATCGTGAAGCCGTCACCGAAGAGCGCGAGGATCTGGTCGTCGGTGCGCCAGCGGCCACGGCCGAGGGAGCCCTGCAGGACCTGCTCGAGCTCCTGGCTGCGGGGGTCGTTCTCGCTGCGGAAGTGGCTGATGAAGACGTGGCTGCCGGGCGCGATCCGGTCCTTCCAGAACGCGACGATGCCGGCCGGGTCCTCGTCGTCGTTGACGTGATGCAGGGTGGCGCTGAAGATCACGCCGACGGGCTCGCCGAAGTCGATCAGGCGGAGGGTGTCCGCGTTCTCGAAGATGCTTTTCGGGTCGCGCAGGTCGGCCTGGATGACGGTGGTGTTGGCGTTCTCGGCGAGCAGCGCGCGGCCGTGGGCGAGCACGATCGGGTCGTTGTCGACGTACACGACCTTCGTCTCCGGAGCGAACCGCTGCGCGACCTGGTGGACGTTGTCGGCGGTCGGCAGGCCGCTGCCGAGGTCGACGAACTGCCGGACCGGCGTCGACCGGACGATCTCGTTCACCGCGCGGACCAGCGCACCGCGATTGTCGTACGCGATCACCCGGGAGCCGGGCAGTTCGTTGATGAACCGGTCGCCGAACGCACGGTCGACGGCGAAGTTGTCCTTCCCCCCGAGCAGGTAGTCGTACGTCCGGGCGATACTCGGCTTGGTGATGTCGAAGCCCGGGTACGGCGCGTGCTCCGTCACCCGCTCGTCTGCATCGGCCATGGCGCACAATCCTTCCTCGTCGCGACAGCTGTCACTCTATGCGACCCGGAAACTACATCGCTCCCGGCCCGGCCTGTCTCGCGCCGATGCCAGTTCCCGCATCATCAAAATCCCATCGCCTCCCGGGATCGTAGGTCGCGTGCTTGACCTCTGGGGGCGTGGGTTGCCGCACGGCATGCGAAACCGCCATCTCAGAGGTCAACCCCTGAGATGGCGTACGTTCGCACCCGGCTGGTGACCTGGTCTGGCGGGCCCTGTCACCGGTGGGTTGTCAGTTCAGCGTGTGCTGCGGTACGTCGTGGTCGCGGGCGGACAGCCGGCGGTCGTGGATCGCGGGGTCGTGCACCACGTGGTCTGGGGTGCGTGGGGCCGGGCAGACGGGACCATGGTGGATCGGGCCACCGCCCAGCTTCCGGCTCTTCCACTGCTTTTCTTCGTAGTCGTAGTAGGTGTCGACGCCTCCGACTGTCATCCGGACCTCCCGATAATTCCCCCGTTCCCCTGCTGGCTCATCCACAGTCCGTCACGAGTACGTCGCCAGACAAGCGATTCCGGAAATAACCACGGATCAACACGCTCGAACGCCCACTTCTGTTGGATTCACCCACAAACGTGCACTTGCTGGAAACTCTTAGACGGCGACGATCGCGACACCGTGACCCGGCAACCACACGCCGTCCGCCGTCACCTCGGCCGAACCGAACGCCATCACCAGGTACTCCGGCACCTGATCGACCCGCACCACCGCGTCCTCCGCGGCCAGGTTCGCCACCACCCGCAAGCTGCCCCGGCTCACCACCAGCCACGCCCCGCCCGGATCGAACGCCACCCCGACAGACTCCAGCGAGTCGTCCCGCAGCTCCGGCATCCGGGCCCGGAAGGTCAGCAGATGCCGGTACCACGTCAGTACGTCGCGGTGCGGCGCCTCGTCCGGCTCCGACCAGTCGAGGACCGAACTGCGCCACGTTTGTGGATCCTGCGGATCCGGGATCTCGTCCGCGTCCCACCCGAACTCCGCGAACTCCCGCCGCCGCCCGGTCCGTACCGCCTCCGCCAGCGCCGGCTCCGTGTCGGCGGGGAAGTCCGTGAAGAACCGCCACGGCGTCGACGCGCCCCATTCCTCGCCCATGAACAGCATCGGCGTGTACGGCGACGTCAGTACCAGCGCGGCACCGATCGCGAGCTGTCCCGGGGTCAGCGCCGGGCGGTCGCCGAGCGCGCGGTTGCCGATCTGGTCGTGGTTCGACGTGTACGCGAGGAACTGCCCGCCGCGATGCGTCCGCGGATCGACCGGCCGCCCCCACAACTTGTGCCGGAACGTCGAATACGTCCCGTCGTGCAGGAACACCTTCGTCTCGGTCTTCGCAAACACCGCGGGATCTCCGAAGTCCACGTAGTACCCGAACCGCTCCCCGGTCAGCAGTGAGTGCAGCGCGTGGTGGAAGTCATCGCTCCACTGAGCGGTCATCCCCATCCCACTCTGCGCCACCGGCTCGACAGTGCGCGGGTCGTTGAGGTCCGACTCGGCTACCAGGCCAAGAGGTCGCCCTAGCTCGCTGGACAGTGCAGCAGTCTCAGTAGACAACTGCTGGAGGAGGTGCACCGGGCTGTCGTCAACCAGCGCGTGTACGGCGTCCAGCCGCAGCGCGTCGAGGTGGAAGTCGCGGAACCAGCGCAGGGCGTTGTCGCAGACCCACCGGCGTACCTCTGTGCTGCCGGTGTCGTCCAGGTTGACCGCCGGCCCCCACGGGGTGTCGTGTCGCGTAGTGAAGTACGGGCCAAAGCTCCCCAGGTAGTTCCCGCTCGGCCCTAGGTGGTTGTAGACCACGTCCAGGCACACGGCGAGCCCCGCGTCGTGACAGCGGTCTACGAAACGCTGCAGGGCTTCCGGTCCCCCGTACGGCGCGTGCACGGCGTACAGGTCCACACCGTCGTACCCCCAGCCGTGGACGCCGGGGAACGCGGCGACCGGCATCAGCGAGACCACCTCCACGCCGAGCACGGCCAGGTAGTCCAAGTGCTCAGCAGCCGCGTCGAGCGTGCCCTCCAGCGTGAACGTACCGATGTGCAGCTCGTAGAAGACAGCACCCTGTACGTCGCGCCCTGTCCAGCTCTCGTCGGTCCACTCGTAGCGGTCTGCGTCGAAGACCCTGCTGAACCCGTGGACACCGTCCGGCTGCCACGGGCTGCGCGGGTCGGGCAGCGGGTCGCTGCCGTCGACGGAGTACGCGTAGTCGGTGCCGTGGTGGGCCTCTGCTACCTGCCGCTCCCACCAGCCCTCGTCGCCGGACCGCATCGGCAGCACGCCGTCCCGCAGTACCAGGTCTACGTTGCTTGCCTCCGGCACCCAGACGCGGAACGTGTGCATCTCAGCTCCTGACCAGCAAAGCGACCGGCAGGTCCGTCAACAGGTCGTCGATGCGCGTAGCACCGGCGACTTCCCGACCGGTCAGCACATTCTTCCACCGGCCGCTGGGCAGTACCACTGTGCTGTCGCCCCAGCCGCCCAGTCGCTGCAGTGCGGCCGGCAGCCGGGTCGCCACGGTGATGACCGCGTCCCCACGGGCAAACGCGACCGCGTGACCGTTGGACGTCGGCAGCGGCGTGTAGCTACCGGCGAACGCCTCCGGGTACTGCCGACGCAAGCGGAGCGCACGGGACGTGACAAGCAGCTTCTCGTCGGACAGGTCGTCCGGCTTGCCTCCTTCGTCCAGCCGTTGCAGCCGCTCGATGCGCTGCTGGTAGTCCACCGGCCGCCGGTTATCAGGGTCCACCAGCGACAGCTCGACCACCTCGGTCCCCTGGTACACGTCCGGCACGCCGGGCATCGTCAGCTGCACCAGCTTCTGGCCGAGCGTTGCCGCACGCACGTAGTCGGCCTGCCGGTCAGCAAACCGCCGTACCGAGTCCAACACCGCCTTGTCCTGCAGTACTGCGCTGGCGAAGGCCGCGACGGTCTGTTCGTACTCCTCGTCCGGGGAGGTCCACGACGTGTGCTGCTTGGCCTCACGGACCGCCTTCAGCAAGTAGGCCTGCATGCGGTCCTCAGCAAGCGGGCCGTCGTCCCACGTGCCGAAGAGGGTCTGCCAGAACAGGTAGTCCGTACTGCCGTCCAGCGACGGGTTCCGGTGGTCGTCGGCCAAGCGGCGCCATTCACGCACCGCCTCCGACCAGGCAGCCGGCTGCTCGGACAGCACGCCCAGCCGAGCCCGCACGTCCTCTGAGCGCTTGGTGTCATGCGTGGACAGCGTGGTCATCGTCTTCGGCCAGTGCTTGTTCAGACGGGACGCGTACGCGTGGAACTCCTCCGGCGAGACCCCGAAGTGCTCCGGGTCGCCACCGACCTCGTTGAGCGACGTGAGCCGCAGCCACCGGTAGAACGCGGTGTCCTCGACGCCCTTGGCCATCACCGGACCGCACGTCTGCTGGAACCGTACGATCAGCTCGGCCCGCGCCTGCTCGTCGATCGTGCTGGTCTCCCGCCCGAGCAGCAGATGCAGTACGAGGTCCAGCGTGGCCTGCCGGTCCTCGTCGAGATTCGCCCGGGCCTTCTCGGCGGCCCGCTCCATGCCAGCCACCGCTGCAGGCGGCGCCTCCTCGCCAGGGACGACGTACGCGCGGTAGACGTCGAAGTGGACGAGCAACTCGGCGATGACCTCGTGGAACGCCCTCCTGGTGTGGTCACGCAGCCGTACGTCGTCCTGGCAGATGCGGGCCAGTAGCTCGACCAGGCGATGCACCTCGGCGTACTGCCCCTGCTGGACGACCTCACGCTTCGCTTCCTCCACAACCCGACCGAAGTCGGCAGGTGCTCCGGTGAGCTCCGAGTGGAGTGCTGCGAGCGGTGCGGCGCCCGCGGGGTCGATGAAGAGACCCCCGACCCGCAGCAGAGCGTCGTACCCGGTGGTGCCGGCGCAAGGCCAGTCACTCGGCAGCTCCTCGTCGCCTTCGAGGATCTTCTCCACTACGACCCACGCACCACCGGTCCGCTCGGCCAGCCGGCGCAAGTACTCGCGCGGGTTGGCCAGGCCGTCCGGGTGGTCGATGCGGTAGCCGTTGAGCTTCCCCTCCTGCAGCAAGTCCAGCAGCAACTGGTGCGTGGCGTCGAAGACCTCCTGCACCTCCTGCCGTACTGCGGCCAGCGTGTCCACGTCGAAGAACCGCCGGTAGTTCAGCTCCTCGTCCGCGACCCGCCAGTGCGCCAGGCGGTACCACTGCGCCGTGACCAGCTCCTCCAGCGGCAGGGCCTGGGTCCCCGGACGTAGCGGGTACTCGTGCTCGTAGTACCGCAGTACGTCGTCGTCGACCGCCAGCTGGTTGTCGGCCAGCACTTTGCCGATCCGCTGGCCCAGCACGGCCATCAGCAACGGCTGGTCTCCCGCGCCCCAGTCCACGTCGAACCACTCCGCGTACTGCGAGCCGGGCCCGAGCCGCAGCACCGACCACAGCGCCTTGTTCAGGCTCTCCGGAGTCGGTACGGCGACGTGGTTCGGTACGACGTCCGCGATCGCGCCGAGCCGGTACTGCGCGAGCCGGGCCGCGAGCCGGTCGAACGCGGGCCGGCCGCCCATCGGTTCGGACAGCCGGCTGTGGTCGACCACGTCGTACCCGTGGGTGGAACCGGGCGCCGCCTGGAGGATCGGCGACAGGTAGGCGTGCGAGGCCCCGAGGTTCGCCAGGTACGGGACCATCTCGGCCGCGTCGTCGAATCCGAACTCGGCGCGGAGCTGGAACCGGTAGGTGGCCTGCGGGACCTGCGTCATGCCTGCCTCGACCGTGTCAGGACAAGGGTGCTCCGGGCCTCCAGCTGGACCGTCGAGCCGGCGGCGTGCGGGGCCGCGTCCCCGGTGCCCGTGGGCGTCGTCGTGTCGACTGCGACTGTCCAGGTCTCGCCGTACTCCTCCGGTGGGAGCAGGAAGTCGACCGGCTCGAAGTTGCCGTTCAGCAGCACCAGGAACGAGTCGTCGACGACCGGCTCGCCGCGCGGGTCCGGCTCGGAGATCGCGTCGCCGTTCAGGAACACCGCGATCGCCCGGGCGTCGTCGCGCTGCCAGTCGCCGTTCTGCATCTCGGTGCCGTTCGGGTTGAACCACACCAGGTCGCCGAGGCCGTCGATCCCGGTGTCACCGTGGAAGAACCGGCGGCGGCGCAGTACCGGGTGATTGTTGCGCAGCTTGACCAGCGACCGGGTGAACTCGAGCAGGTGCTTCTGCGGCTCGGTCAGCTGCCAATCGATCCAGGAGAGCTCGTTGTCCTGACAGTAGACGTTGTTGTTCCCGCTCTGGGTCCGGCCGAGCTCGTCGCCGTGGGCGATCATCGGCACGCCCTGCGAGATCAGCAGCGTGGTCAGGAAGTTGCGCTCCTGCTTGGCCCTCAGCCGCAGGACCTCCGGGTCGTCGGTCGCACCCTCGACGCCGCAGTTCCAGGAGCGGTTGAAGCTCTCGCCGTCCTTGCCGCCCTCGCCGTTCGCCTCGTTGTGCTTCTCGTTGTACGAGACCAGGTCGCGCATCGTGAAGCCGTCGTGGGCGGTGATGAAGTTGATGCTCGCCAACGGCCGGCGGCTGTCGTCCTGGTACAGGTCGGACGATCCGGTCAGCCGGGACGCGAACTCGGCCAGCGTGGACTTCTCACCCCGCCAGTAGTCCCGGACCTGGTCGCGGTACTTGCCGTTCCACTCGGTCCACAGCGGCGGGAAGTTGCCCACCTGGTAGCCGCCGTCTCCGACGTCCCACGGCTCGGCGATCAGCTTCACCTGACTCACCACCGGGTCCTGCTGGACCAGGTCGAAGAACGCCGACAGCCGGTCGACCTCGTGGAACTGGCGGGCCAGCGTGGCCGCGAGGTCGAAGCGGAAACCGTCCACGTGCATCTCGGTGACCCAGTAGCGCAGCGAGTCCATGATCAGCTGCAGCACGTGCGGGTGCCGCATCAGCAGGCTGTTCCCAGTGCCGGTGGTGTCGTAGTAGTGCGACTTGTCCTGGTCGACGAGCCGGTAGTACGCCGCGTTGTCGATGCCCTTGAACGACAGCGTCGGGCCGAACTCGTTCCCCTCGGCGGTGTGGTTGTAGACGACGTCGAGGATCACCTCGATGTCCGCCTCGTGCAGCGCCTTCACCATCGTCTTGAACTCGGTCACCTGCTGCCCGCGGGTCCCGGTGGACGCGTAGGCGTTGTGCGGCGCGAAGAAGCCGATCGTGTTGTAGCCCCAGTAGTTCGACAGGCCGATCTGCTGCAGGTGCCCGTCCTGGGCGAACTGGTGCACCGGCATCAGCTCGATCGCGGACACCCCGAGCTCCCTGAGGTGCTCGATGATTGCCGGGTGCCCGATCCCGGCGTACGTGCCGCGGATGTTCTCCGGCAGGGCCGGGTGCGTCTTGGTGAGGCCCTTGACGTGCGCCTCGTAGATGACCGTCTCGTGGTACGCGTGGCCCGGCGGGCGGTCGTTGCCCCAGTCGAAGAACGGGTTGGTGACCACCGAGAGCATGGTGTGCTCGCGGTTGTCCATGGTGTTCAGCTCGTCCGGCTTCGCGAACCGGTAGCTGTACAGCGACTCGTCGCCGTCGATCTGCCCGTCGACCGCCTTCGCGTACGGGTCCAGCAGCAGCTTGGACGGGTTGCAGCGGTGACCCTCGGACGGGTTGTACGGCCCGTGCACCCGGAACCCGTACCGCTGGCCCGGCTGTACGCCCGGCAGGTAGGCGTGGTGCACGAACCCGTCCACCTCGGTCAGCTGCACCAGCTGCTCGGTTCCGTCGTCGCCGAGCAGCGACAGATCAACTCGTTCGGCAACCTCCGAGAACACCGCGAAGTTCGTCCCGGAGCCGTCGTACGTGGCACCGAGAGGGTAAGGACGACCAGGCCATTTCTGCACCTGACGACAGTAGCCACCCCGGACCGGTTCGCCGTACACCCGGGTGTTTCAGTTCCGAGAATTCACAGAGCAGGGCCTTGCAGGAAGCCGCAAGACTTATAACGTCCCAAATCCTTCACAGCTCCGCTAACCGTGAGCGAGCGGTCGGCCTTCCGGACCCGGCGCACAAGGCCGGCCGGCTGGACCGCGGGCGCGTAGCCTGCAGGGTCCAGTTGTTCGCTAACCTAAAGCGATGAGACTCTCACGGGGCGTACTCGTCGTTGCCGGCCTGCTGACCCTCACGGCTGGGGCGAAGCCGTGCATCGTCGGCGGCACGGTGACCGGTGTCAGCGAGGCTCCGTGGGCGATCGCGCTGAACACCACGCAGTCCGAGTCGTCCAGCGGGCGGTACTGCGGCGCGACGCTGATCAAGCCCGACAAGATCGTCACCGCGGCGCACTGCATGGACGAGGCGACCTCGACGTACTACGCGGTGCAGGGCCGTGCCGACCTCGGTGACAGCTCAGTGGGACGGGTGTCGACGATCAGCAAGGTGTGGATCCACCCGGGGTACAACACGAAGAACAACCGGTACGACGTCGCCGTGCTCACGCTGGCGAAGCCGTTCACCGGGGTGCCGGTGCTGCCGCTCGAGACGCGGGTCCGGGCGGACGCGGCGGGCGCAGTACCGACCGTGTACGGCTGGGGCGACACGCAGGACACCGGGCCTGACGAGACGTTGCAGAAGGCCGCAGTACCGGACCTGGGCGACAAGACGTGCCTGGCCAACAAGAGCTACGTCGCCAACGGGTACACCGCCGCCACCAACATCTGCGCCGGCTACCTCAAGGGCGGCACCGACGCGTGCCAGGGCGACTCGGGCGGACCGCTCGTCCTCAACGGCCGCCTGCTCGGTGTCGTGTCCTGGGGACAGGGCTGCGCGCAGCCGGGCGAGCCTGGCGTGTACGCCGAGATCGCGCCCGTGGCTGAAGCGTTGCTGCAACACTGAACGTATGTCCGACCCCGTTCGCGTCATCAAGGCCGGTGACCTGGTCGCCGCTGACCCGACCTCCGGCATGCTCCGGATGCGGGCGTTCGAGCTCCCGATCCTGTGGGCCGGCCAGGTGATCACCCAGCCCGGCATCACCTCCGGCTGGCACCACCACGACAAGAACGAGAGCAGCCTGTACATCGTGTCCGGTGTGCTCCGGCTGGAGTTCGAAGGCTCCGACGACTACCTGGACGCGGTGGCCGGCGACTTCGTGCACGTACCGGCGTTCACCGTGCACCGGGAGAGCAACCCGAGCACCGAGCCCTCGCTGGCCATCATCGCGCGGGCCGGCAGTGGGATCCCAACCGTGAACGTCGACGCCCCCGCACGGCGATGATTACGAGGGAGAGAGCTCCGTAAGTAGTTCGAGCTCCGGGCACCCGAGGTAAATTGCGTCGTGGGCGACCAGTGGCAACCGCCACCGGAGCGCCGTTGCCGCGATCCACAGATCACCCTGATGCTGCTTCTGGTGCAGCGGGTGCCCCGATTGCCTACACTGCGCGCGCAACCGGGCGTACACCCAAGTCGTCTCGTCGTCGGCCGGAAGAACGGCACTCCGGTGGATCAGACGCTCCAGGTTGTCCAGCCGCTTGTCTCCCCACCCCGCAACGACCGCGCCGTACCGAGCCTCTGCCACCGTCTGATGTGCGATAGCGATCCGACGACCGAAGACATGCTAGCCGTACATCGGGATGAGCGTCGAGCGAGGCTTCAGCCAGGCAGTGAAGACGTTCGTATCGAGCAGGACTGTCCCAACCGTCACTCGTGGATCGCCCGGACGAACCGGTCCCATTCGTCGTCGGCCAGATCGGGGATCTCGAACGACTCGTCCTCTCCGAGCGGCTTGCTACCGCGCAGAAGATCCTCAAGGTGGTGCCGTTGCCAGTAAGAAGCACCGGCACGGTCCACAGCGTCAGGCGCTGACGTTGGCTCTGACATCTCCGACCACCTCCTTGCTTCCACCAGAGTACCGGAACCGATCAGTCCCTCGGCCAAATCTGCTTCAACACGTGAGCAGGCTGGGTGCCGGTTAACCTGGCTGGGTGCTACTCCGTCTCGCGGCCGATCGACGTCGCTGACATGCCGACTCACGAACAGGTCACCGTCGGCGTGGTCGGCGCCGATCAGATCGTGCCCCGGATCGTGAACCTGGCCCGGGAGCTGGACAACCCGGCGCTCCGACTGGTCACCGCGGTGTACGCCGACGAGCACGCCGCGCACGAGCAGGCGGCCCGGATCGCGTCCCGGGTCGACGTTTTCCTGTTCGCCGGGCCGCTGCCGTACGACATGGCGGTCGCGGGCGGGCTGCCGGTACCGGCGACGTACGTACCGAGCGGCGGGCCGGCCCTGTTCTCGGCGCTGCTCCGCGGCGTACTGGAGAAGGTCTTCGATCCGGCCCGGATCAGCGTCGACACGATGGCGCGTCGCGACCTCAAGCACGTCTACGAGGAGATCGGGCTGAGCGTTTCCGGGGTCCGGCTGAAGGAGTACGCCGGTCCGGAGTCGGCCGAGGAGTTCCTCGACTTCCACCGCACCCTGCACGCGCGCGGCCGGACCACCGGGGCGGTGACCACGGTGCCGACCGTCGACGTCGCGCTCCGGAACGCCGGCGTACCGACGCTCCGGATGACGCCGTCGTCGATGACGATCCGGCAGGCGCTGACCACCGCGATCCTGATGGGCGGCGGCGCCAAGCTGGAGGAGTCCCGGATCGTCACGATGATCGTCCGGGTGCCCGCGGCCTCGCTGCCGGCACACGCCAGCGCGAGCGCGTACTGGTACCAGGAGCTGCGGTTGTCGCTGCACCGCGAACTGCTCCGCGACGCCCGGCCGATGGACGCCGCGGTGGTGCCACGCGACGAGCACAGTTTCCTGATCGTCACCACGATGGGCTCGCTGCGGCTGGCCACCGACAACCTGTCGACGGCGCCGTTCCTGGACCGGATCTCCGAGGAGCTCGGGATCCGGCTCGAGGTCGGCATCGGCCTCGGTACGTCGACCCGTGAGGCCGAGGTGAACGCCCAGTCCGCCGTCGACAAGGCGGCCGGCGGGGGTACGGCGTTCGTGGTCGGTCCGCACGGCTTCGTGCTGCAGATCCCGGGCGAACGCACCCGGGCCGCCGAACGGCCGGTGCCGGGTGATTCGCGTGCTCTGCAGATCCTGGCGACGCTGGCCGAACAGCTGGAGAGGGCGAACGACACCGAGCGGGTCGTGGACGCGGAGAAGGTTGCCGAACTGCTCGGCGTCACGCTGCGGACAGCGCGCCGGACGTTGACCACGCTGGTGGACGAGGGCCTCGCCTGGCCGATGCCGCCGCCCCGCTCGAACAAGCTCGGCCGGCCGCCGCGGCCGTTCCAGCTACTCGTGGAGAAACTCCCCCGCTAGTTATTACGGACATCCATAACTGCTATTCAGGTCTTGCCGTAGGTTGTCCGCTGAGGCAGGGTGGTCGGCATGCCTGCAATCGCGGTGGTGGACAACCGGGTGGCGACCGAGCAGGCCCACCAGGCGGGTCAGGACGCCTGGTGGGTCTACCTGGACGAGGTCCTCGGGCAGCTCCGGCTGCCGTATCGATCGGTCGCTCCGGACGAGATCCCGGACGACGTCCCCGTGCTGATCGTGGCGGCCCCTGGCGCTGGTCCTACCGATGGGCTCGAGCAGTGGGTGCGCGCGGGCGGCGCGTTGATCGTCGTCGGCGATCCCGGTCAACTCTCCACGCTCGCGGGCGTCGCGGCGTACGAGGCCGTACCCGATGGTCAGGTGACACCTGTAGACGTCCCGGTCTGGTCGTACCGCCCGCCGACCGCACTGCACGCGATCGGCGGACGGCTCGAGCCGTCCGATGCCGAGGTAATCGCCCGCTGGCAGGACGACGCGGCCGCGATCACCCTGCGCCGGCTCGACGCGGGCGTGGTGCTGACGTACGGCGTCGACCTGTGGCAGACGATCGTCCGGATCCAGCAGGGGTACGCCGTGACCGCGGACGGCGCGCCGGCTGCCGACGGTACGGCTCCGATCGACGACGGGATCCTCAAGTGCGAGGACGGGATGGCGCTCAGCTTCGAGCACGACCGGGCGATGCCACCGGGTGAGCCGGAACTCGTCGAGCGGTTCGAACATACGTATCCACCGCCGAGCGCCGTACCGATGTTCGACCAGCCGCAGGCCGACTGGTGGTGCGCGCTGTTCGCGCAGAGCCTGTGGTGGAGTGCCGAGCAGAGCGGGGCCGTGGTGCCGTGGCTCTGGTACTGGCCGGCCGGGGTGGATGCGGTCGCGCACATGTCGCACGACTCCGACGGGAACGTCGAGGAAGAAGGGCAGGCCGCGCTCGACGCGTTCGCCGAGGCCGACGTCAAGGTCACGTGGTGCCACCTGTTCCCCGGCGGGTACTCCGCCGATCTACACGTGGAGATCACCGCGGCCGGACACGAGAACGCCCTGCATTACAACGCGATGGGCGACGCGGACCTGGCAGTCTGGGGCTGGCCGCAGGTGCGGGCGCAGTACGCGTGGGCGCAGGCCGTCACCGGGACCGAGCAGATCGTCTCGAACAAGAACCACTACACCCGCTGGGAGGGCTGGACCGAGTTCTACACGTGGTGCGAGCGGCTCGGCCTCCAGATCGACGAGTCCCGCGGGCCCAGTAAACAAGGGGATGTCGGCTTCACCTTCGGCGCCGCGCACGTGACGTTCCCGATGGCGCCGGCGGCCGAGGGCAACCGGCTGTACGACGTACTCAATCTGCCGCTGCACACCCAGGACCTCGCCTGGGCCGGGCACGCCGCCGTCCGCGACGTGATCCTCGACGGTGCGCAGGCGGTCCACGGCGTCGCGCACTTCCTGTTCCACGGGCCGCACCTGTACCTGCGCCCGCCGACCCGGAGGGCGTGCATCGAACTCGCCGCGGAGGCGCGCCGGCGCGGGATGCCGTGGTGGACGGCCGGACGGATCAACGAGTGGGAGCGAAGCCGGCGGGGTGTCGAACTGTCGGTCGCGCGGCATCCCGACGGGCTCGAGGTCCGGGCACGCGCCGCGTCGACGGTGCCGGGCGCCGCGATCATGGTTGCTTCGGAGCGCCGGAGCGGCCCGATCGTCAAGGAGGGCGAGGGATCGGCGCGGACGGTGGACCGGTTCGGCCGGGCCTTCGTCGAGCTGACCGCGGATATCGTTGCCGGAGACAACAGATGGGTGATCACACCATGATGCCGGAGTGGCCGCAGTACGACGACGAGGAAGCCAAGGCGCTGCTCGCGGTGCTGAACTCGGGGAAGTGGGGCAGCACCAGCGGGGACACTGTCGCTACGTTCGAGCGGGAGTTCGCGGCGTACCAGCAGGCCGGGTACGCGGTCTGCCTGGCGAACGGGACGCTCGCGATCGCGGTCGCGCTGCGGGCCGCCGGCGTCGGGATCGGCGACGAGGTGATCGTGCCGCCGTACACGTTCGTCGCGACCGCGTCGGCGGCGCTGTTCGTCGGCGCGGTACCGGTGTTCGCGGACGTGGATCCGGACACCCACCTGCTCGACCCGGCCGCCGCCGAGGCTGCGATCACCGAGCGGACCAAGGCGATCGTCGTCGTCCACCTCGCCGGGCGGCCGGCGGATCTCGACGCGTTCACCGCACTCGGGGAGCGCCACGGGCTGACCATCGTCGAGGACGCGGCGCAGGCGCACGGGGCGGCGTACAAGGGCCGGCCGGTCGGGGCGATCGGTGACCTCGGCACGTTCAGCTTCCAGAGCAGCAAGAACATCACCGCCGGCGAGGGCGGCGTCGTACTCACTGACTCCGCGGAGCTGGCCGGCGCGGTGTATTCGCTGGTCAACGTGGGGCGTGTCCCCGGCGGCGGCTGGTACCAGCACGAGACGGTCGGCTACAACCTGCGGCTGACCGAGTTCCAGGCGGCGATCCTCCGGGTCCAGCTCCGCCGGCACCCGGAGCTCCAGCAACTCCGCGAACGCAACGCCCAGCTACTCACGGACCTGCTCTCGACCGTCGACGGCATCCGGCTCGCACCCGAGGACCCCGCCATCACCGCCCACGGCCGCCACCTCTTCATGCTCCGCATCCCCGACCACCGCGACGCCGTCCTCAAGTCCCTCACCACCACAGGCTTCGACAAGGCGTCCTCCGGCTACGTCCCCCTCCACCGCAACACCGCAGTACTGCGAGAGGCAAAAGCAATCACCGACCGCCTCAACCAGCCCTACCCCGAGACCGACTGCCCGAACGCCGACACCGTCGCCACCGACACCATCTGGATCCCCCAGCCCTACCTGCTCGGCACCGAACCCCAAACCCGGGCCCTCGCCACCGCCATCACCACCGCAGTTGCCGAGAGCAACTAGCGGACGGCGGCGGCGAGGTGGTGCAGGTCGGCGAGCTTGGTGGGGAAGTCCTGCAGGGTGGTGGTGATGGCAGCGTCGATGGCGACCTGGTCGCCCATCCAGCGGGCTGGCGGTGTTTCGCCGAGGGCTACCTGAAGGTGCTCGCCGAGGACCTGCAGGTGGTTTCGGGTCACGCTGAGACGTCAGCAGATCCGGAATGGTGCTCGACCCAGCGATGGACCCGGAACAGCCGGTCCTCGATCTGCACCAGCCAACCCAGGAACGGATCGACCGGCATCACCGGCTCCGGCATGTCCACCCCGGCGTCGAGCGCCAGCTGCTCGAACGCCATCGCAACCGCCAGCTGATCGGTCAACCCGTCGCCGTTGAACTGCCCGCCCGTCGCCGGAAAGTATCCCTTGACGAAGTACCCACCCAACCGCCAAGCATCGTTGTCACCACGCCGCACATGCACCAGCTCACCACCACCCGAGCCCAGGTCGAACGCGAGCGCAATCTCCTGCGGCGTAGGCGTGTACACGACAGCAGTCTCTCAGCCGTCCTGCCGAATGGGCAGTACGGCAGCAAGAAGTTGTTGCGTATAAGGATCCTGCGGATCGCGGAACAACTCCTCGGTCGGGCTCTCCTCGACCAGTCGCCCCTTGTTCATCACAGCGACGCGATCGGCCAGCCGTTCGACAACGGCCAGGTTGTGCGAGATGAAGAGGAACGACAGCCCCAGCCGATCGCGCAGGTCGGTGAAGAGTTCGAGGATCTGCGCCTGGATCGACACGTCCAACGACGACGTCGGCTCGTCGCAGACCAGCAGCTCGGGTTCGAGCGCCAGCGCCCGCGCGATCGCGATCCGCTGCTGCTGACCACCCGAGAACTGCCGCGGATACAGCTCCGCATGGTGCGTGTTGATCCCCACCAGCTCAAGCAGTTCCAAAGCCGTCGTACGCCGGGACTCCCGGTCGCCACGGTCGTGCAGCCGCAGTGGCTCCATCACGTTGCCGATCGCGCTGAAGTGCGGCAACAGCGAACCGTACGGGTTCTGGAACACCATCTGCATCCGCGGGCGCAGCAACCGCAACTCACGAGCCGGCAGCGTACCCAGATCACGCCCGTCGAACTCGACCCGTCCCGAGGTCGGCGTCTGCAGCCCCATCATCAGCCGCGCCATCGTCGACTTGCCGCTGCCGCTCTCCCCGACCAGCCCGAGCGTCTCGCCCCGATGCACGGTCAGCGACACGTCGTCGACAGCGCGCACCTCACCGGCCCGGGTCCTGAAGACCTTGGTCACCGACGAGGCCCGGATCAGCGGCTCAGACATCGGCGGTTACCTTCCAGCAGGCGGCGTCCCGCGAGGGGCCGATCGTCAACGGTTCCTGTTCGGTGCTGCAGCGCGGGAGTTCGGCCTGCGGGCAGCGCGGATGGAACGGGCAGCCCTCCGGACGCCGGGAGAGGTCGGGCGGGCTGCCGGGGATCGGCCGCAGCGGCAGGTCGCGTCCGCCGACCTCGACGCCCGACCCGAGCAGGCCGACGCTGTACGGATGCCGCGGGTCGTCGAGCAGCGTCCCCATCGGCGCGCGTTCGACGACCCGTCCGGCGTACATCACGACGGCGTCGTCGCAGAAGTACCGCGCGACACCGAGGTCGTGGGTGATCATCACGATCCCCGTGCCGCGCGCTTTCAGGTCCGCCAGCAGGTCGAGGATCTGGCGTTGCACGGTGACGTCGACCGCGGTGGTCGGCTCGTCGGCGATCAGCAGCGCCGGCTCGGTCACCATCGCCATCGCGATCATCGCCCGTTGCCGCATCCCGCCGGAGAGCTGGAACGGGTACGTGCGGATCCGCTTCTCCGGGTCCGGGATGCCGACGTCGCCGAGCGCCCGGATCGCGCGCTTGCGGGCTTCCGCCTTCGTGCACAGGCCGTGCCAGATCAGGTGCTCGGTGAGCTGCCGCTCGAGCGTCAGCGTCGGGTTCATCGCCTCCATCGCGCTCTGGAACACCATCGCGATGTCGCGGCCGCGGATCCGGCGCAGCTCCTTGTCGCCGATCGCGAGCAGGTCCCGGCCGCCGTACAGCGCCTGGCCGCCGGTGATCCGCGCGGTCCGCGGCAGGATGCCCAGCACGCTGCGCATCGTCACGCTCTTGCCGCTCCCGCTCTCCCCGACGACCGCCAGCGCCTGTCCCCGCTGTACGTCGAACGAAACGCCGTCGACCGCAGTCAGCGGATCGCCGCCCTCACGTCGGAACGTCGTCCGCAGCTCCCGGACCGACAACAGGCTCATCGCTGCTCCCCACTCGCGTCGAACGCGTCCCGTACGCCGTCGCCGATCCACGTGAACGCCAGCAGCGTCAATGCGAACAGCACCGCCGGCGCGACCAGCAGGTGCGGCGCGGCCAGCAGGTACCGGCTGCCGTCGCTGATCATCGCGCCCCACGACGGGGTCGGCGGCTGGACGCCCAGCCCGAGCAGCGCGAGCCCTGCCTCGGCGGCGATCGCGGCCGGGATCGCGAAGCTGGTGGTGACCAGGATCGGGCCGATCGCGTTCGGCAGGATGTACCGGATCGCGATCGTGGTGCCCTTCGCGCCCATCGACCGGGCCGCCTCGACGTACTCGCGCTGTTTCAGCGTCAGCACCTGCGCGCGGACCAGCCGGGCCTGCGTGACCCAGGAGGCGATCCCGATCGCGACCACCAGCGCGAAGATGCTGCGCCCCAGCACGGTCACCATCACGACCGCGAACAGGTAGCTCGGGAACGCGTACATCACGTCGGTGAACGCCATCAGCACCTGCTCGACCCGCCCGCCGAGGTAGCCCGCGAGCAGCCCGATCGCCAGCGCCAGCACGAGCGCCGTCAGCTCGGCACCGAACGCCACGGTCAGCGCGGTCTGCAGGCCGTAGATCAGCCGGCTCAGGATGTCCCGGCCGAGCAGGTCGGTCCCGAGCAGATGCCCCGCGGATCCCGGCCCCGCGAGCTTGTGCTGGATATCGGTCTCTTCATAGCCGTACGGCGCGATCAGCGGCGCGGCGATCGCGACGAGGATCAGGAACGCGCAGAAGATCAGGCTCCCGAACGCCAGCCGGTGCCGACGAAACCTGGACCAGGCCCGCGCCCACGGACCGCGCGCAACCCTCACGCCCTCAGTCGCGGTCATGGGGACCACCTCCGGCCGCACGGATTCGCGGATCGAGGAGCCCGTACGCCAGGTCCACGACCAGGTTGGTCACCATCAGGATCAGCGCGAAGAACAACGCCGTACCCATCAGCAACGGCATGTCCCGACTGGCGGCCGCGTTGGCGAAGTACAGGCCGAGACCGGGGATCCGCAGCAGCGCCTCGACGAACACGGTGCCGGTCATCAACGCCGCCAGCAGCGGTCCGGCCACGGTGACCAGCGGGATCAGGGAATTGCGCAGCGCGTGCCGGACGATGACGGTACGCCGTGGACCGCCCTTGGCCAGCGCCGCCGTGATGTACTCCTCGCGCAACGTCTCCAGCATGCTCGACCGCACGTACCGGGCCAGCACCGCGGCCGGGCCGAGGCTCAGCGCGAGCACCGGCAGGATCAGGTCCTTCGGCCCGTTCCAGCCGCCGGACGGCAGCAGCTTCAGCGTGGCGGAGAACAGCAGGATCATGAACGCCGCGGTCAGGTAGCTGGGCAGCGCGTGCCCGAGCGTGACCACGAACATCGTCGTATGGTCGGACTTCGAGTTCTGCCGCAACGCCGCGAACACCCCGACCGGTACGGCGATCAGCAGCGCGAGCAGGACGGCCAGCAACGCCAACGTCGCCGACACCGGGAACGCCTCGGCGATGATGTCCTGGACGTTCCGGCTGGCGTACTTGTACGACGGCCCGAAGTCCCAGTGCGCCGCACCCTTCATGAAGATCAGGTACTGCTTCCAGGCCGGTACGTCGGCGCCGTACCGGGACTCGAGCTCGCCGACCATCGACTCGGTGCCGACGCCGCCGAGGTTGGTGGCGCCGCTGTTCACCCGCTGCAGGTCCGCGAAGTTGCCCGGTGCGAGCTGCAGCAGGGTAAAGGTCAGGATCGAGACCGCGATCAGGGACAGGACCAGCCGCACCACGCGCTTGCCGATGTAGACGGCGAGCCCCACGGTCAGCTCACCACGCTGAGCGGCTTGAGGTAGAAGTAGTCCGGGTACGCCCGCAACTGCAGGCCGTGCACCTTCGGCTTGACCGCGTGGAACAGGCTCTGCCAGAGCACCGGCAAGTACAGGTACTGCTCTTCACGCAGCTTGGCGGCCTGCTTGTACAACGCCAGCCGCTTCGCGTCATCGGACTCGGCAGCGGCCTGCTCGACCAGCGTGCCGATCTCCAGCGCGGGCTTGGCCGCGTACCCGGTGCGGATCGCCTTGAGCTGGGCGGTCTTCGCGGCAGGCGTCATGGTCTTGTCGTCCTGCACCGCCTGGTACTTCTGCCACTGGTCGCTCGGCAGGCTGATCTCCTGGACGTTCTGCGGCGACCACAACGACCCGACCATCGTCGGCCAGGTCGGCAGCCCGGCGAACGTGCCGTAGTAGAAGCCGATGTAGTCGCCCTTCTGCACCTGCCAGCGGCGCTCGGTGTAGACGCCGGCCTCGACGTGGTCGACGACCGCCTTGATCCCGAGCTGCTTGGTCCAGCTGTCCACGATCGCGTCGGCGAGCGTCGTGTCCGGTACGCCGACCAGCAGCCGGACCGGCGGCAGGCCCTGACCGTTCGGGTAGCCGGCCTGGGCGAGCAACTGCTTCGCCTCGCCGACGTCCTCCTTGATCGCGATGCTGTCGTCCCAGCCCTTCGCCCGGCTGGTCACCAGCGAGACGCCGGGCTGCTGACCGGGTTGGACGCCGGCCAGCGTCTTGCGGTCCAGCGCCAGCGACAGCGCCTTACGGACCCGTACGTCGTCCATCGCCTTGTGCTGACTGCGCAGCTTCGCGAGGTAGAGGATGCTGTAGTTCTCGGTCTGCTCGAGTTCCTTCGACAACGTCGCGCTCTTCTGGAACCGCAGTACGTCCGGTCCGGCGAGCTGGACGAGGTCGGTCTCGCCGTTCTCGTACGGCACGGTGGCCGTCGCGGCCGCGCTCGGCTCGACGAGGTTCACCTGGATGCGGCCGACCTTGACGTTGCCGCGGTCCCAGTACTTCTCGTTCGGTACCAGGATCAGCCGCGAGTTCGCGACCCATTCGGTCACGGTGTACGGCCCGTTGGACACGTAGTTCGGCGGGTTCTGCCAGTCCTTCGGCTTGCTCTCGACGAGGTCCATCGGCAACGGCAGCATCGCCGGATGGGTGAGCGCGAGCAGGAAGTCCGGGTTCGGGTGGGCGAGCGTGAGGACGAGCTCGTGGTCCCCGTTCGCATGTACGCCGACCTTGGTCCAGTCGGTCAGTACACCGGACAGGAAGTCCTGCGCGCCCTTGATCCCGGTGGCGGTCTGGTAGCTGTTCGCGCCGAGCGTCGTACCGCCGGCCGAGCCGCCCGCCGGGGTGAACAGCCGCTTGTAGGTGCGCTCGAAGTCCTGTGCGACGACCGGTTTGCCGTCGGACCACTGGGCGTTGCCGCGCAGCGTGAAGGTGTACGTCAGGTGGTCGTCGGAGACCTTCCACTCGCTGGCGACGGCGGGCTGCACACCGTCGCCGTTCTCGTTCTGGGCGACCAGGCCCTCGGAGATTCCGCGACTGAGGATCCACATGCCGTTGGTGATCACCTGCGGATCCAGCACCTCGACCGGAACGTAGTCGATCTTCAGCGTCGACTGGCCGTCGGGAGCCTTGCTGTCGGCACCGAACAGGCCGCAGCCGGTCAGCGACCAGCTGCCGCCGATCGCGGCGATCGTGAGACCGGACAGCCGAAGGAAGTCACGCCGGGTCTGACCGACCGGGGACTGGCGAACAGAGAGATGGGCGCTGATAGCCAAGGAAATGCCGCCTTTCTGGCGTCCTGAACTCGACTTATGGCGCGACCGTAGGGCCGTAACAGCGTCGGAGTCAACGCTTTACGGCCATTACCGTAATTATTTCAGCGGAAGCGCTCGTACGCCGGGATCGTCAGGAAGTCGACGTACTCGTCGGCCAGCGCCACCTCCAGGAACAGCGACCGGGCGGCGGCGTACCGGGCCGGGTCGCCGAGCTTGGCGATCTCCTCGTCGGCGATCCGCTCGACCAGCTCGGTGCTGACGGTCTCGCCGGTGTCCAGGACGACCTGGTTACGGCGCCACTGCCAGATCTGGGAGCGGGAGATCTCGGCGGTGGCGGCGTCCTCCATCAGGTTGAAGATGCCGACCGCACCGGTGCCGTCGAGCCAGACCGCCAGGTACTGCAGCGCGACGCTGACATTGTTGCGCAGCCCGGCCTCGGTGACCTCGCCGGGCGTGGCGGCGACGTCGAGCAGCTGCTCGGCGGTCACCGTGACGTCCTCGCGGAGCTTGTCGATCTGGTTCGGCCGGTCGCCGAGGACCGCGTCGAAGACCCTGCGGCAGGTCTCGACCATCCCCGGGTGCGCGACCCAGGAGCCGTCGAAGCCGTCGCCGGCCTCGCGGGTCTTGTCGGCCTCGACCTTGGCGAACGCCTGCTCGTTCACCGCCGGGTCCTTGCTCGGGATGAACGCCGCCATGCCGCCGATCGCGTGCGCGCCGCGCTTGTGGCAGGTCCGTACGAGCAGTTCGGTGTACGCCCGCATGAACGGCACCGTCATCGTCACGCTGTTCCGGTCCGGCAGCTGGAACGCCGTACCGCTGGTGCGGTGGGTCTTGATCACGCTGAACATGTAGTCCCAACGGCCCGCGTTCAGGCCGGCCGAGTGCTCGCGGAGCTCGTAGAGGATCTCCTCCATCTCGAACGCCGCCGGGTAGGTTTCGATCAGTACCGTCGCCCGGATCGTCCCGCGCGGGATCCCGAGCGCCTCTTGCGCGGTCACGAACACGTCGTTCCACAGCCGCGCCTCGAGGTGTGACTCCATCTTCGGCAGATAGAAGTACGGGCCCTGGCCGCGGTCGAGCTGCAGCTGCGCACAGGCCGCGAAGTACAGCGCGAAGTCCACCAGCGAGCCCGACGTCTCCTCGCCGTCGACCAGGATGTGCTTCTCCGGCAGGTGCCAGCCGCGCGGCCGGACGACGATCGTCGCGAGCTCGTCGTCCGGCTTCAGCGCGTAGCTCTTCGTGCCGGTCCTGAAGTCGATCTTCCGGGTGATCGCGTCCAGCAGGTTCAGCTGGCCGCCGACGACGTTCTCCCAGGTCGGCGTGTTCGCGTCCTCCTGGTCGGCGAGCCAGACCTTGGCGCCGGAGTTCAGCGCGTTGATCGTCATCTTCCGGTCGGTCGGCCCGGTGATCTCGACCCGGCGGTCGACAATCCCCGGAGCGGGCGGCGCCACCCGCCACTCCGGGTCGTCGCGGATCTGGTGCGTCTCCGGCAGGAACCCCAGCTCCGTCCCGGCCACGATCGCGGCGATCCGCTCCGCACGCCGCCCGAGCAGCTCACGCCGGCGGCCGTCGTACGCCCGGTGCAGCGTCTCGATCAGGCCGAGCGCCCGCTCGCTGAGAATCTCGTCGTACCGCTCGTGCAGCGGGCCGGTGACGTCGACTGACACTGGGGGGCTCCTTAGTCAAGAACTACGATCTCGTGGTCCGTTATCCGGTATACCAACACCGTAATCCAGCCGTCGCGCTCCTGCACGCCCGCCTCCTGACGCGAGACACCACTCGAAGCTGCGGACGATGACGCTCGACCGCGAGCCGCCGATCAGCTGAGCTTCGGTAGCACCTCCCGGAGTACCTGGGCGTGCTCCTCCGGCCGGGAGAGCCCCATGTTCATCGTGTTGACGCACAGGTGGGTTGCGCCGAGGGCTCGCCAGGCGTCGGCGAATGCGCGCCAGTCCTGCTCGGGTACGGCGCCGAGGGTCAGGCGGGCCTCGACACCGATGTCCTGCGGGTCGCGGCCGGCGTCCTCGGCTGCCTGCCGGATCAGCGCGAGCTGCCGGCGCGCGGTGTCGTCCGGGGCGGACTGCGGCATCCAGCCGTCGCCGATCCGCCCGGTCCGCCGCAGTACGGCATCCGCGCCGCCGCCGAACCAGATCGGGATCTCCCGTCCCGGCAGTGGATTCAGCCCCGCCTGCTCGACGTGGTCGAACGTGCCGTCGTACGAGATGACCGGTTCGGCCCACAGCTTCCGCAACAGGTCGACCTGCTGACTCAGGCGGGCGCCGCGCTTCTCGAACGGTACGCCGAGCGCGTCGTACTCGACCTGGTTCCAGCCGATGCCGACGCCGAGCCGCAACCGGCCGCCGCTCAGGATGTCGACCTCGGCGGCCTGTTTCGCGACGAGCGCGGTCTGCCGCTGCGGGAGGACGAGTACGCCGGTGACGAGTTCGAGCGTCGTGGTGATCGCGGCCAGATAGCCGAACAGCACGAAAACCTCGTGAAACAAGGACTTGTCGGTGTACCCGGTCCAGCCCGGACGGTTCGCCGGGTCCGCGCCGAGCACGTGGTCGTAGGCGAGCACGTGGTTGTACCCGGCCGCCTCGACCGTCGTCGTCCACTCGCGGACCACCGCCGGGTCCGCCCCGATCTCGAGCTGTGGGAACACCGCGCCGATCTTCATTTTGCCTCCAGCAGATCAATGAGACCCTTGACCGCAAGGTCGAACGGTTCGCGCGAATCGGCCGCGCGGGCCAGCACATAACCACCCTGCAGTACGGCGGCGATCGTCGCGGCGGTCCGCTCCGGGTCGACGGACTCCGGGTACTCGCCACCACGCTTGCCCTCGGCAACCACCTCCGCCAGCCGGCGCTGCAGCCACGCGAACGTCTCCGCGACCGGTGCCCGCAGTACCGGATCCGTAACCACCTCCGGATCCGCCACGAGCCGCCCGATCCGGCACCCCTTGAGAACGTCCCGCTCGCGCGTCAGATACCCCTCGATCCGCGCCTCCGCCGTACCGTCGCCGCCCAGTTGCCCCTCGGCAGCCTCCCGCAGCTCCGCCCCCGACCGCTCGATCGCCACCTTCGCCAGGTCGGCCTTCCCGGTGAAGTGGTGATACATACTCCCCTGGCCGGCCTCCGCAAGCCGCTGCACCGCCTTCGGCGAGGTCCCGACGTACCCCCGCTCCCACAACATCTCCTGCGCACTACGAATCAACCGCTCAACCGTCTCCACGCCACCACTGTACTAACAGGTACAGGAACCCCCGACGCAACGTTTGCTCCGACTCGATCGTCCTGGGCGTGGAAGAAGTGCGCTCGGCACGAGTGAGGAGTATGCGATGAAGATCGTGGACCTGGCCGAGGACGCCGCCAGCACCCGGCGAGGCCGCAGGCGGACTGCGTGGCTCGCAGTCGCGGGCGTCTCGGTCAGCACCGCCGCAGTGGTGTTCGCGGTTGTCTGGGCCGTTCGGCCCGGGGAACCTCAACCGCAGGTGGCGGCAACCGCTCCGGTGCCCTTCCCACAGGCATGCGGTGCGAAGCTCACCGGTCAGCATCCGGCGGAGTCACCGCTCCGAGTCACTATCGCCGAGCAACCGATCACTCGCGTGGAGGTGTACGGCCGAGTGACCGGCGTACTGACCAACAGTTCCCGCGGGGGCCGTCGACGGCGCGACCGCGAGTGCGGTCCGAGTGATCGTCGTCAGGAACGGCACCGTGGTCGCCACGACCGGCCCCATCGCCGCCAGCGCCATCCAACTGACACTGGCCGCCCGCGCCAGCAGGGAGCTAACCATTCCCGTACCGCTCGATCACTGCGGCACCACCCAGTCCCCGCTGATCCCCGGCACCTACCAGCTTTACACCGAGTACTCGGTAGCCCTCACGCCCACCGCAAACTGGACCGTCCTTCGCAGTGGGCCATGGACCGTGGAGCTGAAGTAACGGCCGGCTGGGGAGGGCAGGCCTCCCCAGCCGGCACTGGTCAGCCGACCGTGACGACCTTGTTCGCGCTGTACGCCGTCGTGTGGTCAGTGTCGGCTGGGAACCAGACGCGGTAGGCGATCTTGCCGCGGAGTGCCGGCTTGATGCCGAAGGCGTACTTGCCGGAGGTGCTGAGCTTCACCGACGCGATCGACTTCCACACCTTGTTGCCGTACTGCTGCAGGTAGACGGGCTTGCCCGCGTGCGCCGGGGCGACGTACCCGCTGAGCACCGTCGTCTTGCCGAGCTTGATCGCCGCCGGCGAGAGCGCCGCGGAGACAGTCGGCGCCACCTGGACGGTGATGTCGGCGGTCCGGGTTCCCATCAGGTCGGCGTTGCCGGGGAACGTCAGCATGTAGACCGACGACACGGCCGGCTTCGTGACAACGGCCAGGTTCCCGGTCGACGTCGTCTTCAGCGCCGCGAGCAACGTGAACTTCGACGACGTCTTCGGCCGGACGTACACGTTCACCGGCAGCCCGGCGTACGCCTTGTTGTCGATCCGCAGGGTGCTCCCCTTGATCGTGATCGCGCCGCCGTAGCTGATCGACGTCGACGTGGTCGCGATCCCGGACTTCATCCCGAGCAACTGCTTCACCGCGATCGGGCTGTAGTGCCCGGTCCGGTCGAGCACCCAGGCGCCGTACGTGTACGTCGCGTTCTGCGCCAGCCCGGTGTTCTTCACCGCGGTACCCGTACCCGCGTAGACCAACGTCCCGGTCGTCGGCGTCGGCACCTTGCTCCCGACGTTCCGCCGCACGATCACCTGATCGAGGTCCGGCGTCGGCGGAATCGTCCACGCGAGGTTCGCCGCAAGGTAGGCGCCGCTACCGCTGAACACGGTCAGCTTCTGCGGGGTCAGGTCGACCGTCGAGAACACGCTGCTCCACCCGTCGTCCCGCGTGTTGGGGGCGAACGCCCCGAGCGTCACCGTGACCCGGTACGGCGTGGCCTCGGAGAGCGGAGCGTTCGGCGTGATGGTTGCCTTCCGGGTCGCGGCGTCGTACGCGACGGCGCCCGGCACCACGGCGCCGGTCTTACCGTTCTGCAGGAACACCGTGTCCGAGGTGATCCGAGCCGGATCCATGTCGGAGGCGAAGGTGACGGCCGGTGTGCTGGTCAGCGGGGCACCGACGCCGAGATCGGCCGGGGTCACGTCCCGGACCGGGTAGGCGTACTGCACGCCGGAGGAGCGTCCGGTGGCTTCGCTGACGGTGAGCGTGTACGGCCGAGTGTCGCGCGAGCCGTTGTCGTTGCGGACGGCAATGTATGTGTCACCTGCCTGGACGGCGGCGCCGACACTGACCGTGAGCGGCCCCCAGATCGGTTGGTGAGTGGTCGGGGAGAAGTCCGGGTAGGCCTTCACGTCACCGGCGACCGCCCTCAGGTTGGAGTCGACGACGAGGAGCCGGGGACCGAAGTTCGCCGTGTACTTGTCGTCGTTGAACTCGGGGCCGGTCACGCTGAACGTGAGGTTGCGGACCGCGTCCGAGGTCACCTTGTACCAGTCGGTCTCGCCTTCGGTGTTGATCGTGCCGCTGACCGATCCGAGGGAGATCGCGGTCGCCCGGGCCGGCTGGTCGTTGCCGTCGGGTGCGGCGACCGGGAAGTCCGGCGCCCACTTGCCGCCGAGGGCGGCGTACGCGTCGACGATGCCGTGGCCGTAGTACGGGTCGATGCCGCGGGGGCCGGCGTCGCGGGCGAGGCTCTCCACCCGCTGCGCGACCTGGGCAGGGGTGAACGTCGGCCACTTGTTCTTCACCAGCGCCGCGATACCCGCGACGATCGGCGCGGAGCAGGAGGTGCCGGTGCAGTACCAGTACGGCTCGTACCCGGGCGGCGTCAGCGCGCGGGAGCCGGTGGACAGGATGTCCACGCCCGGCGCGGCGACGTCCACCCAGTCGCCGTACGAGCTGAAGTCGGTCAGCGCGCCCGCGGCGTCCGTCGCGGCGACCGCGATCGCCTCGGGGTAGGAAGCCGGGTACTGCAGGCTTTCGTTGCCGTCGTTGCCGGCGGCGACCACCACGACGACGCCGCTGGCGTACGCACGTTTGACCGCGTCGTGCAGGATCGGGTTGTCGTCCGGGCCGCCGAGGGACATGTTGATCACCTTGGCCTTGTGGGCGACCGCCCAGTCGATGCCTTCGGCGATGTCGGCGTCGTACCCGGTGCCGTCCGAGGCGAGAACCTTGACCGGCATCGCCTTCACGTTCCAGCCGACGCCCGCGACGCCGAGGCCGTTGTTCGCGGCCGCGGCGATGATGCCGAGCGTCATGGTGCCGTGGCCGTGGTCGTCGACCGGGTTCGGACGGGTGCTGGAGACCGCGTTGTAGCCGGGGACCAGGTGGCCGGCCAGGTCCGGGTGGCCCGCGTCCACGCCGGTGTCGAGGACCGCGACGATCTGGCTGCCGGTCGACTTCGACAGGTCCCACGCCTGCGGGACGCGGACCGTGCTCAGGTACGCCTTCTGGTCGGACGCGTAGTACTCGTCGTTCGGGACGGCCGAGATGTAGCGCTTGTAGTTCAGCGAGGCCAGTTCCACGGTCGGGTCGGCCTTGACCTTCTTCAGCAGGTCCGGTGCCGGTTCGTCGCTGGTCAGCTTCACGACGGTCGATGCCACCGGGTCCTCGGCGGTCGCGCCGTACCGCGAGACCGCGGCCCGCCGGTTCGCGGCCGTCGCCTTCGGCTTGAACTTCACCATCACCGAGTGCGCGTCGTACTCCGCCTGGTGCTTCCCCGCCGCGAACGGCGGCCGGTACGGGCGCGGCGGGGCCGCGGACCCGCTCGACCCGGTGACGACGACCACGCCACCCGCGATCATCGCCGCAGGCATCACCAGCCGCAGCAAACGCTTACTGAACACCACAAACCCCCAAGGGCCTCGACAGGGCGGGAAGACCTATTCGGTCTGGTCCTAAATCGTCGAGACCCCCCTCGGCGTTACACGCACCGGCCGCCGTAACCGTTTCGTGTCGCGCAGGCGACAATCACCCGATGGACCAGCGCACAATCCGGATCGAACCGCACGACGAGGCGTAGGCCCGGCACGTCGGGTGGGAGGCTGGCCGTCTGGTGTGTGAACGACCCGGGCGTGGGGAAACCCACATGCGGGGGCTCGATGCACTCTGTGACTGGGTGGATGCTGGTGGAGACCGATAGTCTCGGGCGCCATGAGCACCTGCGTCGCCATTGCGGTGATTACCTTCAGGCGACCTGCTCTGTTGCGGGGGTTGCTGACGAGTTTGCAGGCGCAGGAGTTGCCGGCGGACGCGGACTACTCGATCCGGATCGTCGTGGTGGACAACGACGCGGACGGGTCGGCGGCGCGGGTGCTGGAGGAGTTCGGCGAGGGTACGCCGTACCCGATCGAGTCGGTGGTGGAGGCGGAGCCGGGGATCCCCTTCGCCCGGGAGCGGTCGGTCGAGCTGTGCTGGAACGACGACGCGCTGGTCTTCGTGGACGACGACGAAGTGGCGCCGCCCGGCTGGCTGGCGACGCTGCTGAAGGCGTGGGAGTCCACCGGCGCCGACGTTGTCACCGGACCGGTGAAGGGCAACCTCCCGGCCGGCGCTCCGGCGTGGAACCACTACAGCGACGTCCACGACTCGACCGGCCGGCACACCACCGGCGAGGAGCTCCGCAAGGCGTACACGAACAACACGCTGGTCAGCCGCCGCGTGTACCACGCGGTCACGCCCGGGTTCCACCCCGCGTTCCGCTACACCGGCTCCAGCGACCTGCACTTCTTCCTGCGGGTGCACCGCGCCGGGTTCCGGATCGTCTGGTGCGAGGAGGCGTGTATCGCCGAGGACGTCCCCGTCGGCCGGACCACGCTGGCCTGGCTGGTCCGGCGGGCGTTCCGGTCCGGCAGCGGTGACACGATCAGCCGGCTGCTGATCCGCCCGGGCGCGATCAGCTACGTACTGGTGCTGGCCTATGCTTCGGCCCGGGTGATCTCCGCGTTCGGGCTCGCCCTCGCCGGGCTGCTGCTCGGCCGGAAGACGCACCTGCTGAAGGCAGTCCGCCGGTTCTTCTCGGGCGTCGGAAGTCTCGCCGGGATAGTTGGGATCAACCATGACGAGTACCGGGAACGGCACGGTTCGGCCGACGGTGGCGGAGCTGTGCGAGGCGATCTGGACGGTGGAGAAGAGCCTGGAGCTGCTGACGTGGCAGCTCAAGGGGATGCATCCCTGGCCGATCATCCGGATGCGCGTCTTCCATGAGCTGACCCGCCGCAGCGGCATCCACGGAGCTCCCCATCCGGTACGCCGGACGCCGTCCGGCAAGGCTGCCCTCGTCGCGCGGCACGTGGCCGGAGTGGTCACCCGCAGCCCGTTCCCCGGCCGGTACGACGCGTTGGTCGTCCCGCACCCGCGGAAACCGAACGGTGTCGAGATCTACACCGACGAACTCCGGACCTTGCTCGGCGACCGCGCGCTGATCCTGGACTCGGGGATCAACGGCGTACCGCTGCCCGGCAGCAAGAACCTGGACTTCTTCACGTCGGCGGCCGGCGCGGTGCACCGCGGTACGGTCGACGACCGGGGCGCCGCGGACGCGTTGGAGAAACTCACCGGTGTCCGGGTCCCGATCGGGGCGCTGCTCGCCCGCGAGGTGCCGAAGCATCTGCGGCTGCGCGCGCTCTACCGTGCGCTGCTGAAGAAGCACCGGATCGAGACCGTCTACCTTGTGGTCGCGTACTTCCACCAGCACATCGTTGGTGCGGCCCGCGATCTCGGGATCCGGGTGGTCGAGCTGCAGCACGGCGCGATCAGCCCGTTCCACCTCGGGTACAGCTACCCCGGCCGGCCGGACGTGGCGGATCAGCCGGACGAGCTGTGGTGCTTCGGGTCGTACTGGACCGACGTCGCGGACCTCCCGGCCGGCATGCGCACCAAGGTCACGGGCGCCCCGTTCCTCCCGGCGCCGGCCCCGAAGCAGGACCGGGTGGTCTTCCTCTCGCAGGGCACGATCGGTACCGAGCTGATCCGGGTGGCCGAGGCCGTCGCGCGGCAGCACCCCGAGCTGGAGGTCCTGTACCGCCTGCATCCGAGCGAACGCCCCGCCGACTACGCCATCCCGCCCGGCGTACAACTGTCGACCGGCGGCAGCACGCTCGACCTGCTCGCGACCGCGACGTACCAGGTCGGCGTCTCGACCACGGCGCTCTTCGAGGGGATGGCGCTCGGCTGCCGTACGGCGGTCGCGGACCTGCCCGGCCACGAGTACCTGGACCCCGCGATCACCAAGGGCCACGCGCTCCTGCTGCGGGACCCGGCCCAGCTCACGGAGGCGCCGGCGTGCGACGACCCAGGCAGCTACTACGCGCCGAGCGACCTTCCGCGGGTGTAGCCGGACCTGGATGCAGGCACAACCCGCCTGGCGCGACCGTTCGAACGTTCGAACCAGGGCTTGTGCCTGCCTGGGCGTCCACGCTGCGGCAGTAAGGTCGGCGCCATGAGGTACATGCTGCTGCACAAGACCAACGACAACCTGGAAGCCGGGAACCCGCCGGATCCGGAGATCCTGGAGCGCGCCGACGCGGTCCTGGAGGAGATGCGCCAGGCCGGCGTCCTGGTGCTCGGCGAGGGCCTGATGCCGAGCTCCCGCGGCGCCCGCGTGACGTTCCCGGCGCCCGGTCAGCCGCGGGTGATCGACGGCCCGTTCGCGGAGACCAAGGAACTCGTCGCCGGCGTCTCGATCATCCGCGTCGACTCCAAGGAAGAAGCCATCCACTGGGCCCTCCGCTTCGCCGAGGCCGACCCGCACACGCCGATCGACATCCTCGAGATCGCCGGTTAGCTAGGTGATGTTGGTGGCTGCCCAGGTGGTGATGTCTTCGTGGCGGATTGCGGCGGCCATCAGGTCGGGGAACTGGTCGGGGGTGCAGGCGAAGGCCGGTACGCCGAGGTCGGCCAGCGCGGCGGCGTTCTCGGCGTCGTACGACGGGGTGCCTGAGTCCGCGAGTGCCAGCAGGGCGATCACCTGGACGCCGGACTCCACCAGCGAACGCGCCCGCCGCAGCAGTTCCTCCCGTACGCCGCCCTCGTACAGGTCCGAGATCAGCACCAGGACCGTGTCGGCCGGCTTCGTGACCAGCTCCTCGCAGTACGCGAGCGCCCGGTTGATGTCCGTCCCGCCGCCCAGCTGCGTCCCGAACAGTACGTCGACCGGGTCCTCCAGCCGGTCGGTCAGGTCCACGACCGCGGTGTCGAACACGACGAGCGACGTCCGCAGCGTCCGGATCGACCCGAGCACCGCGCCGAACAGCGACGCGTAGACGACCGACTCGGCCATCGACCCGGACTGGTCGATCGCCAGCACGATGTCCCGCTGAACGCTGTGGTTGCGGCGCGCGTACCCGACCAGCCGGTCCGGCACGATCGTGCCGAGCGCGGGCGAGAAGTGCTTGAGGTTCGCCCGGATCGTCCGGTCCCAGTCGATGTCCGAGTGCCGCGGCCGCGACGTCCGCCCGGCCCGGTCGAGCGCGCCCGTCACCGCGGCCCGGGTCCGCTCCGCCAGCCGCGCCTCGAGCTCCGCGACGACCCGCCCGACGACCTCGCGCGCGGTCTGCTTGGTCTCCTCCGGCATCACCTCGTTGAGCGCGAGCAGCGTGGACACCAGATGTACGTCGGGTTCGACCGCGCCGAGCAGCTCCGGCTCCATCAGCATCCGGGTGATCCCGAGCCGCTCGACCGCGTCCCGCTGCATCACCTGGACGACGGTGCTCGGGAAGTACTGCCGGATGTCCCCCAGCCAGCGCGCCACCCGCGGCGCCGACGACCCCAGCCCGGCGGCCCGCTGCGTACCCGAGCTCTCGCCGGCGTCGTACAACGCGGCCAACGCGGCGTCGACGGACTGGTCGGCCTTGGAAAGCGTCGTACCGGTCTCCTCCTCGGCCTCCGCGCCCAGCACGAGCCGCCAGCGGCGAAGACGTTCCTCACTCATGAGACCCCCAGCAGTTGCGCCACCACTGGCAACGCGGTCGCGGCCAGTTCGGCGTCCAGGTCGTTGTCGTCGGCAACAACAGCTGAACCAGGATCGGCGAGCACCCGCGCCCGGGAACCGATCGTCCGCCGCTCGGGCGCCGCGAACGTCCCGAACGTACGCCGCAGCAACGGCAGCACCTCCACGAACGCGTCGTCCGGGATCCCGCCCAGCCACGCGTCCACCAGCGCGAGCAACCGCTCGTCGTGTACCAGCAACAACCCGCCGCCGGCCAGGAATCCCTCGACGTACCCGGCCGCGTCCGCCGTCGCCGTACCGGGTGACAACGACCGCCCGAGCCGCAGCGCGACCTCGCCGTCCGGCAACCGCGAGGTGTCCAGCATCAGCCGCGTCAACCGCCCGCGGATCAACGGCGGCACCGAGGCCCGATCGCTCAACCCCTGCAGGGTGTTCAGCCACTCCGCCCGTACGCCCTCGGCCAGCAGCGCCGTCGCGTCCTGCACGCCGTCGATCAGCTCCTGTACGGCGGAAGCGGCATCCGGATCCAGCCCGTGAACCGTCCGCGCCAGGCCCGCGCAGACCCGTGAGACCATCCGCCCCGCGACCGCGGCCAGCCCGGCGGTATCGGTCCCGCGGACGTCGCCGTACCGCGAAGCGCGGGCCAGCGAAGGGAGAGCCGCCATCAGGTGTCCGACGTCGGCGTCGGCCGCGGCGCGGCTGTCGATGCCCTGCAGCAGCGGCGGCAGCGCGTCCGCGAGGTCGGCGAGCAGCGACTTCTCCAACGCGGCCGTGACGTCCGCCAGCGTGGTCGAGTCCGCCGCCTTCAGCATCACGGTCGTCGCGGCGCCGAGCACCGTCGTACCGTGGGCGCCGGCCGCGACGAGTTCGACCTCGAGCCCCGGGTCCCACGCCAGCCGCCACAGCTCGCGGAACGTACCTTGCGCGCGGCGCTCGTCCATGGCCGGCACACCCCAGTCGACGCCGAGGATCCGCAACCGGTGCAGGAGCCGGGACTTCTCCACGTCGTTCGGCTTCCGCAGGTCGAGCTCGATCACGCGCTCCGCCGCGTCCCGCTTCATCCGCAACCGGCGGACCTGCGCCGCGAAGTCCGCCGCCACCGGCGCCTGTGGTGTCGCACCGGGCACCGACCCGAGCAGCTCGCCGACGACCGCCTCCCGGGTCACGAGATCCAGCAGTACGTCGTTCCCGCCGCAGAGCACGGCCCGCGTGGCCTCGGTGACTTCGCTCAGCCCCGCGAGCGGGCGTTCGCGCAACGCCGCCAGCGTATCCGCGAGCCGGACCGCCTCGATCACGTGCGCGCTCGACACCGGCAAGTCCTCGGCGCGCAGTACCTGGGCGACCTTGGAGAGCCAGCGTGCGGTGATCTGGTCCGGCGCGGTGAACAGGTGGTGGTACCAGCCGGGCGACGTGATGCCGGCGCCGTACCCGCTGGTCGCGGCCAGCCGGCCGTGCGTCCAGGGCACCCAGGTGCAGGCGATCTTCCGTTTCGGCAGGCCTTTCAGGATCCGCTGGTCATGTGTTGCCGGCGGCAACGGAAGCTCCAGCGCCGGAACGTGCCAGGCGCCGCAGACAACCGCGATCTTCTCGAACCCTTCCTTCTGCACCTTCCGCAGCACGGTGCGCATGTACGCCTCGCGCTGGGCCTCACGCCCCACCGCGTCCTCGCCGTGCCGGAGCTCGCGCATCACGTCCGCGATCACCGTGAACGGCTCGGCACCGTCCCGCCGCGACTCGATCACGTCGTCCCACCAGCGCTCCGGGTCGTCGTACCCACCGGCCGCGGCCAGCGTCGCGAGCGGGTCCATCGCGGCCGCAGACCGCCCGCCCGACGAGCCGAACTGCTGCGCGGCCGGCAGATCGCAGAACCGTACCGGAACACCCGCCGCCAGCCCGTACCTGATCGCCTGCCACTCCGGGCTGAACACTGCGAACGGCCAGAACGCCGCCCGCGTCGAGTCGTCCGTGGTGTCGACGGCATACGCGAGCAAGGCGACCGGGGGCTCCATCTCCTCCGACGCCGCCAGCTCGACGATCTTGTCGGCCTCCGGCGGCCCCTCGATCAGCACGATGTCCGGCCGGATCCCGGCCAGCGCCGCGGCCACCGCGCGCGCCGACCCGGGCCCGTGATGCCGGATCCCCAACAGATGAACGGTCATCCGGAGATCTCTCGGCAGGCCCGGTAGAACGGGGCCCAGTCGTCGCGTTCGCGGACCACGGTCTCGAGGTACTCCGACCAGACGACCCGGTCCGCCGACGGGTCCTTGACGACCGCGCCGAGGATGCCGCCCGCGACGTCGGCCGGCCGCAGTACTCCGTCACCGAAGTGCGCGGCGAGTGCGAGACCGCCGGTGACGACGCTGATCGCCTCCGCGGTGGAGAGCGTGCCGGACGGCGACTTGACCGCGGTCCGGCCGTCCTCGGTCCGTCCGGAGCGGAGCTCGCGGAAGATCGTCACCACCCGGCGGATCTCGTCCAGCGCGTCGTCGGGCTGCGGGAGCTCGAGCGCGGACCCGAGCTGCGCGACCCGGCGGGCCACGATCGCCACCTCGTCCTCGGCGGAGTCCGGCAGCGGCAGTACGACGGTGTTGAAGCGGCGGCGGAGTGCGCTGGACAGTTCGTTGACGCCCTTGTCCCGGTCGTTGGCTGTGGCAATGACGTTGAACCCCTTGCGGGCCTGGACCTCGGTGGCCAGCTCGGCGATCGGCAGCGTCTTCTCGGACAGGATCGTGATCAGCGCGTCCTGGACGTCGGACGGCATCCGGGTCAGTTCCTCGATCCGGGCGATCTTCGCCTCGGTCATCGCGCGCTGCACCGGGCTCGGCACCAGCGCGGCCTCACTGGGGCCTTGGGCAATCAGCTGGGCGTAGTTCCAGCCGTACCGGATCGCCTCCTCCGCGGTGCCCGCCGTACCCTGCACGAGCAGCGTGGAGTCGCCGCTGATCGCGGCCGCGAGGTGCTCGCTGACCCAGGTCTTCGCGGTGCCCGGTACGCCGAGCAGCAGGAGTGCGCGATCCGTCGCGAGGGTGGCGACCGCGACCTCGACCAGCCGGCGCGGGCCGACGTACTTCGGGGAGATCTCGATGCTGCCGGCCTTCCCGCCGAGCAGGTACGTGACGACGGCACTCGGCGACAGCTGCCAGGCGGGCGGCCGCGGCTTGTCGTCGCTCGCCCGCAGAGCCTGCAACTCGTCGGCATACTCGACTTCCGCGTGCGGGCGCAGTACCTCGGTCATGGGGCCTCCTGGTCTGGACTGAGGAGCGTAGGGAGCGAAGCGACCGGAGCGACGAGGGAAGACCAGGAGCCAAAGCCCCATGACCCGCCGCGACGGAGTCGCGGCATCAGCACTGTCATGTCAGCTCCTCGTGCATTTCATGGCGGAAGGTCAGGGTTTCGACGAGGCGGCGGCGCCAGGTGTCCTCGTCGCCGGTCGGGTCGCGGGTGATCGGATGGTCGAGTACGTCGGGCGGCACCGCGCGGGCCGCGATGCTTGCCAGCCGCGCCCAGGCACGGTTGGTACCGACCCGGACCAGCTGATCGAGAATCATCCTCGCGAGCTCCGGCGGCCACGGCACCGGCAGCCCACCCACCAACTCGGCGACATCCACACTGCCCCGCATCACCTCCACCGCCCGAGCCCACTCGACGGGCGGCAACAACCGCAACAACTCAGCAGGATTCCGGCTCCCGGTGTTGGCGTTCGCCAGCAGCAACGCCCGCGCCCAGCGGCTCGCCAACGCCTCCCCGCCGTCCGCCTCCGCCGGCTCGGCGGACGGGCGCGCGGCGGCCGCTGCTCCTTCGCGGACTGTGGCTTCGGTCCAGGCCGACTGGAGTACTTCGGGGGCGCAGCCCTCGACAGGAGTCTCGAGCCAGGTGAGGTGCATTGCTGACAGAGGTGTGTTGGCCACGATCTGATGGAACCACCAGGCCCGTTTGCCGACGCCCTCCGGGTTCTGGGAATCAAGACCGTCGCGCTCCATCGACGCCGTGAGACTCCGCGGCAGGTCGACCGCCAGCACCCCCTGGCTCTCCACCAAATGCGAACGCAGCCGCTCGGTCATCCGTACGCCGTACTGCGCCTCCGCCAACCGCGCCAACATCCGCGCCGCCACCCGCCGTACCTCCCGCGAACGATCATCGAGTCCCGTCTCCAGGAACTCCTCGTCCGCCAGCGACAACCCCTCGGCGAACAGCCCGAGGAAGTCCGCCCGCGTGGCAGCCGACTCGTTCGGCCACACCTCCGCGAGCTCCGCCCGCGCCGCCCCCGGCTCCCGCCGCCGCAGCCCCAGCAACCAGGCCCGACGCTGGATCGCGTTCCCATGCGTCCACAACTCCGGATCGTTGCTCTCGGCATCGGCCGCGTGCAGGAACCGCCACTCGGGGTTCAACTCCGCGAGCCACCGCGCCCGCCGCCCGGCCGCCGCGATCACCAACGGCCGGTACTCGGCGCGATTCCGGGCGTAGTCGGCCAGCGCCGGCAAATGCTCAGGCGGAACACCCCATCCGTTCGCCTCCGCCGTACGCAACCACTCGCCCAGGGCGGCCGTCTGGAACCCGCCCAGCATCGCCGCCAGCCGCCGTACCGCACCCGGCCTCGGCAACGGCCGATCCTCGCCACCCGCGGGCTCCAACGGCGTCAGCTCCCGCAACGGCTTGCGCCCGGCCCGCTTGTAGACGGTCGCCAACGCAGCAGCATCCAGGAGGCCACCGTCACCCAGCCGCTCCCGCACGTACTCCGGTAACTCGTCGAAGTCCGCCGGTCGCCGATCGGTCCCCAGCAGCACCGAGCTGACCAGCCCGTCCCAACCCTTCACAGCGTCACCGGCCGATCGTCGCGCCAGCACGTCATCGGGCGCAGGCCGGCCCGGTTCCACTCGGCGGCGACGGTGATCGGATCGCCGGCCGAGACCGCGAGCAGCTTCAGCGGATCCCAGCCCGGCAGGATCTCCAGCCCGTCACCGGCCTCGTCCACGAGCGCCCACCCGTCGCCGTGACGCGCGGGGCGTACGTCGTACAGCACGAGCGGCCAGCGCTCGTTCCACGGATCGGCGGCGAGCGATTCGACGTACGACGTCAGGGCCTGGTGGACCGTATGACCGTGCGGGCGCGGTGCCTGCCCGCGCTGGTCGGTCTGGGTGAGGAGCGCCCGCATCGGGAGCGCACCGGGGTAGAACGCGAGCGTGCCCGGGACGAACTCACCCGGTCGGGCCGGCAGCGGGTCGAGCGGCCGGCCGGCGGCGGCGTACGTGAGGATCAGGCCGATCCGCCCGGTTGTTGCCCCGCGCAACCACACGCGGCGGAGGGTGAGCCGGTCGTCGGGTTCGACCACGCGGCCGAGCATCAGCCAGTCGTCCTGGACCTGCTCGCCTTCCAGCCGTACGCGGGCGGTCTCGGTCGGCCAGCCGATCCGCGACTGGACGGTATCCGCGAGCGACGGCGGGAGGTCGGCGAGGCGCGCGTGGGCGGCGACGATCAGGTGGATGAGCGAGAGCTCTTCGAGGAGTTCGCCGGGCCAGCCGTGGCCGCGGCCGACGACGCCTGCGGCTCTCCGTACCGCTCCTGCTACTCCTGGGGCCTGGGCGTCGACCATGCGCGCGGCGAGCCGGTTCAGTTCGCCGTACGCGCGTTGGTCGAACCCGCCGAGGCCTTGGCGTACCTGGTCGTCCAGCCACCCGGCCAGCTCCGCGAGGCCCGCCGACACCCGATCCGCCCGCCGGGCGACCCGCTCCTGCGCCGCGATCGGATCCGCGACCTCACCTGGCTTCCGCTCCACCCGCTCGGCGCGCTCGGTCCGCTGCTCGAGCCAGGTGGTCACCCAGTCGGGCTCGTCTCCGGGCGGGACACCGTCCGACGCCAGCAGCAGCATCAACCCGAGGGCGTGCTTGCACGGGAACTTCCGCGACGGACAGGAGCACTTGTACGCCGGCCCGGTCAGCTCGACGGCCGTCTGGTACGGCTGTTTCCCGCTCCCCTGGCACAACCCCCAGACCGCACGCTCCGTCGCACCGGCCCCCGACCACTTCTCCCGCCGAGCCAACCCCTGCCCGGCTTTCGCGGACGCAGCATCAGACGCCAGCCCCAGCACCTGCTCCACGTCCCACAACCCCACACCACTCCTCCCACAACCCGTCCCCCAAATCCTCCCACCCCACCCACCCGCGCTTGGCCGACCGGTCGCCGAGTCGTGGATCGAGGCTCCGCCGGAGCACGCCGAAGCTCAGATCCGTGGCGGTCGGCCGTCCAGGCAGCCGAGGTGTGCCAAACCGGCCGCAACTTCAGGGGTTCACCTCGCACATTGCCCGTTCACCTACCGCACACCATTGGTGAAGGGGCAACCTGATGGGTGAACCTCTCACATCGTGTCTGCCGCACGGGGGGCGAGCCGCTCCGGCTCAGAGGCGACCCTGCCCTCCACGGATTCAGGCTGAGCACCCGATTTCCACGACTCGCCGAACACCACCAGGACCATTCACCACGACTCGACGAAGTCGCGTCGGCCCAGGCCCCAGCGGTGGAGCCGGACCGGGCGGACCCGACAGGGTGAGGGACCGGGCGGGTCGATCCGACGGGCGGACCCGGCCGTGGACCGGGCGGGCGGACCCGGCGGCGTGGACCCGGCTGTGGGGCCGGGGTCGGCCGGACCGGGCGGACGGGCCCGGTGGGCGGCCCCGGCTGGTGGACCCGACCGTGGACCCGGCGGGCGGACCCAGCCGTGGACCGGGCGGGCCTGGTGGGTGGACCCGGCGGGGGTTAGCCGAAGGGTTGGCGGTGTTGGGCTTCGTCGGGGTAGCCGTTGCCTTGGGCGGGGGCGAGGGTGGGGTTCGCCGGGGTGGGGTCGGGGGTTCGGGTGGGGGCGGCGGGTGGGCGGGGGGTTTCGGAGAGGCCGTCGCGGATGGTGGTGAGGAGGCGGTGTTCGACGGCTTCCAGCTCGGCGATCCGGGTGCGGATCTCCTGTTCCTCGGCGCGGGCCTCGGCCAGCAGGTTGTCGGCCTTTGCGCGGGCCGTCGTACGGACCTGTTCGGCCTCGGCGCGGGCGCTGGTCCGGACGTGGTCGGCCTCGGCGTTGGCCGTCGTACGGACCTGTTCGGCGTCGGCGTGGGCGGTGGTACGGACGGAGTCGGCGTCGGTCCGGGCGGTTTCGCGGAGGTGGTCGGCCGTCCGCTGGCTCGCGCTGAGGACGCTCAGCTCGTACCGGCGGAGTTCGTCGACGAGTTCGCCGGCGGGGCGCTGGGAGTCGAGGATCGCCGCCGCGGGCTGCGGGATCTCCGCGTCCGGCAGCGTGTTCTCCAGCTCGGCGATCTGCTGGTCGACCCGGGTGAACAGGTCAGCGACGTCGGTCCGCATCTGGCGGATCGTGGTCGCCGCCGCCTGCACCCGCTCGCTGGCCTCGCGTTCACGTTCCCGCGCCGTACGTTCCGCCGACGTGATCACGTCCAGCGCAACCACCGCGGCGCGCTCCGCCGGATCGTCGGCGACGGTCTCCCGGTACGACGCCGCGCCCGCGCTGCCGAGTTCGCCAGCGTCAGCGTCGGGCGAGCCGTCGGCTGACGCACTCATCGCGACGGTACGACGAAGCGGCACCTCCCGGATGAACAGCACCGCCAGCAGACTCACCGCCGCAGCTCCGGCAGCGATCACGAAGATCCGCCCGGTGGCATCGCCGTACGCGTGCCGCACGATCGCCTGCACCGGCGCCGGCAGCGAGTTCACGTCCAGCACGCTCCCGGACCCGCCCTGCGCCGCCGCGGCCGCGCCCGGGCCGAGCTCGCGCAGGTGCTCGGCGATCAGGTTCGTCACCCGGGTCGCCAGCACCGCGCCGAGCACGGACACCCCGACCGCACCACCGAGGCTGCGGAAGAACGTCACGGTCGCGCCGGCCGCCCCGACCTCGCTGACGTCGACGGTGTTCTGCACCGCGAGCACCAGGTTCTGCATCGTCATCCCCATGCCGATGCCCATCGCGAGCATCCCGAGGCCGACGTACCAGTACGGCGACTCGTGGTCGATCGTCCCGAGGACGCCGAGCCCCGCGGTCAGGCAGAACCCGCCGATCACCAGGTACCGCTTCCACTTCCCGAACCGGGTGATCAGCTGCCCGGACCCGACCGACCCGAGGAACGACCCGAACATCATCGGGATCGTCAGCAGCCCCGCCTCGGTGGCGCTGTACCCGCGGGCGACCTGAAAGTACTGCCCGAGGAACACCGCGCTGCCGAACATCGCGATCCCCACCGAGAGGCTCGCGAGGATCGCCAACGCCGTCGTCCGTTCGCGAACGACCCGCACCGGGACCAGCGGCTCACTCGCGTGCGTCTCGACCACCACGGCCAGGATCGCGAGCAGCGCCGTACCGCCGAGGTACGCGCCGGTCTGCCACGACCACCACGGGAAGTGCTCGCCCGCGAACGACACCCAGATGAGCGGCAGGCTGGCCGCGCCCGCGATCAGCAGCGCGCCCAGGTAGTCCATCTTGACCTTGCGCTTCACCAGCGGCAGGTGCAGGAACTTCTGCAGCACGATCAGCGACACCACGGCGAGCGGTACGCAGACGTAGAAGCACCAGCGCCAGCCCAGCCACGAGGTGTCGACGATGACGCCACCGACCAGCGGACCGGAGACGGTCGCGAGCGCCATCACGGCGCCCATGTACCCGGAGTACCGGCCGCGGTTGCGGGGCGGGATCGCCGCACCGATGATCGCCTGCGCGAGCGCCATCAGGCCGCCCATCGCGAGCCCCTGCAGGACCCGGGCACCGATCAGGAACGGTACGTTCTGGGACACGCCGGCCAGCATCGAGCCGATCACGAACGCGACGATCGCGAGCTGGACCAGCAGCTTCTTGCTGATCAGGTCGGACAGCTTGCCCCACACCGGTGTGGACACGGTCATCGCGAGCAGGCTGGCGGTGACCACCCAGGTGTACTGCGTCTGCGAACCCTTGAGGTCCGCGATGATCGTCGGCAGCGCGTTGCTGACGATCGTCGAGCTGAGCACCGCGGTGAACAGTGCCGCGAGCAGCCCGGCGAGGATCTCCAGGATCTCCCGGTGCGAGAGCTCGGGGTTGCCGGACGGCGGCGGTGGCGCGGCGGTGGGTGCGTGCTCCGGCTCGGCGTACCGGGAGCGGTAGGGGGTGGGGTGGCCGGCGGGTGTGGCCGGCTGGTCTGGGTGGCGGGTCTGGGTGGCAGACATCAGTTTCCGTTCGTACGGCGGGAACGCGACGACCGGGGCAGTGGGGTGCACTGCTCCGAGGCGGAAACGGCCGGCGTTTGCCCTCACCCAGCCCGATATTTGGTTGCAACTACCAACTTTAATCCCGCGCCGTCAGCAACTGTTCACCGGGAGCCATCAAACGCTCGTCGGATGAATTATGAGACGGGCCCTCCTCGAAACTGGATTTCCCCCGTACGATCCGGTGCTTGTTGAGTAATCAACACTCCGGTCTCCGGCGGAGCTGTCAGGGCCCGCCGGAGACCTTCTCAGCCGAACGCCGCGATCAGGGTGTCCAGGCAGTGCCCGTCGGCGACCACCAACTGGCCGGGTGCGCTGAGCGCCGGTGCGAACGGACCCATCCAGAGCGCACCCTCGGCCGCGGCCACCTCTCCGCGGACGAACGCGACGTCGAGTTCCCCCGAACGCAGCGCGGTCAGGTATCCGGCTGTAGTCCCAGAACTGATTTGTACGTCGAGGTTGGGCGTCCGGGTGCGGAGGATGGTCAGGCCACGTTCCAGGCGCGAGCGGGGGGCCCGGGGCAGTGCCTATGCGGAGGACCCCAGACGCGCCCGACGCCCGGGAGGCGGCGACTTCGGAGGCCTGGTCGACGGCGGCGAGGACGGCTCGGCGTCGGCTCGAGCCACTCGCACCTGGTCGAGGGGGTGCTCGGGCTGTCGATGGACCGCCCCGCGGCGTACATGCGCGAGTACCTCGAGGCGCTCGGTCCGCTGCTCACCGGTGAGCCGACGACCCGGACGCGACCCGCGCCTGGATCCGGGACCACTACGGCGCCGCGGGTTCGATGCCGGCGTACCGCGCTGTCCTCGATCGTGGCGGCACTGCGGGACCTGAGGACACCGCGGTCGTCGGCGACGAGGCGGCAGTGGCCAAGCAGCTGCAGCGGTACAAGGACGCCGGTACGACGGAGTTCCTGTTCTGCCCGGTCGGTACCGACACGGAGGTGGAGCGAACGATCAGGTTCGCCCACGACTACGTGTAATCGGCAACCTGATTGCGAAAGCTCTTTGCTGAAAAGCCTTTAAGGTAAGGGCTTTCAGCTGTCAGGACTCGCGGACCGAGCTGTGGTCGACCCAGACGAGATGGCCGTGGTGACTGACGAGGATCTCGTCGGTCCCGGCCGTCCCGGTCCGGCGACCCAGCTCCTGGCCGGCGATCCAGCGGCCGCCGATCAGGATCTGAACGGCGATCGGCCGCGCCGGTGAGGAGGCTACGGGCATGGCACCTGCTTCTGGACAGGGGCGGATGATGGAGGAGGGTTTGTGGGGCTGGTTTCCCAACCAGACGCAAGCCTACAACCGCAACCTGACAGACCGTTAGCGGTAACTCGAATTCGTACGGAGCCTCATGTTCAAGCCCATCTTCGCTGTGCAACTGCACGATGCCAGGCGGCTGCATTACGACGTGCGGCTGGAGGTGGACGGGGTGCTGAAGTCGTGGGCGGTGCCGCGCGGGCCGTCGCTGGATCCGGTGGTGAAGCGGCTCGCGGTGTTCACCTCGGACCACGATCTGGAGTACGCGTCGTACGAGGGCGTGCACCGGGACGCGCAGTACGGCAGCGGTGCGGTGATCGTCTGGGACGCCGGCGTCTACACGAACCTCACCCGCGACGACCGGCACCGGCTCGTCGACCCCGCGGAGGCGATCGAGCGCGGGCACTTGAAAGTGCAACTGCACGGCGTGAAACTCAACGGCGCCTGGGCTTTCACGAGGACGGGCGGCGACTGGCTGCTGGTCAAGGTGAAGGACGCGGACGCCGACCCGGGCCTCGACCTGACCGTCGCCGAACCGCGCTCGGTGCTCAGCGGCCTCACGATCGAGGAGATGGCCGCCACCTGAGCTCCCGCTCCCGGCCGCGAACGTCACCCAGCCGTACCGTGAGAGCGTCCACGTCCCGGCCGGCGCGACCCCCGGCGTCTACGCCGGCTGCGCGAGTTCGCGGACTTCCAGGCGCTGCTGATCCCGAACACCACGATCGATGCTGCGGGCAACTACAACGTCGGCTGGCAGTCGTTTGATCGTTTCATCCAGATCTACCAGGACGCCGGTCCGCTGCAGTGGATCCACACCCCGCACCTACTCAACGCCAGCGGCTCCGGTCACGGCCCGCAGCTCGCGGAGCTGGAGGTGCGGTACGGATTACCAGCCGTCGATGTGCAGTACGTCGTCCAGCGGCTGACGTGGTGCGGGTTTGAAGTCGGTCCCGATCGTGTACGCGGTCGGGATCAGCACCGTCTGCCGGATGTCCTCCGGTAGACCGAGCAGCTCCTGCACTTCCTGCTCGTAGGTGAGGTGCAGCGTCGTCCACGCCGTACCGAGGCCACGAGCGCGGGCGGCGAGCATGTAGCTCCACGCTGCCGGCAAGATCGAGCCCCAGAGGCCGGACTGGTTCCCCGCGGGCAGCTTCTTCGCCTGCAGGCATGGGAGGACCAGCACCGGCACCTGCCCCATCCGATCGCCCAGGTAGGCCACGCTGTCGCCCACCCGACGCTGCACCGGCCCACGCTCGGGGTCCTCCGCGTGCAGCTTCCCGGCCGCGCCGGGACCGGCCAGGTACTGCTCGACGGCACGCCGGTAGTACTCACCGACCGCCGCACGCTTCTCGGCATCCGTGATCACCAGCCAGTGCCACGTCTGCCGGTTGCTCCCGGACGGCGCCTGCAGCGCGATCTCGAGGCACTCCCGGATCAGCTCCATCGGCACCGGCCGCTCAAGATCGAGCCGCTTCCGCACGGTCCGCGTCGTGGTGAGCAGCTCGTCGGGGTTCAGGTCGAGTGTGTAAGCCACGCACAGCAGTCTACAGTAGTTCTACAGCAGATTATCTACTAAAGGATGGTTTCGATGGGTCTGAACCTGTCCGCCGACGAAGTCCTGTCCACCACCCGCGCTGTGCGGAAGCGGCTCGACTTCACCCGGCCGGTGCCGCGCAGGCTGATCGAGGAGTGCGTCGACCTCGCCACCCAGGCGCCGACCGGGCGGAACCGGCAGCGCTGGCACTTCCTGGTGGTCACCGAGGACGCGCAACGCCGGGCGGTCGCGGACATCTTCCGGCGGGCCGTCACCGAGGCGCCGGGACAGCCGTTGAGTGCGGACGACGTACGGCGGATGAATCATCACGCCCGGTCGACGGAGCGGGTGTTCGACAGCCTGCGATACCTGGTGGACAACATCCATCAGGTGCCGGCGTTCGTGATCCCGGCCGTGGAGGGGCGGACCGATCGCGCGTCGGCGACCGTACAGGCGGGGACCTGGGGGTCCATCCTGCCGGCTGTCTGGAGCTTCATGCTCGCCGCCCGCGAGCGCGGACTCGGCACGGTCTGGACCACCGCCCAGGGGCCGCTCGAACGGGAACTCGCGGACGTGCTCCGGGTGCCCTACGACGAGGTGATGCTCGCCGCGTTCCTCCCGCTGGCGTTCACGATCGGGACCGACTTCCGCCCGGCCAAGCGGGTCCCGCGCGACCAGGTCCTGCACTGGGACCGGTGGTAGGTCCTACTCGAACGGGGTCGGGTCGCCGGCACCGACCCGGACCACCTCGGGGACGTCGTCGGAGAAGTCGACGACGGTCGTCGGTTCGGTACCGACCTCGCCCTCGATGACCGCGTCGATCTGGTTGTCGAGCTCTTCCTTGATCTCCCAGCCTTGCGTCATCGGCTCCTCGTGACCGGGCAGCAGCAGCGTGCTGGAGACCAGCGGCTCGCCCAGCTCTGCGACCAGCGCCTGGGTGATGACGTGGTCCGGGATCCGCACGCCGACCGTCTTCTTCTTCGGGTGCAGCAGGCGGCGCGGGACCTCCTTGGTGGCCGGCAGGATGAACGTGTAGCTGCCCGGTGTGGCCGCCTTGATCGAGCGGAACACCGCGTTGCTGATGTGCACGAACTGCCCGAGCTGCGCGAAGTTCTCGCAGACCAGCGTGAAGTGGTGCCGGTCGTCCAGGTGCCGGATGCTGCGGATCCGGTCGATGCCGTCCCGGTTGCCCAGCTGGCAGCCGAGCGCGTAACAGGAGTCGGTCGGGTACGCGATCAGCCCGTCCTCACGCAGCAGGTCCACCACCTGCCCGATCGACCGCCGCTGAGGGTTCTCGGGATGGATGTCGAAATACCTGGCCATGGCGGTCGAGCCTACTGCGCCGGGCCGGTGGGCTCCGCGATCACCACCAGGTTGTCCTGGTATCCGCCGCGGGACGCGTCGTACGCACCCGTGCAGGTGATCAGCACCAGCCGATGGTCAACCGTTTGGCTGAACGCCCCGCTCGTCGTCGCCAGCGCGTCCTTCCGGACCGCCGCGACCGACACCACCCGGTACGACGCCGTGTGCCCGGATCCACGCAGTACGACGACTTCACCCGGCCGTACGTCGCGCAGCCGGGCGAAGTACCCGAGGCCCTCGGTCTTCGTGTCGACGTGCCCGGCGAGCACCACGGAGCCGTACGGGTCACCGGCCTCGGCGCCGCCGTCCCACCACCCGACGTTCTGCGCCTTCGCCGGCACCTGCAGCAGCCCGTCGACGGTCGTTGCCGTGAGCACCGATGCGTGCGTACCACCGGGCAGTACGACCAACTGCGGCACGAATCGCACCCGTTGACTCGGCGCGGGCGTACCGATCCGCCCCGGCGGCGCGGACAACCTGGTGGTCGGCTGCGGCGGCGTACCCGTGGTGTGGAAGGCGAATGCCGGCGTAGGTGCCGGTACCGCGCCGCTCGCCCCGGCCGCACAACCGGCCAGGGCGAGACAGCACAGCATCGTGCCGAGCAGGCGCCGTTTCAGCGACGGACCGCCTTCCGGCCGACGCCGACGGCGAACGCGAGCGCGGCAAGCAGCACCACGACCCACAGCCCCGACTGACCGGCAGAGCTCTGCGCCTGGTCGAGCTCTGCCGCCTGTCCGCCGGTGCCGGTGTTCACCACCCGCGGCTTGTCCGACCCGGTGGCCGGAACCTTGATCGTGCCGAGCGCAACGGTCATCGTCTTCTGGCTCGGGGCACCGATCGCGAACACCCGGGTCAGATAGCCGGCCTTCACCGGCAGCGCCAGCGGACCGAGCACGACCGGTGAGGTCGCGCCGGTCGGCACGATCTCGACCTGGTACGTCCCGGCCGGCACCACCACGTCCAGCGATTCCCCGTTCGCGACGTTCTGGAAAAGTACCTTTCCGTTCACCCGGATGTCGGCCGGACCGACCGCCGCATCGTGCGCGACCCGCAATCCGGCTTTGTCCTTCGGTACGCCGGTCAACTTGTTCGCGTACGTGGTCAGCAGCGGCGCGCCGCTCGGCGTCACCGGCTGATGAATGACGACGTCCAGGCTCGCCCCGGAGCCCGCCGTGACCTCTCGCTGGATCACCATCTTGCCGCCCTGTTTCGCGGTGATCATCCGCTTCCCGGCCGCCACCCCGAACGGCCCGATCAGCTTCCCACCGGCCACCCCAGCGGCCACCTGACGGCCGTCCACACTGATGTCCAGGCTGCGCCCCGGCAGACCCTGGACGAAGTACAGGTTGGCGCCGGTCGCCGCCACGGCCGGCCCGGCGACCACCGCCGGCGCCACCGCGACGATCGCCGCGAGCAACACCGGAAGCACTCTCCGAATTACCGGACCTGGAATTCTCGAAACATTTTTGTGCACTGTCCGAGATTGCCCGGACACGTCCCGTTCCCGCATTTTTCTCCCCCACTTCATACCTTGGAAATAGCGAACGAATTCACCCGCCCCTGCGAATTCGGGCGTATCCTAAATCCACTTCGGCCCGGCCACCAGGGGACGCACGGGTCTTGTATCTGGGGGGTGCCGACAGGTGCGGGCAGGGGTCCGATGTCTGGCGGTGGTCGCGCTGGCGCTGGGGTACAGCGCGACCACAGCCTGCTCGAACGGTGCCTTCGGACCGACGTCACCGAGTCCGGGGCTGAGCAGCGCGCAGCCGGCCGCACCGCGAACGGTGACCACCAGCACTCCCGGCCCCGGGTCGACCACACCGGGTATCGAACTGACCGTCGTACCGCGCTCGGACGGATCGTTCGACATCACCGAGAATCTGAGGTTGCCGGCGGCCACGGACATGCTGCCGCTCCAGTTGCCCGCGTCCGGCGACCAGCTGCCCGGCATGATGTCGCCGACGAAGCCGCGGGTGACGAACCTGAACGTGGTCGCCGACGACCAGTCGGTGCCGATCGAGAACACCACGCTCTCGGCGTCCGGCGACATCCCGCTGACGGTCGCGGCCACCCGGTTCCGGTTGACGTATCGGCTGTCCGGCTCGGCCGTCCTGGCGACGCCGTCGCAGACCGGGCGGGCCGGCGCGGCCATTCGCCCGCTGACCGCGAGCGCCGACGGGTCGCTGCCGACGGATGTCACGGTGACGAGCGGGCTGCTGAACGCGATCTGCCCACTTCTCGCCGAACCGCGCTGCGCGGTCGGGGATCCTGCCCGGTTGACGGTCCGTCCGGACATCCCGGCCGGGAAGGCCCTCGTCGTACTCCAGCTCGATCTGCCACGCTGAGCCCTATGACTACTGAGCCCCCGGCTGAGGGGCAGATCGCGCTGGGCACGGCCCGCGGTCGATGGGTGCTGGCCGCGACCGCGCTGGGGTCGGGGATGGCGTTCCTGGACGGGACCGTCGTGAACGTCGCACTCCCCGCGATGGGCAAGGACCTGAACGCCGACATGGCCGGTCTGCAGTGGATCGTGAACGGGTACATGCTGATGCTCGCCTCGCTGGTGCTGCTCAGCGGTTCGCTCGGCGACCGGCTCGGCCGCCGGCGGACGTTCGTCGCCGGGGTGATCTGGTTCGCGGCGGCCTCGGTGGTGTGCGCGGTCGCGCCGAACCTCCAGGTAATGATCGCCGGCCGGGTCCTGCAGGGCATCGGCGGCGCGCTGCTGACGCCGGGCAGCCTGGCGATCCTGCAGACCACGTTCCGGCACTCCGACCGCGGCAAGGCGGTCGGCATGTGGTCCGGCCTGACGTCGGTCGCGGCGGCCGTCGGACCGTTCGTCGGCGGCACCCTGGTCGACAGCGGGTACTGGCAGCTGATCTTCCTGATCAATGCACCGCTCGCGCTGGTGACCGTCGTCGTGACGCTCCGGCACGTACCCGAGACCCGCGACGAGGAGGCCGCCGGCAGACTCGACTTCACCGGCGCGATCCTCGCGACCGTCGGTCTCGCCGGGCTGACGTACGGCCTGATCAGCGCCGGCGACCACGGCTTCGGCGACCCGATCGTCCTCACCAGCCTGGTGATCGGCGTCCTCGCGTTCGTCGCGTTCGTCGAGGTCGAGCGGCGCGGCTCGCACCCGATGCTGCCGCCGAGCATCTTCGCCAACCTCCGCTTCACCGGAGCGAACCTGGTCACGGTCGTCGTGTACGGCGCCCTCGGTACGGCGACGTTCCTGGTCGTGGTGTACCTGCAGACGGCGCTGCACTACTCGGCGCTCTGGGCGGGCGCGTCGCTGCTGCCGATGACCGCGCTGATGCTCGGCCTGTCGGGGTACGCCGGCGGGCTGTCGGACCGGATCGGCGCACGCATCCCGATGACCGTCGGGCCGGTGCTGATGGCCGGCGGGTTCCTGCTGATGCTGCGGATCGACACCGGCTCGAACTACGTGACCGCCGTACTTCCGGCCGTCGTACTGCTCGGACTCGGACTCGTCTCGACCGTCGCGCCGCTGACCGCAACCGTGCTGTCGTCGGTCGAGGACCACCACGCGGGGGTCGCCTCCGGGGTGAACAACGCGGTCGCCCGGTCGGCTCAGCTGATGGCGGTCGCCGCGATCCCGATAGCGGCCGGTATCACCGGCGACGCGTACCGCAATCCGGCTGCCTTCCACAACGGCTTCGGGAACGCCCTGGTGATCTCCGCGGTCCTGGCCGCGGCCGGCGGCGCGATCGCCTGGTTCACGCTCGGCGAGCGCGCACGTCCGGGCCTGGTGCATCACCACCCGCACTGCGCACTGGAGGCCCCGCCGTACGCGGACAGCAAGAACTGATTTGTCGACTTATCGGTGCTGGCGGCAAATGCTCAACGGACGCGCGGTACGGCCAGGTAGTGCCTGCGGCTGACCGCGTCGAGGCGCTCGATCGCGTACCGGAGCATGGTGCGCGGCATCCGGCCGGCGTACCGGTCGAGGAACGCGCGCAGCTCGGCCTCGTCGACGCGCTTGCCGGCCTCGCGGAGCATCCAGCCGGACGCCTTGTGGATCAGGTCCTCCCGATCGTCGAGCACCTCGGCGGACAGCCTGTAGGTGTCGGCGCTCTGGCCCTGGTTGATCAGGTACTGCGTGGCGACCAGCGCGATTCGTCGTTCCCAGAGGGACGTCGAGCGGACGAGTTCGTACAGCGGGTCCCGGGACTTGTCGAGCAGGTACCCGCCGACGATCTGCGGAGCGCTGCAGTCCACCAGGTCCCAGTTGTTGATGTACGCCGTACTGCGCAGGTAGATCTCGTAGAGCGCCTGCAGCTCGGCCGGGTTCGCCGTACGCGGCTTGATCGCCCGTGCCGCCCGGTCGGCCAGCAGACAGAGGATCGTCAGGCGGTGCTCGTGCACCGGGCTGGTCAGCGCCTGCTCGAGCTCGGGCAGCGGCAGGTCGGCACGCAGGTACGGCTTGAGGATGCCGCGGATCGTCGACAACTTGACGCCGATCATCCGATCGCCGTGACCGTACTCGCCGGGTCCCAGCTTGAAGTAGCGCGCGAGGATCAGCGCAGCTGCCGGGTCGGCGGCCGCGTCGACGTCGGAGAGTAGTCGCGCGGTACTCAAACCAGCGCTTTACCGTCGAGAACGCCCATGCCGCCTTGTCTACACCACGGCAGGTCCCGTAGGTCACGCTCCGGGTTCCAACGTCGCGAGACCCGTTGTGACGCCTGCGCCATCAGGCATACGGTGTGAGAACAGGGCAGTTCCATTTCCGCCAGGACCCGCGTTCGTGGCGCTACCCCGGGGGAGATACCCGCGTGACCAGCCAGCCAGAGCCGCGGGACGGCATGATCAGGACCACGTTCGATGCCGTCACCGAAGAGCTGGAACCGGGCGTGCTCATGGTCCGGATGTCCGGCGAGATCGACATCGCGAGCACCGAGTTCGCCGCCGAGGCGATCCGGGCCGCGGTCGCACCGCCGTCCCGGCTGGTGCTGATCGACCTGTCCGCCGTCACGTTCTGCAGCTCCGCCGGCCTCGGCAACCTGGTCGAGGCCCGCAACCTCGCCGGCCAGCACGACATCACGCTCGCACTGGTCGGCGTCGGCCGCCCGGTCGACCGCCCGCTCACCGTCACCGGCCTCGGCGGCCAGTTCCGGATCTACGGCACCGCCACCGAGGCACTTGCGGACTTGTAAGGTCGTTGAACCTTCGAGGCCACCGGGTGCGGTAGCCTCCGGTGTCTCCGACGAAGGAAAGTCATGGGTGAGCTAGCCAAGATCGTGGTCGTCGTACCGACCTACAACGAGCGGGACAACCTGCCTGTGCTGGCCGGACTGCTGTCCGACCTGAACCTGCCCGGCCTGGAACTTCTGGTGGTCGACGACAACTCCCCCGACGGTACGGGCGACGTCGCCGACGAGCTGGCGAAGAAGTCGCCGGAGAAGGTCGGCGTACTGCACCGGACCGTGAAGGACGGCCTCGGCCGCGCGTACGTCGCCGGGATCACCCGCGCGCTCGACGAGGGTGCCGACATCGTCATCCAGATGGACGCCGACCTGTCGCACCCGGCCTCGGTCGTCCCGATCATGGTCGAGACGCTGCGGACCACCGACGCCGGCGTGGTGATCGGCTCCCGGTACGTCCCCGGCGGCTCCGCCGCGGCCGAATGGGGCTGGCACCGCCGGGCGCTGTCCGCCTGGGCCAACTTCTACGTGAACGCGATCCTGCGCCTGCACGTGAAGGACGCCACCGCCGGCTTCAAGGCCTGGAAGGCCGACACCCTGCGCTGGATCGACGTCGCGTCGGTCGCCAGCAACGGGTACTCGTTCCAGGTCGAGATGAACTACCGGACGGTCAAGCGCGGCCTCAAGATCGCCGAGGTCCCGATCCGCTTCGAGGAACGCACCGAGGGCGTCTCCAAGATGTCCCTCAAGGTCCAACTCGAGTCGGCCCTCATGCCCTGGAAGCTCCTCTTCACCCGCTCCTGACCCTCGTCGGACCTGGATCAGATCGACCTGGGTCGCCAGCATCCGACCGGCGCGGATGCTCGAGTTCGCGGGCGGAATCGGGTGCTTCCGGGCGGACTGCCCCACCCCGGCTCGTCCGGCCTACCCGTACCCGAGTTGATGCAACCGCTCGTCGTCGATGCCGAAGTGGTGGGCGATCTCATGCACGACTGTGATGTGCACCTCCTCCACCACGTCGTCGACGGTCTCGCAGATCCTCAACGTCGGGTTGCGGTAGATCGTGATCCGGTCCGGCAGGACGCCGCCGTAGTAGTGCCCGCGCTCGGTCAGCGGGATCCCCTCGTAGATCCCGAGCAGCTCCGGATCCCCCGCCGGCGGCTCGTCCTCCACGAACACCGCCACGTTGTCGATCAGCCCCGCCAACTCCTCCGGTACCTCGTCCAACGCCTGCGCGACCAGCCCCTCGAAGTCGGTCCGGCTCATCTCGATCACCCCACCAGTATCCCGTTTTGGAAGCTGGCGCGGTCTCCTCTATGCTTACGGCTGTCCCTGGAGCTTCGGCTCCCGCGGGTCCGAGTCCCCATCGTCTAGTGGCCTAGGACGCTGCCCTTTCAAGGCGGTAACGCGGGTTCGAATCCCGTTGGGGATACGGCCGAAAGGCCGGTGCAAGAAGTACCTCGAGGATGCTGTACGATCGTCGAGTCATTGAGGCCCAGTGGCGCAGTTGGTTAGCGTGCCGCCCTGTCACGGCGGAGGTCGCGGGTTCGAGTCCCGTCTGGGTCGCCAGGAGAAGAAGGCGGCGGTGTCCACAACACCGCCGCCGAACTTTCTCCCGGTCAGGTAGCTCAGCTGGTAGAGCGTCCGCCTGAAAAGCGGAAGGTCGGCGGTTCGAGACCGCCCCTGACCACCCTTTCTTGAGCGTGGATCTCGGTCTGAGATCCGCCGATCCTCCCGCTGGTCCAGCAACAAGTACAGCAGCACCTGTCCGGCAGCCATCCCCTCGAGCTGTTTCAGCGCGTGCCGCTGGTCCTCCAGCGCATGGCGTACGCCGCGATGATCACCTGGACGTCCGCGTGGCCACGATCGTTTGCACGATGTGCGGGGCACCTTCAGCCTTAGGAGCAAGGTCACGCACGAGTGCCGGAGATCGTGGAAGTGCACCTCGTCCAGTTCAGCCGCCTTCCGGATCGGGTACGACGTCGGGTTGTCTGGCTCGATCGCCGTACCGACCTCAGTCGTGAACACGGATCCCGTATCGACCCGCTTCGCGCCGGCCAACAGCTGTTCCGGCGCCTGCTGGTGCTTGGGGCTCGCCAACGCCTCAAGGCATACCTTGATCAGTGCATTGAGCGGCGTCGGCCTGGCTTCGTTGACCAGGAGCCGAGCCTGTTTCTCGGTCGCTCTGCGATTGGTGCCGTACTGCGCAACTAGGCCACGTTCTGCTGTAGGACCTCCTCTCGCGCAGCGGTTTGGAGCACGTTTCGCAGCGGACGGGTTGGCGGTTCGAAACCGCCCTGAGCTGCGGTTCCAGGTCGCGAGACCGCCGACCATTTCGCTGGTCCGGGTCTAGCAGCCCCGGGCTGGCCGAGTCTTGATCGGGTTGCCCGGCCGGTGTGAGACTGCGGAGATGCCGCAGGATCTCGTCGAAGTCGCATGCCGCTGGGTCGACGCGTTGGAACAGGCGAACGTACCAGCGGCCAACGCGGTCAGCGGCCTCGTCGGATGGGATCCAGGTCCGTGGATCGCCGAGTCGTGGCGGCCGGATGTGGACGAGCTCGCGGGTTCGGACCGGACCGTGAGCAATGCGCGGCGGGTCAACGATCACATGGTCCGCGTCGTCCTGAAAGGCAACAGTGGACAGGCGTTCGTGAGCGTGGTGCTGGACCAGGCCGCCAAGGTCGTCGGTACGTCGGTCGACTCCGACGAGCAGGACGGACGATTCTGGGTCGTTGTCGGCTGCCCCGACGAGCGAGCGGACGAGCTGCGGGCGTTCTACACGATGCTCACCCACGGACGGATCGGACCGGGCGAGGGCCGGATGCGCCCTCCACGCTGGCGCGACCCGGCACACCCGACGCAGATCCATCTCGATGTGCTCGTCGCCGACCTCGAGGCTGCCGAGCGCGCAGCGCTGGAGCACGGGGCGACGAAGCTGAAGGACTTCCCCGGCTGGCGCGTGTACGCCGACCCGGTGGGCCATCCGTTCTGCCTCTACCCCGGCCTCACCGAACCCACGGACCGATTCGGCACGCTCGTCCGCGTGGTGATCGACTGCGCCGCTCCACCGACGCTGGCCCGGTTCTGGGGCGGCGTACTGGACATGCCCCGTACGGTCGAAGACTCACCCGACCGGATCGTGATCGCCCGCGACGACGAGCGGCTCCCGATGATCGCCCTGCAGCGCGTCCCCCACTACCAACCACCCCGGTGGCCCGACCCTGCGTATCCGCCGCAGATGCATTTCGACATCGGCTTCGACGACCGGGCCGAGAAGGAACGCCTCGCCCTCGGCCTCGGCGGGACCCTGCTACCGCCGCAGGGCGGCAGCTGCCCGGTGTATGCCGACCCGGCCGGCCACCCATTCTGCCTGTGCTACAAGGGCGAATGAGCCGACCCCGGCAACAGTCTTCAAGGCGGCGCTTCCACTCGTGGTAGTCGGTGTTGGGGCTCATCGGCCAGGTCCCGCGCAATACGTGAGCACAGGTGCCCGCCGAGCCGCGCAAGGCAGGTACGCGAAGTCAATTCCCGTTCGCGCCTGAGCGGACATCCGTCATTGCACGGAAGGTGCACTCCTGCCTGCCTTGGCGGGCGGTCGCGAGGGCTTCGGCCTCTACGATTGCTGAGTGCTGACAGGACCGGTCGACCTTGATTGGGGGCCGGAGACGTGGGATGCATGGCACCCGCAGACGATCGCCGGCCTTCTTGCGGGAACGTCTGCGCGTTGGTGGGTGGTCGGCGGGTGGGCTTTGGATCTGTTCCAGGGGCGCCAGACTCGTGAACACGAGGACCTGGAGATCGCGACCCCGCTGTGGGACTTCGACGTGATTCGCGAGCGATTGTCCGCCTACGAGTTCTTCGTCGCAGGCCGGGAGGGCTTCTGGCCTGTCGACGGCGCTGGTGCTGCGTACCTTCGAATACCAGCAGACCATGGCCCGAGACCCATCGACGGGTATGTGGTGTGTCGACGTGATGCGTGTCCCCGACGACGGGGCGAACTGGATCTGCTCACTCGACCGCAGGATCCGCCGGCCCTACGTTGATGCGATCGCCCACACGTCGGACGGCATCCCGTACCTTCGTCCGGAGCTGGCCCGGGCCAGCGTCCAGGCCATCCGCGCGCCGCTCCGGGCCGGACAACTCGCCGGCGCGGACGAATCGGTCCAGGGCGGTTCCGGTCGCGCCGCGAGCTCCAGCAGGGCCAGCCGGCGCAGACCGTGATATCCACCGGCGCGATCCCAGACCGTCTTGGTCATCGAGCCGGTCCGCGGCGACGGCAGGTGCCGCAGATCGGTCGCGCTCCGCAGGTACCCGTCCCGACGGCGCTCGCGCAGCTCGGCGACGGGCTCTCGGTCCGCGGGCAACTCGGTCAGCCCGGTTTCGGCATCGAACTCCAGCCAGGTCAGGTACTCGACGAACGCGAGCACCAGGATGTGCCGGTCCTGCGGTATCCCGCTCGGCCGACCCGCCGCCAGCCGACGCAACCGGGCCAGCTCACTCTGCTCACGCCAGATCAACCGAAAAACCCGGTACGCCGGTCCGTCGTGCTCGGGCGGCAGCGCGAGCCGTGCGACGCCGTCGGTGAGATGTACAGGTACGCCTCGAGGTCGCCGGTGGCGATCGTCGGCACGGCGGATGATCTGCGCATCGGGCACCTGCTCAGGTTGAACTAACACCCCGTCCGGATCCTCGATTTCTCGCATCTGTCCGCGAGTCGCGTAGCTTCAGTTGGCTTCAGGTCGACTTCAGTACTACGGTAGAGCTACGGTGTAACTACGGTCAATCGCCAGTTTGTCAGGAACAACGGGTGAGCGATCTCAGGCCGGAGCCCCGCCGGTCCACGGACGGCACGGCGAACGAGCGACCCTCGGACGCCGCACTACAGTGGGGCTCGGTGAAGTCGGGTAGAGCCGGGTATACGATCAGTCGGCCCGCCGCACCCGCAGTTGGTCGACCATTTCGGGAGTGAGAGTGGCCCCCTCTCCAGAGGCCGTACGACTCGCCAGACGACTCCGGGACCTTCGGGAATCCGAGCGACTGACCCAGAAGGACCTGTCGAACGCGTTGAGCGCCGGCGAGGTCCGCGTCGCGGTGGCGACGATCAGCTCCTGGGAGTCGCAGTCCAATCCGAAGCTGCCCCCGGAGGAGCGGCTGCGCTCGTACGCGCTGCTGTTCGCGATGACGGTCGTCCCCGACCGCGTGCCCCGCGAACAGGAGCTGAACACCGCCGAACGCGAACGCTTCAGCGCCCTGCACCGCGAACTCGTCGCCCTCCGCGACGACATCCGCCACCACCAGACCGGTACGCCGACCTCCAGCGGCTCCTACACCTTCGACTTCGAATCCGGCCGCATCACGCTGATCTGCCCGGAGATCCCGGAGGACGGACGGTCGTCGCTCGCCGACCCGGACAACCCGAACTTCACCCGGCTGTACAGCTACGCGGACCTCGATGCGCTGATCGAGATGTGGGGCCACGTCCGCGCGTCCAACCCGGAGCTCCGGGTCCGGCACCGGTTGCCGTCGGAGGTGAGCGCGGACCACCTGTCCGGCCACCTGGTCCTGATCGGCGGCATCGCCTGGAACCGGGTGACCAGCCGTCTGCTGCGCGTTCTCGACAACCTGCCGATCCGGCAACTGTCGGTCCCGGACCTGGCCGACGGCGAGATCTTCCGGTCCCGCGACGGTCAGGAGTACCGGCCGCAGTGGGAGGAGCGCAAGGACTACGTCCCCGAGGACGACGCGCCGTCGAAGGCCGACCTCGAGGCGGACCAGGCCCAGGACGCCTGGCGGGGCGACAAGCCTCGCGAGCTCGTCGAGGACGTCGCGTTGTTCGCCCGGCTGCCGAACCCGTTCAACCACAGCCGGACCATCACGATCTGCAACGGCGTCTACAGCCGCGGCGTCCTGGGCGCGGTCCGGACGCTCACCGACGACGCCGTCCGCGAGCGCAACGAGACGTACCTGGCGAACAGGTTCCCGGGCGGCGTCTTCGGTCTGCTGATGCGCGTCCCGGTGGTGAACGGCGAGGCCGTCACGCCCGACCTGGAGATCGCGGAGAACCGGCTGTACGAATGGTCACCGGAGGACGACACCGAATGAGCCGCCGATCCCGACAAATCCGATCGTCGCACGCGGGCCTGCTCTGCGACGGCTCCGCTCCGGCAGGGCCGGCGGCGGGCACCAAGCTCGACGCGATCGTGGTCCCGGCCGCGCGGCGGGCGGCCGAGCTGCAGCCCGTGATCACGCTGGCCGCCGACCAGCGCGTGCCGCTCGTCATCCTCTGCAGCCGTGAGGCGCTGCTGGACAAGGTCGTCGAACGAGTGAAGAGCACGTTGTACGCCCAGGCCCTGGTCATCCAGGTGCCTGAGGACTACCGGCCGCCGTGCCCGGCCCCGAAGACCTCGGCCCGGAAGTTCCTGGAGGCGTCGGCCGACCGGTCCAGCGACCTCAGCGCGAAACGCAACCTCGGCCTGCTGTACGGCCGGCTGCGCGGCTGGAACAAGATCCTCTTCGTCGACGACGACATCCGGGGTCTCAAGTCCACGGACGTCGACCGCCTGACCGGGTACCTCGACAGGCATCCGGTCGCGTCGATGGCCAGCCGGGAGTTCCCCGACAACTCGGTGGTCTGCCACGCACGAGGCTTGGTCGCGCCGCAGGACGTGTTCGTCAGCGGCGCCGTCCTCGGCGTCGATCTGCAACGCCCGGAGCTGTCGTTCTTCGCCGACATCTACAACGAGGACTGGTTCTTCTTCGCCCGGTACGCCGCCCGGCGGGCGATCCCGAAGATCGGCGAGGTCCGGCAGTTGGCGTACAACCCGTTCGCCGATCCGCAGCGCGCGGCCCGGGAGGAGTTCGGCGACCTGCTGGCCGAGGGGCTCTACGCGGCATTCGAGAGCCAGCCGGGCATGCCCTTCGAGGAGCAGCTCCGGATCGCGATGGAGCCGACGTACTGGGACCGCTTCAAGGGCATCCGGCTGAAGACCATCGAGGACACCCTCGAGGCGGTGCGGAGAGCGAAGGCATCGATCGACGAGAAGGAGTTCCCGCGCATCGTCACGTCGCTGGAGACCGCCAGGACGTGGGCGCACCGCAGCTCCTCGAGCCTGTGTGTGGAGTTCATCCAGAGCTGGCAGGAGGACGAGGAGCTCTGGCAGAAGATGCTCGGCAATCTCCCGTCGAGGCAGCGCAAAGAGGACGCACTGAGCCAGCTGCGGCTGACCAACTGGGTCTCTTGTGGGTACGGCCTACCGACCGAATCGCAGGCGGATCTCGCGTCGGCCGGAGCCGTCGGCCAGTAGCTGGCGTTCGCCGGTGGGGCTGAAGCCGAGTCGGTCGTACACCTGACGTGCGACCGTGTTGGTGTCCAGCACCCAGACCCGCCATTCGGTGACGGCGGGTTCGGCCGCGGCGAGCTGGGCGAGGATGAACCGCAGTACGCCGTTGCGGCGGTACCGCGGGTCCACCCAGACCGACTCGATGTGGCGTTCGTACGGCGGGCGGCCGGCGACGCGGACGGAGCTCGCCATGCCGACGATCCAGGCCGTGTCCCGGGCGACGACCCAGTGCATCCGGGTGAACCGCTCCCGCCAGCGGTCCTCACCGACGGTCACCTCTTCCTCGTAATCGGCGATGTACGCCGTTGGCGAGTCCTTGAGGGCCCGGAGGCGTACCTCTCGGGCGATCGGCCAGTCGTCGGCACCGAGCATGGCGAGTTCCAAGGTCCCGGACCCCTTCGGGAGATGGCAGCACAGCATCCATACCAGTGTCGCCGTTTGGCCCGATCACCAAACCGTCCCGCCGACAATGTCACATCAGGTGACCGGTTTCACCCCGGTGAAGCGGGTACGCAGTCCAGCTAGTTGTTCCGCGGTCGCGCCGGACTGGAGGAGGTAGGTGCGGGTTCCGCCGTACCGGTGCTGGACGTGGGTGAGGAGGCGGAGGATGGTTTCGGGTGGGGTGCCGTAGTCGGTGGCGATGACGTCGTGAGGGACGCCCAGGAGATCGAGGGTCAGGGCGATGACGACGCCGGTGCGGTCCTTGCCGGCGTGGCAGTTGACGGCCACGCAGCCGGGTGGGGCCTCGGCGATGGTGGTGATCGCCGTGGCGACGCGGCCGGCGTAGTCGTCCACGAGGACGCGGTACTGCTCGTACAGGTCGAGGTCCGAGACGTCGGGGTCCGCCGGGTCCCAGAGGGGAACGTTGCACCAGCGGGGATCCGCGACGTACGGCGAGGGAAATGTCTCGCATTCCCACGCGCTCCGGAGGTCGACGAATCTCGTGATGCCGGCGGACTCGACGGCGGCGAGGCCGGCGGCGGTCAGCTGGTCGAGGTTGTCGCTTCTGACCAGTCTTCCCGGCCGTACGTCGCCCAGGCCGCCGAGGTCCCTGGCATTTCCGCAGTCCGGCCAGTTCAGTGTGCGCACGGCAACCACCCTAGAACCAAGGATGGTTGCCGTGTGCAACTTTAGGCGGCGGCGGTGGCTTCGGTGAGCTGTTCCGAGGTGGGCTGCAGCTGCGGGGTCGCGAGCGTCAGCACGACGTTGGCGATCGCGAACGCGGCGGCCGCGAGCAGACCTCGTTCGTACCCGGACTGCAACGCCTGCAGCTGGCTCGCGCCGTGAGCGAGCTCGTTGGTGGTGTGCGTGATCGAGAGCGTGGTGACGATCGCGAGCCCCAGCGCGCCGCCCACCTGGTACATCGCGTTGACCACACCCGACGCGGCACCCGCCTCGACCGGACGCACTTCGGACACCGCGTTGATCTGACCCGGTACGCCGACCCCGATGATGCCGAAGCCGAAGATGATCAGACCGGGAAGCAACTGGCTCGGGTAGCTACCCGTGGCGTTGGCTTGCGAAAGCAGCAGCAGACCGACGACGCTCAGCACCGCACCGGCCAGCTGCACCGTCCGGGTACCGAGGCGTTGCACCAGCTGCGACGCGAGCACCGCACCGACGATCGCCGCGCCGCCCATCGGCAGGAAGTGGATACCCGCCTGGAGCGCACTGTCGCCGCGCACCTGCTGCAGGTAGATCGCGGTCAGGAAGAACATCGACAGGAACCCGGCCCCGTTCAGCGCCAGCGAAGCGCCGGAAACACTGAGCGCCCGCGACCGGAACAACCGCAGCGGGACCAGCGGAGAAGCCGACCGCGATTCGACGAAGACAAAGGCACCCAGCAGGATCACACCGGCCGTCAGTACGCCGACAACCTCGAAAGAACCCCACCCGGAGGGCTCGGAGCGCACGACGCCGTAGACAACAGCCATCAGCCCAGCCGTGCCCAGTACGGCGCCCCAGGTGTCGAAGGTACGACGACCCGTCGTATGGCGCACGTCCCGCACGAAGACCGGGATCAGGGCGACCAGTGCGAGCACGATCGGTACGTTCACGAAGAACACCCACTGCCAGCTCAAGGAATCCACCAGGACCCCGCCGGCGACGACACCGAGCGTTCCGCCGAGGCCGGCGAGGCCGCCCCAGACGCCCATCGCGATATTGCGTTCGCGGCTGTGGGCGAAGGTCATCGTCAGGATGGCCAGCGCCGCCGGCGAGAGCAGAGCGCCCCCGAGGCCTTGGACTGCCCGGGCACCGATGAGGAACTCCGGTGAGTTGGACAACCCCGCGATCAGCGAAGTGGCACCGAACAGCAGCAGCCCCGCGGTGAACACCCGGCGCGGGCCGAGCAGGTCGGCCATCCGGCCGCCCAGCAGCAGGAAGCCGCCGAAGAGCAGCGTGTAGGCGTTGATCACCCACTGCAGGGAGTCGGCGGAGAAGTGCAGGTCCGCCTGGATGTGGGGCAGCGCGACGTTCACGATCGTCACGTCGAGCACCACGATGAACTGCGCGAGGGCCAGCAACGCCAGGGTGGCCCAAGGACTGCGTCGCATCGCCGTACCTCATTACTCAGAGTGGTGTATACGCCGTATGTATACGGCGTAAGCTTACGGAGTAGACACTAGGTCTACGGTGTAGACTTGTCAACGTGATCACCAAGGAGACCGCCCGCCGGCTCGATCCGGTGCGGGTCGTCGAGACCGCGCTGGCCATCGCCGACGACGAGGGGCCGGCCGCTGTCTCGTTCCGGAAGCTCGCCGCACGGCACGACGTCACGCCGATGGCGCTGTACCGGCACTTCAAGGACAAGGACGATCTGCTGTCGGCGCTCGGCGATCGCCTGCTCGCGGACGTCGTACTGCCGGAGCCGACCGACGAGCCGTGGGACGAGCAGTTGCACGCGCTGCTGACCGCATTCGTCGACGCGCTCCGCGCGCACCCGCGACTGGCGGACCTCACACTGGCCCGGATCCTGGTCGCCGAGCCCGGTCTCGCGCTGGCCGAGCGGGCGCTCGGCCTGCTGGTCGAGGGCGGCTTCCCGGTCGACGACGCGGCGGAGATCGGCCGGCAGTCGATCTGCTCGCTGATCGCGCTCGTCACCACGGACCCGATCGCCCGCGAGGTGAGCGATCCGGAGGCCCGCGAGGCGTCCCTGCGCCGCAAGCGCGCGGCACTCGGCGCGCTGTCGCCGACGCAGTACCCGCTGGTCACCTCGGCCGCCGGCGCGCTGGTCTGCCCCTCGTCCCAGGACCGGTACTACGCAGTCGGCGTCGACCTGGTGGTCGCCGGGATCCGCGGCGTCCGGGATTGAGCGGTCCCTGAGAACGGGTGTCTCAGCGACACGATCCGCCCCGAGAGGACTACGCTCCGAAGCGGAGCGATACCACTCTCTATGGAGGTACACCGATGGCGGGGAAGTTCGAGCTGTACAAGGACAAGTCCGGGGAGTTCCGGTTCCGCTTGAAGGCTGGGAACGGCGAGATCATCGCGACCAGCAGCGAGAGCTACAAGACCAAGGCCTCCGCGATCAACGGGATCGACTCGATCAAGCGGAACGCCGCGGAGGCGAACGTCGACGACCAGACTGACTGATACCTCAAGAAAACAAGGGGGTTTCTCCGGGTGACCGGAGAAACCCCCATTCTTGTTCGCCGGGGTCAGAGCCCGTCCGCGAACATCACGCCGCGGATCTCCACGCCCAGGCCCTCGATACCCGCGTCCGGGATCATCGCGGCCAGCTCGACCGCCCGCTCCCGGGACGCCACGTCGATCAGGTAGAAGCCGCCGAGAAACTCCTTCGACTCCACGAACGGCCCGTCGGTGACTGCCGGCACGCCGTTGCGCACCTTCACCACCGCGGACTCGGACGGCTGCGTCAGCGCGACCGTGCTGTGGAACTCGCCCGACGACTTGATGGTGTCGATGAACTTCTGGTGCCCGGCGCCGATGGCCTGCTGCTCCGCCTCGGGCAGCGCCTCGAGCACCTCGGTGTTGATGTTCAGGACCAGTAGGTACTTCACGGTGTCTCCTTCGGAACCCGGCCCCCGCCGATCGGGCGCCTTCATCCATCAGTACGGAGCGGGCCGATGCGTCTTGACATGCCCTAGTTTTCTTTCATGAATGGGCTGAGTCTCACAGATGTCCAGGCCGCCGCCGACCGGCTCGCCGGGGTTGCGCACCGTACGCCGGTGCTCACCTCGCGGACGCTCGACGAACGGGTCGGGGCGCGGGTGTTCCTGAAGGCGGAGAACTTCCAGCGGATCGGCGCCTTCAAGTTCCGCGGCGCGTACAACGCGATCAGCCGGCTCGGCCCGGAGCAGCTCGCGGCCGGCGTCGCGGCGTACTCGTCGGGGAATCACGCACAGGCCGTCGCACTGGCGGCCCGCCTGGCCGGGACGTCGGCGGTGATCCTGATGCCCGAGGACGCTCCGCCGACGAAGCTGGCGGCGACCCGGGGGTACGGCGCCGAGGTGGTGACCTACGACCGGTACACCCAGGACCGGACCGCGCTCGCGCAGGAGCTGGCGGCGGAGCGCGGGCGGACGCTGATCCCGCCGTACGACCACTACGACGTGATGGCGGGGCAGGGCACGGTCGCGCTGGAGCTGATCGAGGACGTCGGGCATCTCGGCGCGCTGCTGGTCCCGGTCGGCGGCGGCGGGCTGATGGCCGGCTGCGCGACGGCGGCGACGTTGATGTCGCCGGGGATCCGGATGATCGGCGTCGAGCCTGCGGCGGGCGACGACCACGCCCGGTCGCTGGCGGCCGGCGAGCGGGTGCGGATCGACGTACCGCGGACGATCGCGGACGGGCAGGCGATCGCGACACCGGGCGAGCTGACGTTCGCGGTGAACCGGCAGCTGGTGGAGTCGTTCGAGCTGGTCAGCGACGAGGAGATCGTGGCCGCGATGGCGTTCGCGTTCGAGCGGCTGAAGATCGTCCTGGAGCCGAGCGGGGCGAGCGCGCTGGCGGCACTGCTGGCCGGACGGATCCACGGGCTGCCGGAGCGCGTCGGAGTGGTGCTGTCCGGCGGCAACGTAGGCCTGGAACGCTTCCGCGAGCTGCTGGAAACTAGCTGAACGCGCAAGAACTTTAGGGTGCCCTCACCACCCTCTGTGCCCGTCGTCACAGAAAGCCACCGGCAACTGTGACCGAGGCCACATCGAAGCCCTCAGTGCACGCCTGCGCCCCGCTCAGACGCGCTCAGGACACCCGGTGTTCATCCACACTTGCTGACCCGTCAGAGGACCATTCAGGCCCTTTCGGGAGCGACTCTGTGGATTGAAGGGTTTGCGCCGTGATCGTTCTGTTATACAGTCGTCGGCGGTTCGGTAAACAACACGAACTGCACACGGGTCAACGCCGAGCCCTGCCAGGGCCCATGTGCTCCCCTCGAACGACATGGCAGGGGTGGGGGACCCAGGAAGTTGGGTCTCGACCGTGAGTGGCCGAGACTCTGGGGTGAAGTCCGCGGGAGCGGACCGGGCTATGAATCCCAGCCCGAACCCGACAGCTAACTTCACAGGCGTCGGGAGACAACCATGCCCGTCACAGCCCGACGGACGTCGCTTTCGCGCGCCGTCAACGCTGAATCCAGTACAGACCGGCCCACCGGCCGGACCATTGCGAGGCACCGCAAGTCCAGCAAGTCCAGCAGGTCCGGTGCGCCTCGCGCCGCAGCCGCCGTCCTCTCGGTCGGCCTCGCTGTCGGTGGTGGAGCCGCGCTGAGCCTCAGCACCACCCCGGCGACCGCGTCCGCGGCCACCATGACCGCCGCTCAGCAGCGCGGTCACACGAGCATCCCGAGCCGGCCTCTGCTCCGGCTGGGTGACTCCGGCCCGACCGTGAAGTACGTCCAGAAGGCCCTGCACCTGGGTCCGGACGGCTACTTCGGCACCAGCACCGTCCGGGTGCTGAAGAAGTTCCAGACGTCCTGGGGCCTCAAGGCCACCGGCTACACGGACAAGAAGACCTGGGGCCGGCTGACCTGGGCCGCGAAGCACAAGGTGCTGTACGGCAACCATGGTGCGAGCTCTGCCTCGGCCGGCGTCGGCACGTTCCGGGCCAAGGTGCTCAAGGAAGCAGCCAAGCTCAAGGGCACGCCGTACCGCTACGGTGGCACCAGCACCAGCGGCTTCGACTGCTCCGGTTACACCGGCTACGTCTACAAGTACGCCGGGCACAAGCTGCCCCGCACGGCGCGTGAGCAGTACGCCGCGACCAAGCACATCAGCCGTAGCGCTGCGAAGCCGGGCGATCTGGTGTTCTTCAGCAACGGCGGCGGCGGTGTGTACCACGTCGGCATCTACGCCGGCGGGAACATGCTGTGGCACTCCTCGAGGCCGGGCCGTCCGGTCGCGAAGGCGCAGATCTGGACCAGTAGCGTCGCCTTCGGGCGGATCTGAGTCCTGACCGGCGGGTGCCTTCCCCCCAATGGGCGCCGCCGGTCGTCAGCGTTCTCTCCCCCGGGCACGCTGACATCCGAAACCGATCCGGGCCGTCGCCCCCACCCCTCCGACGGCCCGGGTCGGTTTCCTGTTGTTCACCCCTGCCTCCTACGCTGACCGCTCTTCGAAAGCGGAGGCGTGTGTGAGACGACTGGCCGTGGTGCTCTGGATCCTCGCGGTCGGCGCCACCACCTACGCCTACACACGGGCACTCGTGGAGCGGGCACACGCCACCGGAAAGTCCCAGCTCCATGTCTTCCTCAGCTCCGGTGACGAGCTCTTCATCTGGCATCACGCCCCGAGCTGGTTCTACCCGGCCTTCTGGACCCTCGTGGCCCTCGTGTGCCTCGCCACCGTCCTGTCCTGGCGGAACCAGTCGGCCTAGTCGGTCAGTCGTCCAGGAGTCCGGCCTCGTAGGCCAGGATCGCCACCTGGACGCGGTTGGTCGCGTCCAGCTTCACCAAGGCCCGGGAGACGTGCGCCTTCACGGTGGCCTCGCTCATGAACAGTTTCCGGCCGATGTCGGCGTTCTGCAGGCCGTGGCCGACCTCGACCAGGACCTCCCGCTCGCGCTCGGTGAGCCTGCTGATCCGTTCCTGCGCCGACCGTCGCCGATCGGGGCGCGAGTCCCCGGCGAAGTGCCCGATCAGGCGCCGGGTCACCGCCGGCGAGAGCATCGCGTCCCCGGCCGCCACCACCTTGATCGCCTGCACCAGCTCGCGGGGCGGGGTGTCCTTCAGCAGGAACCCGCTCGCCCCGGCCTGCAACGCCCGGAACACGTAGTCGTCCAGGTCGAAGGTCGTCAGTACGACGATCTTCGGCGGATCCGGCAGCGCCTGCACCTCCCGGGTCGCGGCCAGCCCGTCCAGCCGCGGCATCCGGATGTCCATCAGTACGACGTCGGGCCGGTGCTCCTTGACCATCGCGGCGGCGTCCGCGCCGTCCTCGGCCTCGGCGACCACCTCGAGGTCCTCGTCGGACTCGAGGATCATCTTCAGCCCGGCCCGCACCAGCGCCTCGTCGTCCACGATCAGCAGCCGCGTCATCGTTCTCCTTCGTCCACGAGCACCGGCTCGCTGTCCTGCCGATGGTCGTCCCACGGTATCCACGCCTCGACCTGCCAGCCGCCGTCGGGCGTCGGCCCTGTGGACAACCGTCCGGCGGCCAGCTCGACCCGCTCGCGCAGACCGACCAGCCCGGCGCCGGCACCGGGCAGCAGCGAGCCGGCGGCCACCGGCCGTACGTTCGTCACCCTGACCGTCACGCCCGCTCCCCGAGCACCGTGCACCTGTACGTCGGTCGCGGCGCCGCGGGCATGCTTGTGCACGTTGGTCAGCGACTCCTGGACGACCCGGTAGACCGTCCGGCCGACCGCCACCGGTACGTCGTCCGGCAGCGCACCGTCATACCCGACCGTCACCCCGGCGTCCCGGGACGCCGTGATCAGCCGTTCCAGGTCGGATGCCTTCGGGACCGGGGCAAGGTCGGCACCCGCCACGCTGACGTCGGTCCGCAGTACGCCGAGGACCTCGCGGAGGTCCTCCATCGCCTGTCGTGCGGTCTCGCGGATCAGCCGGGCAGACCCTTCGACCTTGTCGGCGCCGACCGTCGGGTTCACCTCCAGGCCGCCGGCGTGCAGCGCGATCAGCGAGACCTTGTGCGCGAGCACGTCGTGCATCTCCTGCGCGATCCGGGCCCGCTCGCCGAGCCTGGCCTGCTCGCTGCGCAGCTCACGCTCGGCCTCTGCCCGCTCGGCCCGGTCCCGCCAGGACGCCATCAGGTCGCGGCGGGCGCCGACGTACGCACCGATCGCGATCCAGGTGCCGACCAGGAACGGCGCGGTGAAGACCTGCACCCAGATCGATCCCTTGCCACCCCAGCTGTTCAGGACGTAGGCGGCGTACGCCGCGACGCCGAGGACGGCCAGTGCGTAGTCGCGGCGGCGGATCGACAACGTCAGCAGCGCAAGGCCCATCGGGACGAAGATTCCCCCGGTGAGCATCGCGAGGACGGCGATCGCGGTGACGGTCACCGGGAAGCGCCGGCGCCAGAACAGCGCGACCGAGGCGACGATGCCGGCACCCAGCACGTACCAGTCCTTGGGGCTCCAGCCGCCGGAGCCGGACGCGGCCTGCAGGACGATGGTCAGCAGGCTGAAGCCGACGTACAGGATGTCGCGCAGGCGCGGGGCATGCCTGAACCACCAGGCGTACCACCGGCGCAACCGTCGCATTCCGTCACTGTAGTTCGACCGGCGACGCGATCACCTCCCCCTTCCGGGTAGGTTCCGGACCCGGACGGACGACTTTCGTAGGGGGTCGGAGCAGCCGGTCGTCCGATGTGCGGAGGGGGTCGCCGACGGTTGACTCGTTGCCATGATCACCGTCGAGAACCTGACCAAGCGCTACGGCAGCACCACGGCTGTCCAGGACGTCTCGTTCACCGTCCAGCCGGGCAGCATCACCGGCTTCCTCGGGCCGAACGGGGCCGGCAAGTCCACCACGCTGCGGATGCTGACCGGCCTGACGCCGCCGACCTCGGGCACCGCGACCATCAGCGGCAAGCGGTACGTCGAGCTGCCGAACCCGGGGCGGGTCGTCGGGGTCATGCTCGACGCCGCCGCGCAGCACCCGGGCCGCACCGGCCGCGAGACGCTGCTGCTGAACGCGAGCCTGCTCGGGGTGCCGAAGACCCGCGCCGACGAGATGCTCGAGGCGGTCGGACTCAGCCACGCCGCGAAGCGCCGCGTCGGTCAGTACTCGCTCGGTATGCGGCAGCGGCTCGGCATCGCGGCCGCGCTGCTCGGCGACCCCGCCGTACTGATCCTCGACGAGCCCGCGAACGGCATGGACCCGGAGGGCATCCGCTGGATGCGCGGGCTGCTGCAGGACTTCGCCGCCCGCGGCGGCACCGTGATCCTGTCCAGCCACCTGCTCGGTGAGGTCCAGGCGACCGTCGACCGGCTGGTCGTGATCGGCGGCGGCCGGATCGTCGCCAACGGCTCGCTGGACGAGTTGCTGGCCGGCTCCGGCACGCTGGTCCGCGGTCTCGACCCGGCCGGACTCCGTACGGCGCTGACCGCCGCCGGCCTGCAGGTCGACCGGACGCCGGACGGCGCGCTGCGCGTCGACGCCACCGCCGAGCAGGTCGGGCGCGCCGCCGCCGCTGCCGGTCAGATCCTTCTCGAACTCCGCCAGAGCGACGGCGCCGGCCTGGAGGACCTGTTCTTCCAGCTCACCGCCGCACCCGCCGCCGCCTGATCACCGACTTCTTCCGGGAGACCTTCCATGAGCACCGTGACCGATGTCGCGCCGGCGACGAACGCCAAGCACCGCAGCGAGGTGGCGACCAGCCTGCCGCCCGCCCGCGGCCAGTCCTTCCTGAAGCTCGTCACGATCGAGCTCCGCAAGTCCGTCAACACCCGCAGCGGCCGGGTGCTGATCGCCGCGATCCTGCTGATCGCGCTCGCCGCCCTCGCCTGGCAGCTGACCCACCTGCGGACCGGGCCGGCGGGATTCGACTTCTTCCTGAGCGCCGCGATCACCGGCGTGATGCTGCTGCTGCCGGTCATCGGTGTGATGACGATGACGTCGGAGTGGACCCAGCGGACCGCGCTGACCACGTTCACGCTGTCGCCGCGCCGGGTGCGCGTGCAGCTGGCCAAGTTCGTGTCGGCGATCGTGCTGAGCGCGGTCGTGCTGACCGGGGTCGTCGTACTGACCCTCGCGACCACGGCGGTGGCGGGTGCGGCCACCGATCACACCGCGTCGTACGCCGGGCTCGGCGGGCAGCTCGCCGGCGCGTACCTGACGGTCGCGCTGAACGTCGTGATGGGTGCCGCGTTCGGTGCGGTGGTCCCGCAGACCGCGGTCGCGATCCTGATGTACTTCATCGCGCCGACCGCCTGGTCGCTGGCCGGGCCGGCGCTGTTCAAGGACAACGCGAAGTGGCTCGACGTGTTCGGCGCGCTCGGCCGGATCGCGGAGCGGGATCTGCACGGAATGGCCGCGGAGACGCTCACCGCGGTGGGGGTCTGGATCGTCCTGCCGACCATCGTCGGACTGTGGGCAAGCTCACGTCGCGAGGTCAAGTAGCGGGGACCGGACGCGGCGAGGTGGGCCGGTTTGAGGGGATCGGCCCACCTCGCCGATGCTGTGATCCAACCTCTGCGAGGCCCGACGAGGGGGCGGTGCGTGTGTCGATCCGCCGCTCCGGGTATCCTTGAACCACGATTACTGACGACTGATCCGTGGGCGCCACGCAGCGTACCCGGTTGACTTGTGCGAGGGGGTCGACGCTATGGGGCGCGGCCGTGCAAAGGCCAAGCAGACGAAGGTCGCACGCGACCTGAAGTACCGCACCTGGGACACCGACTTGGACCAGCTCAAGCGTGAGCTGTCCGGTGACCAGGGTGGCGACCGTTCTGCGAACGGTGACAACGACGGCGACGGAGACGACGCCGACGACTACCACCCCCGTCGGTAAGCATTAGCCCGGCTGAGCTGCTCAGGCGCCCCTCGTGGGGTGGCTGAGCAGTTCACCGTGCGCCCGACGTGTTCCATCACACCAGCACCACCTGTGGCGGATCAGTAGACCGAGCAGCCCGAGGCGTCGGACGGTTCGATCGGGATCCGCTCGCAGGTGGCGAGGTGCGCTAGTTGGCGTACGTGCCTTCGAGCGTGACGGTGCCGCCTGCGGTTGCGGTGACTTCGCCACACACCCAGGCAGGGATGTCGCGGGACGCCAGCGCCTGGATCGCGGCGCCGGCCGACGACGGGTCCAGGACGGCGACCATGCCGGCGCCCATGTTCAGCGTCTTCTCGAGCTCCGGCAGCGGTACGTCGCCGAGCAGTCCGACGAGCCCGAAGATCGGCTCCGGCGTCCACGTCGACCGGTCGATCCGGACCGACAGCTCGTCCGGGATCACCCGGGCCAGGTTCGCCGCGAACCCGCCGCCGGTGATGTGCGACATCGCATGCAACGGCTTGTCGTCGCCGTCGTTCAGCTCCTGGATCAGCTCCAGGCAATGCTTCGCGTACACGCGGGTCGGCGTCAGCAGCACCTCGCCCAGCGTCGTCCCCAGCTCCGGGACGGTCCGGTCCAGCGTCCACTTGGCCCGGTCGAAGAACACGTGCCGCACCAGGCTGTACCCGTTCGAGTGCAGCCCCGACGACGCCATCGCCAGTACGACGTCGCCCGCGCGCACCCGCTCCGCGCCGAGCACCTCGTCGGCCTCGACCACACCCGTCGCCGCGCCCGCGACGTCGTACTCGTCCGCCTCCAGCAGGCCCGGGTGCTCCGCCGTCTCGCCGCCGACCAGCGCCGTACCGGCCTCGACACACGCCTCGGCGATGCCCTTCACGATCTGCGCGATCGTCTCCGGGACCACCTTGCCGGTGCAGATGTAGTCGGTCATGAACAGCGGCTCCGCGCCGCACACGACCAGGTCGTCGACGACCATCCCGACCAGGTCGAACCCGATCGTGTCGTGCTTGTCCAGCTTCTGCGCGATCGCGACCTTGGTCCCGATCCCGTCCGTCGACGTCGCCAGCAGCGGCCGCCGGTACGACGTCAGCGCGGTCGCGTCGAACAGCCCGGCGAACCCGCCGAGCCCGCCGACCACCTCGGGGCGGGTCGCCTTCGCCACCCACTCCTTCATCAGCTCGACGGCCCGGTCACCGGCCTCGATGTCGACCCCGGCGGCGGCGTAGCTCGCCCCTTCGCTCACTGTTCTGCTCTCCCTGTCACGGCTCGGTACTCCTGGCGGCACCCAGTCTGACGGACCGGCGCACGTGGTCCGGCTTCGGTTCTGGTTACGGGCGGCTGAGCGCGTCGGCGGCGCCGGCACCACCGGACACCGTCGCCAAACCGTCCGCGTCGGTCCGCAGCGGGTCCTCCAGCAGGTGCTTGCCGAGCTGCTCCGGGTCCGGCAGCGCGACCGGGTACACACCGTCGAAACAGGCGCGGCAGAGCCGGTCCATCGGCACCGTGGTCGCCTCGACCAGTCCGTCCAGGCTGATGTACCCGAGCGAGTCGGCGCCGAGCGAGCGGCAGATCTCCTCGGTGTTCAGCCCGTTCGCGATCAGCTCGGCGCGGCTGGCGAAGTCGATACCGTAGAAGCACGGCCACTTCACCGGCGGCGCGGTGATCCGGACGTGGATCTCCTTCGCGCCGGCCTCGCGCAACATCCGGATCACGGCACGCTGGGTGTTGCCGCGGACGATCGTGTCGTCGACGACCACCAGGCGCTTGCCCTCGATCACCTCGCGGAGCGGGTTCAGCTTCAGCCGGATGCCGAGCTGGCGGATCGTCTGGCTCGGCTGGATGAACGTCCGGCCGACGTACGCGTTCTTGACCAGGCCGGAGCCGTACGGGATGCCGGACGCCTCGGCGTACCCGATCGCACCCGGCGTACCGGACTCCGGGGTCGCGATCACCAGGTCGGCCTCGGCCGGGTGCTCCTTGGCGAGCTTGCGGCCGATCTCGACCCGGGTCGAGTAGATCCGCTGACCGGAGATCTGGGTGTCCGGGCGGGCCAGGTACACGAATTCGAACAGGCAGCCCTTCGGGTCCTGCTCGGCGAACTTCGTCGACCGGAGCCCTTCGGCGTCGATCGCGACGATCTCGCCCGGCTCCACCTCACGGATGAAGGACGCGCCGACGATGTCCAGCGCGGCGGTCTCGCTCGCGATCACCCAGCCGCGCTCCAGCCGGCCCAGCACCAGCGGGCGGATGCCCTGCGGGTCGCGAGCGGCGTACAGCGTGTTCTCGTCCATGAAGATCAGGCTGTACGCGCCCTTGACCTTCGGGAGGATCCGGGCCGCGGCCTGCTCGATCGTCAGGTCCGGGTAGCCGGCCAGCATCGAGGTCAGGATGTCGGTGTCGCTCGAGGCGCCGTGCTTGGCGTTCGCCTTCGCGTGGTCGACCTCGGCGTCCAGACCGAGATCCAGATCACCCTCACCGGCGAGACTGGCGGCCAGCTCACTGGTGTTGGTCAGGTTCCCGTTGTGCCCGAGCGCGATCGAGCCGGTCGCCGTACTGCGGAACGTCGGCTGCGCGTTCGCCCAGACACTGGACCCGGTCGTCGAGTACCGGCAGTGACCGATCGCGATATGCCCCCGCAGCGACGCCAGGGTCGCCTCGTCGAAGGCCTGGCTGACCAGCCCCATGTCCTTGTACACGAGAATCTGGCTCCCGTTACTGACCGCGATCCCCGCCGACTCCTGCCCCCGATGCTGCAAGGCGTAGAGCCCGAAGTACGTCAGTTTGGCAACCTCTTCACCCGGCGCCCAGACCCCGAAGACGCCACAAGCGTCCTGCGGACCCAGATCCTGCGGGTCGAGTTCATGAGTAAGCCGACCATCGCCACGAGCCACACCAACAGTCTACGGGACACGACGCAGTGCCCGCTCCAACTACCAGCAGGCCTGGACCAGTTGACAAGCCGGGCTCTCGCTCGTCGCCGACGCGGTCAGTGGGGTGGCGGCAACTGCGAGCAGCGCAACGCCGACTACAGCCAGCAGCTTCTTGATCACACTCTGACCCTTCGAAATAATCCGGAACCGACCTATGTGTCCTCTTTGTCGACGCTGTCTGTATATGGTCGGTTCCGACAAGTTCTGGAGGAGAAAGATCGTGCTCGAGCCGCTGGGGGTGGACGAAGCCACTTTTGCGGTCTATCACGCCCTTCTCAGCCACCCAGACAGTACGCCCGAGCAGATTGCGGCGCTAGTAGACCGTTCGCCCAGTGAGGTGGACGAACTGCTGGACAAGCTTCGAAAGCTCGAACTGCTCGTGCCGACCTGGACCAATCCGGAAGGTGAACACGCAGTCCACCCTCGGGTCGGGCTGACCGGCCTCGCCGAACGGCGCCGCACCGAACTGGGCAAGGCACTCGGTGAGCTGAAAGAAGCCGAAGCGTCCGCCGAGGTCATCGCAGAGCAGTACAACGAACTGTTGACCTCGCGGAGCAGCGGGGATGTCGAGGTGCTCAAGGGCCGCGCGAACGCATCCCGTCGAATCGAAGAGCTCGCACTGAAGGCGAAGGACACATTCTGGGGCCTGGTGCCGGCGCACTTCGACGAATCGCTGCCGAAGTCGGAGCGCTCGCCCGACTTCGAACTGCTGGAACGCGGTCTCAAGATGAAGACGGTGTACCTCCAGAGCATGACCGCCTCGAAACAGGCGGTGGAGTACGCCGAGACGATGCACAGACTGGGCGGCGAGGTTCGAGTGACGCCGACGCTGCCGATGCGCCTCCTTCTCTTTGACCGGGAGATCGCGATGATGCCGATGGACCCGGAGAACCCGACTGCCGGCGCGGTAATCCACCGCACACCGGCTGTTGTCGCCATGGCCCTCGCGCTGTTCGACGCCTATTGGTCTCGCGCCGCGGAACTGTTCGACCCGGACGACCGCGACGACGAGACGCCGCTGACACCCCACGAGTCCGAAGTACTGCGTCTCCTCGCCGGCGGCGCCAAGGATGAGCAAGTCGCCCGTCTCCTCGGCATCTCCCTCCGCACCGCCCGTCGCATCACCGCCAACCTCTCCGAACGCCTAGACGCCGCCAGCCGCTTCGAACTCGGAGTAGCCGCGGCCAAACGCGGCTGGGTCTGACGCCGTAGTTCGACTCCTCGGCCCTGACGGAAGACCTACTCGCGGTCTACCGGACCTTGCTGCAGCGGCCGGAGCTCGGGCGTGCGACCCGGCTGAACGAACTGGCCGCCGAGCTCCGACAGACCGAGGACGAGACCTCCCAGCAGCTGCAGCGCCTGCGCGACCTCGGGTTTGTCGTACAGAGCTGGGTCGAGGGCGTCGAGTATCCACTGGACCCAGCGCTGATCTTCAGCCGCCTTGCCGAAAGCCGTCAGCAGGAAATCGACGTACTGAGCGAGCAACTCCGCTCGGACCGACTCGCCGCGAACCGGTTCACCGCCGACCTAGCGAACTTCCTGGTGCAGCGAAGAAGCGGCGATGTCGAGATCCTCGAGGGGCGTGAAATCGCCAACCAGAGAATGTAAAGGTTCCGGCCAGAGAAATCTGGGGATTGGTGCGGGATGCGCCTACAACCAACTGGAATCCCGACACGTTTACCGACCGGCCACATCTTGAGCGCGGTATAGAGCTTCGGTACGTCTATCCAGAATCGTACTGGAAGCGACCAGGGATACCTGAGATCTTGAAATTTATCGTGGGCCTCGGTGGAAAGATTCGAGTTGCACCATCGGTTGCGGGTTCGGGCGCCGCAGCAGGGTGGGTGGATGGATGGATTAGCCCCAGTCCCAGGCTCGGGAAAGGGGCGTCGCATGGCAGGACAAGGTGTTCTCCTTGGTGGGGGAAGGGCGAGAGGAATGGGTGCGCCGCCCGGACTCTCGGTACGGACGCACGCAAAACCTCCCGAAGCGGGGCTGTAGACCGAGGTCCGAGGCACTTTCGCCTGCGCGGGCGTCCACCGCTGGTGCGGCCCGGCTCCCTTGCAATGGGCGGCATTTGAGAGGTTCACCCGTCACAGTGCCCCTTCACCAACGGTGTGAGGAGGGTGAACGGGCAATGTGAAAGGTGAACCCCTGACGTCGCGGTCGCTTCGGCGCCACCTCGGCTCCCGGTACGGCCGACCTCCACGAAACTGAAGGTCGTCCGGATGAACGCAGGAAAGCCGCGCCCGGATGGGAGCGCGGCTTTCCGGTACTGAATTGGGCTAGACCGTTTTTAGGGCGGCCAGGAGTTTGGTCAGGGAGTCTCGGGCGTCGCCGAAGAGCAGGGTGGTTCGGGGGTCGTAGAGGAGTTCGTTTTCGATGCCGGCGAAGCCGGGGCGCATGGAGCGTTTGAGGAAGATGACTCGCTGGGCCTCGTCGGCGTTCAGGATCGGCATGCCGTAGATGGGGGCGGACGGGGTGTTGCGGGCGGCGGGGTTGACGACGTCGTTGGCGCCTACGACGAGCACCACGTCCGTCGTCTTGAAGTCGCCGTTGATGTCGTCCATCTCGCGGAGCTGCTCGTACGGGACCTGGGCCTCGGCGAGCAGCACGTTCATGTGGCCCGGCATCCGGCCGGCGACCGGGTGGATCGCGTAGTCGACCTTCACCCCGCGGCTGTGCAGTTCCTCGACCAGGTCGCGCAGGGTGTGCTGCGCCTGCGCGACGGCCAGCCCGTACCCGGGCACGATGATGACCTTGTTCGCGTACCCGAGCAGGATCGCGACATCCTCCGGACCCGCCGAGATCACCGGCCGGTCGGACGCCGTACCAGCGCCGAGCGTCGATCCGCCACGGACGGCGCCGAAGAGGATGTTGAAGACGGACCGCCCCATCGCGTTCGCCATCAGCTTGGTCAGCAACGAACCGGCCGCGCCGACCAGCGTGCCGGCCACCAGCAGCAGCGTGTTGCCGAGGACGTATCCGCCCGCGGCCACCGTCAGACCGGTGAAGGCGTTCAGCAGCGAGATGACGATCGGTACGTCGGCACCGCCGACCGGCAGCACCAGCATCACGCCGATCGCGAGACCGACGAGGCAGAGCAGTACGCCGACCCACACGCGCGGGTCCGACACCAGCCAGACGCCGAGCGCCAGGCCGCCGAGCAGCGACGCGACGAACAGCACCGGCAGGCCCGGGAACGTCACCGGCCGGGTCGTCATCAGCTCCTGCAGCTTGGCGAACGTCACCACCGAACCGGCGAAGCTGATCGCCCCGACCAGGATCGTGAACGCGGTCGCGATCGCCGCGACGGTCGCGTCGGCGGTCACCTCACCGAGCTCGAGCAACGCGACCAGCGCGGCCGCGCCGCCGCCGACACCGTTGAACAAGGCAACGAGCTGCGGCATCTGCGTCATCTGCACGCGCCGGGAGCCGATCACCCCGCCGATCGTGCCGATGATCAGCGCGATCAGGATCGGCGCCAGGTGGTTCGGCTTGTAGGCGGCGAACGTGATCAGCACCGCGAGCACGGCACCGGCGGCGCCGATCAGGTTGCCGGTGCGAGCGCTGCGCGGCGACGACAGGGCCTTCAGCGCGACGATGAAGCAGACCGCGGAGACCAGATAGCCGATCTGGGCCCAGGTGGGGATCACTTGTGCAGCTCCTTCTTGCGAGCCCCCGGACCTTTGAACATCTCCAGCATCCGGTCGGTGACCACGAACCCGCCGACCATGTTGACCGTCGCCAGTACGACGGCCAGCAGCCCGACGATCATCACGATCACCGAGTTGGTGGCGCCGGTGACGATGATGGCGCCGACCAGGATGACGCCGTGGATCGCGTTCGCCCCGGACATCAACGGGGTGTGCAGCGTCGAGGAGACCTTGCTGATCACCTCCACGCCGACGAACGCCGCGAGGACGAAAATCGTCAGCAGCGCAATCGATTCACTCATGCCTGGGGTCCTTCCAGCAGGGCACGGGTCGGCTCGTGCAGCACACTGCCGTCGTGGGTCACGCAGCAGCCGCGGACGATCTCGTCCTCGAAGTCCGGGTCGAAGGCGGCGTTCCGCGTCATCAACCGGATCAGGTTCGCGATGTTCTGGCCGTACAGCCGGGAGGCCGGGCCGGCCATCTGCGACGGCACGTTCGCGCCGCCCCAGACCAGTGCGTCGCCGATCGTCAGTTCGGTACCGGCGACCGAGCCCTCGACGTTGCCGCCCTGCTCGGACGCCAGGTCGACGACCACGGAGCCGGGCTTCATCTGCTCGACCATGGACCGCGTGACCAGCATCGGCGCGGTCCGGCCCGGCACGGCAGCGGTGGTGATCAGGACGTCGGCCGCAGCGACGTACGGCGTCAGCAGATCACGCTGGAGCTGCGCGCGTTCGGGGGTCATCTCGCGGGCGTACCCGCCGGGGCCGTCGAGGGTTCCGAGTTCGAGCTCGATCGGCACGGCGCCCATCGAGGCGATCTCCTCGGCGGCGGCGGTGCGGACGTCGTACGCCTTGACGACGGCGCCGAGGCGCTTGCAGGTGGCGATCGCCTGCAGTCCGGCGACGCCCGCGCCGAGGACCACGACCTGGGCCGGCGGGACGGTACCGGCCGCGGTCATGTTCAGCGGGAAGAACCGCGGCAGCCGTTCGGCGGCGACGATCGCGGCCCGGTACCCGGCGACGAGCGCCTGCGAGGACAGGGCGTCCATCGACTGGGCCCGGGAGATCCGCGGGATCAGCTCCATCGCGAACGCCGTCAGCTTGGCCCGCGTTGCGGTGCGGACCACATCCGGCGGGTTCGTCGGCAGGAACGACATCAGCGCCGTACCGGCGTGCAGCCGCTGCAGGCGTTCGCGCTCCAGCGGCTGTACGGACGCCACGATGGTGGCGGCATGATCGGCACCCCAGGCAACCTCGGCGCCCGCCGCGCGGTACTGGTCGTCGGAGAACAGCGCGCGTTCACCGGCGGCCGGCTCGACCGCGACCTCGTAGCCGAGCTCGATCAGTTTCGCGACATGTTCCGGCACCAGCGCGACCCGGCGCTCGGCCGGTCTGGTCTCCCGTACGACTGCGATCTTCACTCGCCGAAACCTATGCCAAACACTGGGTCGCCGGAAAGCCCGGTCACGCCTGGTTTGCGAGGTTCTGCAGCAACAGGGCCTCCGCGAGGCAGACCTTGCGGAACTCGGCGAGGTGCAGGCCCTCGTCGATGCCGTGTGCGCGGGTGTCCGGATCCTCGACGCCGGTGACCAGGATGGCCGCCGCCGGGAAGGCCTGCTGGAACTCCGCGATGAACGGGATCGAGCCGCCCATGCCCATGTCCACCGGCTCCACGCCCCAGGCTTCCTGGAACGCCGAGCGGGCCGCCTCGTAGCCGGCGCCGCGGGCGTTCACGCTGCACGGCTGGCCGGTCTGGCCCTCGGTCACGGTGACCTGCGCACCCCACGGCGCATTGTTCTCCAGGTGGTCACGCAGCGCGGCGCTCGCCTTCACGGCGTCGTCACCTGGAGCGACCCGCAGGCTGACCTTCGCCCGCGCGACCGGCACCAGCGTGTTGCTGGCCTCGGCCACCGACGGTGCGTCGATGCCGACCACGGCGACCGCCGGCCGCGTCCACAGCCGGTCGACGAGCGAACCCGAGCCGGTCAGCCGGACGGAGTCCAGTACCGACGACTCGGCGCGCAGCCGGTCCTCCGGGTAGACGACGTCCGCGGCGCGCGACGCGTGCAGTCCGTCGACCGCGACGTCGCCCTTGTGGTCGTGCAGCGTCGCGAGCAGCCGGCACAGCGCCGACAGCGCGTCCGGGATCGGGCCACCGAAGAGCCCGGAGTGGACGGCGTGCTCGAGCGTTCGAACCTCGACGTACGACTCGACCAGGCCGCGCAGCGACACGGTCAGCGCCGGCGTCCCGACCTCCCAGTTGCCGGAGTCGGCGATCACGATCGCGTCCGCGGCGAGCTCGTCGGCGTACTCGTCGAGCAGTTGCAGCAGGGTCGGCGAGCCGATCTCCTCCTCACCCTCGACGAACACCGTCACGCCCACCGGCAGATCGTTGCCGAAGGCCCGTACGGCGGCCAGGTGCGCGGCGATCCCGGCCTTGTCGTCGGCGGCGCCGCGTCCGTACAGCCGGTCGTCGCGCTCGGTCGGCTCGAACGGCTCGGACGTCCACTGGTCGACCGGGCCGGTCGGCTGCACATCGTGATGGGCATACAGCAGTACGGTCGGCTTCCCGGCCGGGGCCGGCTTCTTCGCGATCACCGCCGGCGCACCGTCACCCGCGCGGACGATCTTGACCATGAAGCCCTCGGCCTCGAACAACGCCGCGGTCGCCTCGGCGGACCGCTGGACGTCGGCCGCACGGGCCGGTTCGTAACTGACCGACGGGATCCGGATGAGGTCCTCGAGGTCGGCACGGACGCTGGGCAGAACGCGGTCGATCGCCGCGGACAGATCGGTCATGCGACAACCGTACGGCGTCCGTGTCGTCGATCTCGTCGCTGGTGCTCTAGGAGGTCTTGTACTGCACCGAGTCCAGGACGTCCGTCCGGGTGTTCGCGTCGGACGCCCGGACCTGGATGTGCATCTGTACGTCGCCGACCTGCCGGTACTGCTCGACGACCGCCGGGCCGGCGCCGCAGGTCAGCTGGAAGGTCGCGGTGCCGTTCCGCACGTCTTGACCGCTCACGGTGCATCCGTCGGGCGGAGTGACGGTTCGTGGCAGCGTGCTCGCCCGCACCAGCCCGACGAAGACGCCCTCGACCCTCGCGTTGCTCTGCCAGGCCCTGGTGTTCGAGCTGACCAGCAGCGACTGCGAACCGCTGTCGATCGCCTTCTGCCCCCACGACCGCGGAACCTCCACGGAGAAGGGCAAATCCGTCACCTTCACCGGCCGGGTCAGGACGTACTCGTACCCGCCGTACCCACCGCCCGCGGCCAGCAGCACCGCGGCCAGCGCGGTGATCACACCGGCCCGCCTGCGCCTCGGCCTCGCCGCGACCGTCCGCTCGTTGGCGCTGGACAACGCGGTCGCCTGGTCGACCGGGGCGGTTGTCCCGGTCGGCGCGGGCATCTCCGCGGCCGGCACCAGCCGCGCCGGGACCTTGCCGGTGGTGTGGGCCTCGCGCAGCGCGTCGAGGAAGCTGTCCAGGTCCGGCCAGCGCTGATCCCGGTCCGGCTCGAGGGCACGCCGTACGACGACGTCGATCGCGTCCGGGACGTCCGCGCGCAGGGTGGTCATCGAGGGCGGCGGCTTCTCGATCTGCATCACCGCGCCGAGCGTGGCGACACCGTGCGGCGCCTGGCCGGTGAACGCGGCGTAGGCGACGGCGCCGAGCGAGTAGAGGTCGGCGCGGTGGTCGAGGCGTTCGCCCATCACCTGCTCCGGGGCGACGTACGCCGGAGTGCCGCCGGGCATGGTGATCCGCGACACCTCGGCCAGCGACTTGCCCAGCCCGAGGTCGGACAGCATCGCGCGGTCGCCGTTCGGCCCGGAGCGGAACAGCACGTTGGCCGGCTTCACGTCCCGGTGCAGGACGCCGCGGGCGTGCAGGTGCTTGAGGCCGCGGCCGACCTGGGTGATGATCCGGACCGCCTCGCCGAGCTCGAGCGGGCCGGCCTTGATCCGGTCCGCGAGCGTGCCGCCGTCGGCGTACGTGAGGACCATGAACGGGCGGCCGTCGTCGGCCTCGCCGATGTCGTGCACCCCGACGACGTACAGCGAGTCGACCTTGCGCAGGAACCGGCCCTCGGCCAGGAACCGCCGGCGGACGTCCTCGTCCTCGACCCAGTTCTCGGACAGGATCTTGACCGCGACCTCGGCGTCGAGCTGCTCGTCCCGGGCCAGCCAGACGGTCGCGAAACCTCCGGCACCCACCCGGCGGACCAGGGAGTACCGGCCGATCCGGTCAGGCTGGTCCATGGCGCAATTATGCTCGATCTGACCTGCGACCCGTTCGCGGGAGTGAACAAAGCGGCATTTCCGGGCGTCACAGTCCCCGACAGCGGGGGGCTGCCTCCCGCTCCGACCGTGGTCCGCCGCACGGTCCGTACCGACCGTGACCTGACCATGACTGTGCAAGGAGATCGCCGAATGCGAGTGCAGAACGGCCGCTTGGCCGCCCTCGTCGCAGCCGTCGCCGTGGCCGCCGTGACAGGCGGCGGAGCGCTCGCGTACCGCCAGGGGCCGCAAGCCAACGCGGAGGGCTCCGTAGCCGCCCCGCTGTCGACGGCGGCCAGCGCCCAGACGCCATCCAGCGGTACGCCGAAGCCGACGGCGGCCCGGTCAGAGGCCACCAGCACGCCGAAACCGACGGCGCCCCCGTCGCAGACCACCGCCACGCCCACGAGCCTGCCGACGACCAGGATCGACCTGAAGACGCTCGCCCAGGGCCGGGAACCGCAGGTCGCGTACCTGTACGGCCGCAAGGTCCTCGGCGGCGCCGGCAGCGACATCACGATCCCCGGCACCATGGACATCCAGCAGGTCGCCCGGCTCGGTATCACGTCGCTCGCCGTCGTCACCAAGGGCTCCGGCAACGAGCTGCTCACGTTCGACGACAACGGCAAGATCATCCGCCACACCCCGGACGTCACCCAGATCTTCGCCACCGACGACGGGACCGCCGCGGCGTACCTGGGCACCAAGCTGAAGTCCACCGGCGAACCGACCGGCGGCGCTACCGTGTACGCCGAGGACGCCAAGACCCAGAACGTCCAGCAGGTCCAGATCCCCGGCGTCTGGAACACCATGCTGCGCGGCTACACGAACGGGACGGTGTACTTCGACGCGTCGACGACACGGAACGGCACCACCACCCTCTACCAGTGGACGCCCGGCGACTCGAAGGCCACCCCGCTCAAGGCGATCCCCTCCGCGATGGCCGTATCGAGCGTCGACACGGCCGGCTCGATCACAACCCAGGCGAACCAGAACAGCTGCAGTAACCTGCTCACCGTCCCGGCCGGGAAGCGGCTCTGGCGCACGTGCGACTACATCATCGCGGGCTTCACCCCCGACGCCGCCACTGTGATCGCAGGCCCCATGTACGAGGACGGCTACGGCCAGGGCATCGCGGCCGCGCTGAACGCCAAGAACGGCAGCCTGATCCACGAGTGGAGCGGCGTCTTCCGCCAGGCAGTCCCCGAGGACGACCAGCACCTCCTACTGCTCGCCGACGACGGCGCGGGCACCCCGGCCGCCATCGTCCGCTGCACCATCACCACCGGCACCTGCGAACTCGCGACCCCCCTCACCAAGGCCGGCCTGCAGATCGGCGCTTGATGTGACGACTCCACCCGCGCGCCCCGCCATCGGCCGCCGGCGCCGATCGCGATGTCGTCCGACGGGCAGCTGGTCGCGTCGAATCCCACGGCCGAGGGCGGTCAGTGCAGCACGGTCGTCGAAACCTCAGGCGCCAAGAAGCGGTTCCGGACCTGCGACTACGGGGTCACCGGAATCACGCCGGACGGAGCGGTCGCGATCGGCGTTCCGACGTACGGCGAAGGCTGCAGCAACATCGTGACCGCGCTGGACGCCCGGACCGCGGCCGTGATCCGGCAGTGGAGCGGCTGCTTCCACGGAACGGTGGCCGAGGACGACAACCACCTCCTACTGGCGGCGGTCGTGTCCGGCGGCCAGATGGCACCCGCCACCAAGGCCGCAGTTGTCCGATGTGCCATCGACACCGGTGCGTGCGAGCGGGCTACACAGGTCATGACGGCGAAGTCCTTCGAGCTGACCAGCTGATCTGCCCTCAGCAGATCCGTCGGTGCTGCAAGGGATTCGGCAGCAGACTGACGGGATGGAGCGGATTGCTGTGCTTGCTGATGTTCATGGGGTGCTGCCTGCGCTGGAGGCTGTTTTGGGTGAGCCGGAGGTGCAGAGGGCTGATCTTGTGGTGCTGGCTGGGGATATTGCCAGTGGGCCGATGCCTGTGCAGACGTTGGATGTGCTGACAGGGCTGGGCGATCGGGTGGTGTGGGTGCGGGGTAATGCGGACCGGGAGCTGGTGGAGATGGTTCGGGGGACGTATGACGAGGAGCCACCGGATGCGGTGTCTCCCTGGGCCGCGGAGCAGCTGCGGGCGGATCAGGTGGAGTTGCTGGCGGGGCTGCCGTTGACGGTGACGATCGGGGACGTGTTGTTCTGCCACGCCACCCCGCGGGACGACGTGGAGATGGTGCTGGTGGACAGCCCGATCTCCCGGTGGGCGCAGGTGTTCTCGGGGCTGCCGGAGGAGGTCAGGACTGTTGTCTGCGGGCACACGCACATGCCGTACGCGCGGCAGGTCGACCGGCGGCAAGTGGTGAACGCGGGCAGCGTGGGGATGCCGTACGGCGCTCCTGGTCCCACGTGGGCGCACTTGTCCGAGAACGGCGTACAGCTGCGCCACACACCGATTGACGCTGCTAAGGCGGCGGACCGGATCGTCAGCGAGTCGACGTACCCGGGGCGTACCGAGTGGGTCGAGGAGTACCTCCTGCACACGTACTCCGACACGGAGGCGCTGGAGGCGTTCAGGCCGCGTGCGGAGGGCTAAGCGGTTACCGTCATGGGGTGTTCGCGCGCCGGCGGAAGCATTTCGGGACTCCGGCCGACAAGGCGACGTATGCGACCCTGCATACCGCCTCGTTGGCCAGCCCACACCTGCGTGAAGGCCTGACACCTGCCGCGGCCGGTAAGGCCAGCCGCCATCTCCGGGACCTCCTCGGTACGGCGGCCATCGCGATCTGCGACGCATCCGGCGTACTGGCGTGGGACGGCGTCGGCGGCCCCTACGAGAGCAACCACCGCCGCGACGCCAAGGACCTGTCTGCGCCGACGCTGCGCTCAGGCCGTACCGCCGTCCTCGGTGCACACGACGTCGCCTGCGGGGACCCGCAGTGTCCGATCCGTACGGCGGTGGTCGCACCGATCGTCACCGAGGAGCGGGTTGTTGCCGTGCTGGTGGCGTACAGCAACAGCACGTCGGCCGCGCTTGTCAGGGCGACTGACGAGGTCGCCCGCTGGGTTTCCGGACAGGTGGAGCTCGCTGAGCTCAACAAGGAGCGCACCCGCGCGATGGAGGCCGAGCTGCGTGCACTCCGCGCTCAGATCAGCCCGCACTTCATCTACAACGCTCTGGCGGCTATAGCGTCGTTCGTCCGCACAGACCCCGAGCGGGCGCGTGAGCTGCTCCTGGAGTTCGCTGACTTCTCCAGGTACGCACTGCGTCGTGGAGGCGAGTTCACCACGCTCGCGGACGAGCTGCGCAACGTAGAGCGCTACCTGGTCCTGGAGCAGGCCCCGCTTCGGTGAGCGGCTCAAGGTGTCGCTGCAGATCGCTCCTGAGGTGCTGCCGGTGGTCATCCCGTTCCTGGTGGTGCAGCCGCTCGTGGAGAACGCCGTACGGCACGGTCTGGAGGGTACGACGGGGGTCGGCAACATCACGATCCGGGCGCGGGACCGGATCAACGAGGCGGAGATCAGCGTCGAGGACGACGGCGCCGGCAGCGACCCGGAGGTGATCCGGGCGGCGCTGTCCGGCGTGTCCAGCGGCGACTCCGTCGGCCTCGGCAACGTCGACGCCCGGCTCCGCCAGGTGTACGGCGACCCGTACGGCCTGATCGTGGAGACGGCCGTGGACGCCGGCACCAAGGTGACTTTCCGGATCCCCAAATACTCCTCAGGAGTCCACGCGTCCCCTTAGAGTTCGCTCTATGGCCGAGACTGCCCTGCGCGCGCTGGTTGCGGACGACGAGGAGCCTGCGCTGGCCGAGCTGGTGTATCTGCTGGGGCAGGACCCGCGGATCGGGGAGATCCGGACCGCCTCGAACGGGCCGGACGCGTTGAAGATCCTGCAGGCGACCGACCTGGACGTGGTGTTCTGCGACATCAAGATGCCCGGTCTGGACGGCATCGACCTGGCCCGGGTGCTGTCCAAGTTCGCCAGCCGTCCGCAGATCGTGTTCGTGACGGCGTACGACGAGCACGCGGTGGCGGCGTTCGACCTGGAGGCGACCGACTACGTGATGAAGCCGGTCCGGCAGGAGCGGCTGGCGGAGGCGGTACGCCGGGTCGTCACCCAGGGCGCTCCGGCCGCTCTGCAGACCCCTGACGAGACGGACGACGAGGTGATCCCGGTAGAGCTGGCCGGCATCACCCGGTTCGTACAGCGCTCCACGGTGCGGTACGTCGAGGCACAGGGCGACTACGCGCGCCTGCACACCGGCCAGAACTCCCACCTCGTACGCATCCCACTGAGCACGCTGGAGGAGCGCTGGCGCGACGCGGGCTTCACCCGGATCCACCGGAGCACCCTGGTCGCGCTGCAGCACGTGGACGAGATGCGGGTGGACGGCGGCCGCTGCTCGGTCAGGGTCGGCGACGACTGGCTCCCGGTCAGCCGACGCCACACCCGCGAGCTCCGCGACCTCCTGGTCCGCTCCCGATGAGACGGCTGCTTCGATGAGTACGCCGGACGCACCCAGACGAGTACGTGTCACGAGCCCTAGAGCGAGCGCAGCCCGCCGTCCCCTCACCCCCACAGGCACCAGAGAGATCGACGAGCAAACAAGACTCGGCCAGGTCTATATGCAGTCGCTGGTGCAGTCCCAGCTTCGGCTCACGCTGGCTGTCATCGGCGGCGTACTGCTCGTCCTCGGCAGCATCCCCTTGCTCTTCTGGCTCGTCCCACCGACCCGCACCCTCTCCGTGCTCGGCCTGCCACTGCCCTGGGTCATTCTTGGCATCCTCGTGTACCCCGTGGTGTACATAGCCGCGCGCATCTACGTCCGCAACGCCGAGCGGATCGAAGCGGAGTTCACCGAGTTCGTAGGGCGGCAGTAGTGCCTGCCGCGATCAGCGTGGCCGCGATCGGGCTGGTGGTCGTGGCAACGATCGGCATCGGTCTGTTCGGGCTACGGATCTCACGGACCACCAGTGACTTCTATGTCGCCAGCCGCGCGGTCTCGCCACGCTGGAACGCGTCCGCGATCAGCGGCGAGTACCTGTCCGCCGCGTCGTTCCTAGGCGTCGCGGGACTCGTGCTGGTGAACGGCGCCGACATGCTGTGGTTCTCGGTCGGCTACACCGTCGGCTACCTGATGCTGCTGGTCCTGGTGGCCGCACCCCTGCGCAGGTCCGGCGCGTACACGTTGCCGGACTTCGCCGAGACCCGCTTCGAGTCCGCCGCCGTACGACGGATCTGCGCCGGGCTCGTGGTCGGCATCGGGACGCTCTACCTCCTGCCCCAACTGCAGGGTGCGGGCCTGGCCGTCCAGACCGTGACCGGCGCGCCACCACAGGTCGGGGCCGCGGTCGTCACGGTGATCGTGGTGATCAACGTCGCCGCCGGCGGAATGCGGTCGATCACGTTCGTCCAGGCGTTCCAGTACTGGCTCAAGCTGACCGCGCTCGCCGCGCCGATCTTCGTCATCCTGCTCGTCTGGCACCAGCCGACCGGCGTGCTCGATTCACTGCACGGGGCCGCCGCCGCGTGGGCCGAGCCGCTGTCCCGCGCGGGCGGCCGCGACCACCCGCTGTACGCGACGTACTCGTTGCTCCTGGCCCTTTGTTTCGGGACGATGGGTCTCCCGCACGTCCTGGTCCGCTTCTACACCAACCCCGACGGCCGCGCGGCCCGGCGTACCACGGTGGTCGTTCTGGCGTTGCTCGGCCTGTTCTACCTCTTCCCTCCGATGTACGCCGTACTCGGGCGGACGTTCGCGCCGGACCTGGTGGCCACCGGCGGTGACACCGTCGTACTCGAGCTGCCCGGACGGATTTTCCCTGGTACAGCAGGGGATCTGCTCGGTGCACTCGTCGCGGCGGGCGCGTTCGCGGCGTTCCTGTCGACCTCGTCCGGGCTGACGGTCGCGATCGCCGGAGTGATCGACCAGGACCTGTTGCGGAGCCGGCTGCACCGGTGGACCGGCGGGGACTACGTCGCGGTGAGCAGCTTCCGGATCGCGGCGCTGATCGCGATGATCGTGCCGTACCTGGCGTTCACGGTGACGGGTGCGTTGAGTCTCGCGGACACCGTCGGGCTCGCGTTCGCACTCGCGTCGTCGACGTTCTGCCCGTTGCTGGTGCTGGGGATCTGGTGGCGGCGGATGTCGACGACCGGCGCCGCGGCCGGGTTGGTCGTCGGCGGGATCGCGGCCAGCGCCGCCGCTTTGGTGAACGTGTCCGGCGGGCCGCAGGGCGGTTGGCCGCGGGCACTCGTCGGCCAGCCTGCCGCGTGGACGATGCCGCTCGCGTTCGTCACGGTCATCGTGGTCTCGAAGCTCACCCCCGACCGGATCCCGGCCGGCACGGCGCGCTCGATGGTCCGCCTGCACACGCCCGAGGCGGTCGACGTGGATCGCGGACCTGCGACACTGACCAACCGTGCCGCAGGCTCCCTCCGGCCGCCGCCGCACGCCTGACCGTCGCCGCTCGCCGGAGGTTGTCGAGTGGTGGGCGTCCGCCGCTCGTCGTGCGGTTCCTACCGCTCGTCGCAGCGCAGTGATCCACCGGTCGACTGGTCTGCTCCGCTGAGCGACCGGTGCGCGCCGGTGCTGTCGGGCGGTCGTGACCCAGGCCACAGTACGACGCAGCAACCTCGCCGGCCTCGTCATACCGCCCGGCACGATCCCCATGGAGGTCCCGCGGTGAGTGATTCCACTCGCGATCCGGACCTGACGACGTACCGGGATGTCCAGGTGTCACCGGACTTCTCCGAGCTGCGTCGCCGGTTCCGGCGCTTCGTGTTCCCGATGACCGCACTGTTCCTGGTCTGGTACTTCGTCTATGTCCTGCTCGCCGACTACGCGCACGGCTTCATGTCGCACCGGATCGGCGGCGGCAACATCACCGTCGCGCTGCTGTTCGGCCTCGGCCAGTTCGTGTCGACGTTCGCGATCACGCTGATCTACGTCCGCTGGGCGGACCGCCGGATCGACCCGGACGCCGAGAAGCTCCGCCACCAGCTCGAGGGAGCACCGCAGTGACCGCCCCACTGATGTTGCCGCTGGCAACAGTCGGCAACCCGACCGTCAA